>CAIWAD010000053.1 GCA_903910645.1 uncultured bacterium | reverse complement strand
GGTCAGGAAGTAGACACCGCTGGAGAAGCGCGTGGCGTCCCACACCACTTCGTGGCGTCCGGCGCCGCGCAGACCCAGATCCAGTTCCTCCACCAGGGCGCCACGCAGGTCGTGCACGCGCAGGGAGGCCGTGGCCAGCTTGGGCTGGGTCCAGGCCAGGGTGGTGGTGGGGTTGAAGGGATTGGGATGCGCTTCGTCCAGGTTGAAGGCAATGGGCTGGATGCCGTCCTGGCCGCTCTCCATGTCGATGATGGTCATCACATAGGGATGGGTCTCGCCTTCACCGGCAAAGTCCGCCACCAGGAAGTAGTCGCCCACGGGCACATTGGCAATGGTAAGCACCTCGCCACCGGCGTCGGCGCCGTTCACATCACGGGCCGCGCCGCAGCTGGAGGAGGGCTGGGCACAATTGCCCAGCAGCAGGATGACCTCATCGGCCATGCCTTCACCAATCAAGGTGACCTGCAAGTCCGTGACCTGGCTCAGCACCAGACGCGTCACTTCGTCCAGACCGGGGCTGCTGATGCCGCCGGGACAGCCGGTGCCGCTGTGATGCAGGCGGGAGGGCGCGGGACGCACCACGGTGTAGATGTCGTGGAAGTTGCCCGCATCCACATAGTTGTCGCAGGGATCCTCAGGCTGCGCCACCGACCCGAAGGCCAGGGCGTAGTTCTGGGCTTCCGGCACGCCGTCGAAGCTGCTGTTGCCAATGACGATGTAGTAGTCGCCCGCGGGCAGGTTCGGGAAGCTAAGGGTCTCCGGCGCGCAGGCGGGTGCGTCATTCACTTCCGCCAGGATGGAGCCGGAGGGGTCCACATCCGTCAGGAAGAGGGCCGCGTCGAAGGCGTCGATGAGACAGGTGAAGGTCACCGTGTCCGCTTCGCTAAGGGTGAAGCGGTACCAGTCCATGTCCCGCTGGCCGGCGTTGGCCCAGGTGCTGCCGCAGATGGTCTGTCCGCGCAGGATGGTGCCGTAGCTGCTGTTGGGCGGGCTGGCGTTCCAGCCTTCATTGGGCTCCACTTCGCTGGTGCCGGCACACTGCACGGGCACATGGCCGCTGCAGGGGTCGCCACTGCACTGCACGCTCAGGGCATAGGTGGCGGGTTCCAGCACATCGGCCTCGCCCGTGTGCTCCACCACGATGTAGTAGGCGCCGCCCGTCAGGTCGCTGACGGAGAAGGCTTCGTTGAAGCAACGCGGGAAGCTGCCGGCCTCGGCGATGATCTGCCCGTTCAGGGCCTGCTCGCGCAGGGTCAGACGGCCGTTGAAATCGCTCACATCCAGCGAGACGGTAATGTCCCCGCCGAAGTGGGTGTAGAGGTACCAGTCCGTGTCTGTGTCACCCGGGGCCGCCAGGATGGTGCCGCAGCGGGTCTGATCGCAGCGGATGACATTCCAGCTGGCGTTGTTGTCGTTCCAGCCTTCGTTGGGCTCCTGCTCGGCCACGCCCGTGCATTCCACCGGCTCACAGTTGGAGGGGGGCAGGAAGGCGATGGCCATGTTGTCGAAAATGCCGGGGCCCGTGGTGTCGTATTGCACCTGCAGGCCAATGCTGCCGTCGGCGTTCTCCGTGCCCACCGTGCTGTCCAGCACTTCGCCTTCCGTGATGTCCTCGTACTGCACCGTGGCAATGCCGCTGGCGGAGAGGATGATCTGGAAGGTG
>CAIWAD010000052.1 GCA_903910645.1 uncultured bacterium | reverse complement strand
CCCCTGATTTTTAAGGGAGGTGTCAGGGGGCTTCGGCCCCCTGATTTTTAGGGATGGGTGTCAGGGGGCTTCGGCCCCCTGATTTTTAGGGATAGGTGTCAGGGGGGCTTCGGCCCCCTGATTTTTAGGGATAGGTGTCAGGGGGGCTTCGGCCCCCTGATTTTAGGGATAGGTGTCAGTGGGCTTCGGCCCCCTGATTTTTAGGGATAGGTGTCAGGGGGCTTCGGCCCTGCTCGCTCTCCACTTGTCCCACGGCGTACAGATCCAAGCGGAGGGACGGTTGTACAGACGGTGGCGTGTTCAAAAGGCCGGGCCTGACGCCGCGTCGGGCATGGTGCTGCTCGGTGCCTATTCAAAACTAATTTTTGTGTTCAGTTGAATTTGGTAAGTTTTTCAGCGAGAACTCATACCCAGAATCGAGACAAACAAGTCCTAAGTCCAATATTTTAGGTTAGTCTTGCCCTACTCCATCACCCTGGTAAGCGGCCCTCCGGGCATCGGAAAAAGCCATCGTTTGCAGCACCTGCAGTGTGAAGCAGGCAGGCATAAGCCTTGCCTTGTGCTGGACTCCGCACTCTCCGCCACGGCCCTGCATAAACAGTTGATTGCATTCGAGGAAGGGTCAGAAGCGAGCTGCCTTGTTCTGGATGATTTGCACAATTTGAATGAGGAGTCTGGCCGCCTTTTAGCCGATTGGGTTGGCGAGAAGGCCGCCCGTGGCAAGGATCTTGGCTCCTCTGGGCCAAGCCTGAAGCGCGTGCTCTTTGCGGTACGCAGCGAAGCCCCGCTTTCCCCCGCGCGACCCGCAGACGGCAGCTGGGAGAACTTCCTTTCTGCCTTTCCAATGGTTGAGCATGTTGTGGTTCAACCGCTTCGCCTTCCTGAAACCCTTGGCGTGTTGCTGGACGAATTGGAAAGGGACAAGCTACTCCTGGTCAGCGTCGAGTCTATTCAGTGGGCGGAATGGCTTCAAGAGCGCTCCGGGGGCAATCCTTTCCTCATTCTGCAACTTGTGCGTGCGGCCCGGGAGCGCGGGCACCTGGTGCCGGGTCTCCTTCACTCCCCATTCGACCATGCCGACGGGATCATGGGGCAACGCTTCCAGCACCTGTTCCACAAGCATCCGCACAGCAGGGCCATGGCTGGGGCCCTGCATCTGACTGGCGGACCTTTGCCAGTGGCATTGATGAACAGGCTGGCACCCTTGGGCCCTGAGGTGGATCACACAGTGAAGGCCTGGGTGCAGGCGGGCCTTTGGCGCATGTCCACGGAAACCGGCGAACTGGATTGGTCCCACGATCTGTTGCGCGAAGAGCCCCTGACCTGGCTTGATGAACCAGAGCAGGTGGAGCTTTCCCTCCATTTGTTGGAATTGCTGACGGCGGCGCATCCAGCCACCCTGGCCCGTCTGGCGCTCAAAGCCTGGACGCTTGCACCAATGGAGAGCCGCCCGACCCTGGAAGTGCCTCTGCGACAAGCGCTGCAGGCCTGGGCTGGCGCCGAAAATGCCGTCGGCTTGGATGCCTTCTGCTTTCGTCTGTTGGACGAACCCCACCTGACTTGGGCGTGCCGTGAGGCCGCCCTGAACATCCTCTGTGGCAGGGAAGCCCGCCAGCAGCACCGTCCCGCCTGGTTGAATCTGCTAAGGCGGATAGAGTGGGAGCGCCTGAATGCTCCGGAGCGTCGGCACTTGGTGGACAGTTTGGCGGCCACGCTGGACCATTGCAATGCCATGAGCGAAAGCGGCGCCTGGCTGGAGCGGTTGGATCCTGTGCTGGAGCCGCCCTTGCGCGCCTCCTTGCGCCTGGATCTGGCTCTTAACCGCCTGCTCAAGAACGACCGCAAGGGTGTGGCGACCTTTGTGGAGGGACAGCCCCTGCGCCTGTGGACCCAGGAGCCCCAGCGCCTGGCTCAACTGGAGCTGCTGGAGCTCTTCCTTGACACGGATGTGGTGGGGAATCCCGCCCTGTGGCTGGAGAAGCTGGAGCGCTTCCATGAAAGCCAGGGTGGTCAGCTGGACGCCTGGAGCCTGGATCGCCTAATCCTGCAGATTGTGGATGCCGCCGCCCGCGCCCGGGATGGCCTGGCCATGGATCGCTGGCAGGAAAGGGCCATTGCCAGCGTGCGGGAAGTGGCACGCCACGATCCTCCCGCCCTGGGTCGTGCCCGGGTGGCGCGAAGATTGATGTTCTTCGGACGCAGCCATGAGGGCATTCCCGACCTGCTGGCGGCCGCGGACTGGTACATGGCCCGCGGCAATCTGCGCATGGCTTTGCCGGATCTGGACGCCGCCGCCACCACGCACTTCAAGCATGGCGAAGTGGCGGAAGCGCTGGATTTGCTGAAGAGTGTTGAAAGCCTCTTGCTGGGCGCCCAGCTGGATTTCACCACGGCGGCTTTCCGCATCAACGCGTGCGCGCCCTTCCTGGCCGGGGGAGACTGGCCTTCTGCCAAGCGCTGGCTGGAGGGACTTGACGCCATTGTGGAAGCCCAGCCCGCCCTGCGACCCTTTCATGAATACGCCCTGCTGCAGGTCCTGGAGCGGCAGGGGCGCGTTCATCCACTGGAGGCCCCCGACCTTGCGCTGGCCTGGGAAATGGTGGCGCGGCAGCTTGCCCTTTGTCCTGACGGGGGAATCCGCCAGGCAGAGCTGCTTGCCTTGTCCTGGGTGTTTCACGCGCGTTCCCGTGGGCCCGCACCTCAGGTGGCGGAACTGAAGGCGGCCCTGGGCGCACTGGTGGGGCCCAACATGGATCCCCGGCCCGATGCCATGACCCAACTGGCGGAGGCGGCCCAGTTGTTCGCACTGCGTGTGGGTGGTGAATGGACTCAAGTGGCCCGGGAGCTGCAGGATCGTTTGGTGGCCTGCGAAGCCCCGCGCTGTGTGGTGCTGCGCTCCTTCCAACTGGCGCGTCTGGCCCACCTGCGCGGAGAGCGTGTCAGTGTGCGCGACCATGTGCTGCGCGCGGCGCTGGATGCCTGGCGAACGCGGCAACCTGCCTGGCTTGACGCCCTGGGCGCCTGTTTCCCCAAGGTGCGGCTGGAAGGCCTGGTGGCGGACCACAGTCGGGATCACATGAGCCCATCGGCGCGCATGGCGTGGCTGGATCTGCTGGCTCATCAAACCAGGCCAGGGCCACGCTTCCGCGCTTTTGGCATTGATCTGTCCGCCCAGGATCCCCGCCAGCTCCTGCAAAACCAGTTGGAGCGCGTGGCGCGGGAGTTGCCCCGCTGGCGACGGGATATGGACCCCTGGGAATCAGTGGTGCTGGACAGCCTGGAGCAGCAAGTCCTGGCCCTTGCCGAACAACTGCCGGAACTTCCCGACCACTTGGGTGGCGATCACGAGCCCGTGGGCTTGGTTGTGCAGCTTTCGGGTACCCTGCGCTTGTGGCTGCGGGGAGAGGAGTTGCCCGCTGAACGGTTGGGCGGTGGCCTTTTCCGTGAACTGCTGGTTTTCCTGGTGCTGGAGCGCTGGCGCCACCCCGGCCGGCCCTGGTCGCCCAAGGATCTGGTGCGCCGCCTGTGGGGACGCACGGGGGATCCCACGCGCCAATTGAACAGCCTTTATGTCTACATCTCCCAGTTGAAGAACCTGCTGCGGCAATCCGGCTTTCCCGACTGCCTGGACCGCAGCGAGGGTGGCTACTGCCTGCACCGGGACTGCCCGGTGGAGCTGGACCTGCAGCAGTTTCAACTGGCCCTGGATCAGGAAGGCATCTCCTTGCCCGCCCTCCGGGACAAGAAAGCCCGGGCCCGCCTCCTGAAGGCGGCCGCCTCGTGTCCCCGGGTGCTGGATCCCTCCCTGCATGG
>CAIWAD010000051.1 GCA_903910645.1 uncultured bacterium | reverse complement strand
GTGGGAATCGCTCATGCCGGGCTCAGTTTCCCGTCGCGGCGCCCGTGGACGCGCTATCCGCTTTTCCCTGGCAGCAAGGCAGCTCCCAGGGCTTCAAACCGGCGGCTCTGGGAGCGGCCAGGCTATCCGTTGCGCTGCTGTCCGCCGTGGCGGGAAGCGCCACCGCGGCCGGAATGGTGGCGAAGCGGTCCACGGAGATGCGCGCCCGGTCCAGCACGGTCCAGGCGCCGATGAGCATCAGGACGAGGGCGCTCACCAGCGGCAGGTGGCGGCGCAGGGGGCCGGCCAGGGCCTGCACGCCCATGCCCAGGCCAAGCAGCACGGGCAAAGTGCCCACCCAGAAGGCGGCCATCACCAGTGCGCCCTTGAAGGGATCCCCCGTCCCCGCCGCCGTGATGGCGAAGGCGTAAAGCCAGCCGCAAGGCAAAAGGGTGGACAAGAGGCCCAGGATGAGGGCTTTCACCACCGGCGGCTTCTGGCCCAGCTGGCCCAGGGCCTCCTGCACCAGACGCTGGAACAGGGGTGGCAAGTGGGTGGACAGGCGCAGACCCCTGATCTGGAGCAGCATCACCAGGCCCCAACCCATCATGAGGCCACCAGCCACCAGGGCCGCCCCGCGCTGGAGGCCCGCCTGCGCACCGGCCAGATCCATGGCCCGGCCCAGGATGCCCGCCACGATGCCCAGCAGGGTGTATGTCAGCAGACGACCCAGGCTGTAGGCGGCATGGGACAGGCCGCGCGACCATCCGCTGGAGCGGTCGCCACCGGCGTAAAAGGCCACAAAACCGCCACACATGCCCGCGCAGTGCAAACTTCCCAGCAGGCTGGCCGCCAAAACGGCCCAGAACAAGGCACCCATTCACGCTCCCATCCGGCAGACTTCCACTTCCCGCGCTCGTCCTACTTCACCTCGCCCAGATCGCGCGAGCCCTTCCAGCTGAAATTGAAGGGCGGATTTTCCCGCCGCGCCAACACCTCAAACTCCCACAGGCCGGGAGGACCCAGGCGGAAGGCGGCGCCGTACTCCTGCCCCATGGCCTGCATGTCCGCCTCGAAGATGCGGTCCGCCCGGGCGCTGAAGTAGGCGCGCACATGCACGGCCACATCCGTCAGGGCCATGCCCGTGCTGTCCTTCAATTGCACCACCACCAAGGTGTTCGGCGCCTCCGCTCCCGCCTCCGCCAGCATTTCACCGGGGACCGGCCGGAAGTCCAGGACCACGGTCCAGCCCTCGCGGATGCTCTCATCCCGTACCGTCGCCGTGGAGTCCCACTTCATGGCCTTGTTGTAGTAGTCGGGCTCCACCACATGGGTGGGATCCCCCGTGGCCTTCCAGAACAGGACGCCCATCATGCTGGCCATGAAGACCAGCAGGGCCACCACAATCCAGGGCCACATGCGGCCACGCGTGTCGCGCTGCTCAGTCACCGCGTTCTCCTCTTCCTTGGAATCTGGCTTAGCGGGTGGCCCCTGCCGCGTCGGGACCCAACAGGGCGGTGCGCACGCGGGTGGTGAAGCCCAGGCTGTCGCTCACCTCGAAGATCGCCGCCGCACCTGGTCGGGCGAAGAGTTCGGCGGGAACGATCACCACCACTGTGCCTGTGGCCATGCTCTTGGCGGGCACGGGCAGCGGATTGGAGGGGATGATGGTGCGGCCCTGGGCCGGCTCCACCAGACGGATCCAGTAAGCCCGATCCACCCCGCGCTGGTTGTCCACCTTGATGCGGATGGTGTTGCCCACCTCGCCACCGGCCATCTCCGAGTAAGGCGTGCCCAGGCCACGCAGAATGGTCACCACCGAATCCTCCCGTCGGGCCAGGTTGTAGACCAGCAGACCGAAGATGAGGAGGATGGCCAGCGGATAGAGCAGCACGCGGGGGCGCAGGAAACGGCGTTCCCCCGATGCCATCTCGTGCTGGCTGCCGTAGCGGATGAGGCCTTTGGGCTGGCCGATGCGCTCCATGATGCTGTCGCAGGCGTCGATGCACTGGGTGCAGTGGATGCATTCCATCTGCAGACCTTCGCGGATGTCAATGCCCGTGGGGCACACCACCACACAATGGTTGCAATCCACGCAGGCACCGCCCGCGCGGGGCGTGTCCTCCTTGCGCAGCTTGGCGCGGGGTTCGCCACGCCGGGCGTCGTAGGCCACAATCAGGCTGTGCTTGTCCAGCAGCACGCTTTGGAAGCGGCCGTAGGGACAGGCCACAATGCAGGTCTGCTCGCGAAACCAGGCGAAGTCGGCGAACATGAGCACGGTGGTGATGGCCATCACCAGGAAGCCGCCCCAATGTTCCAGGGGTGATCCTGTGATCCAGGTGAGCAGCGTGTCCCATCCCACCCAATAGGCCAGAAAAGTGTTGGCCAGAAAGGCCGAGACGATGATGAAAATGGCCTGCTTCAACAGACGACGACCGCCCATGGCGCCGGACTGGTCCATTTCATGCTGGCTAAGGTGATCGCCTTCAATGAGGCGCTCGATGGGGCGGAACAGGTATTCCATGTAGACGGTCTGCGGGCAGGCCCACCCGCACCACACCCGCCCCAATAGCGCTGTGACCAGGAAGACGCTGAGCAGGATGCCCACCATCAGCAGCATGAGCAGGAGTGTGTCCGTGGCGTGGAAGGTGGAGCCGAAGAGAGTGAACTCCCGCGCCGCCAGATCGAAAAGCATGAGGGGCTTTCCATTCATGCGCAGAATGGGCACCAGGGTGAAGAGCAGGATGAGCGCCCAGGCCACCCAGAAACGCTGATGGTAGAAAGGCCCTTTGGAGAGGCGGGGCCTCAGCCAGCGGCGGGATCCGTCTTTGTTCAAGGTGGAAAGCACCCGTTCCGGGGCTTCAAGGATGGTATGCTCGCTCATGCGCGTCCTTTCAACATGCCACGACCCCCAAAGTAAGGCCGGGCGGGGGTGAAGAGGGACGCCGTGTCACACCTGGGGAAGGGAAAAGGGAGGGGCCCTGGCGTGGCCCCTCCCGCGTCCGTCAGATCAATTGCCCTGTGTGGCCGCGCTGTCCGCCGGGGCGGCGGCATCGGCGGTGGCCAGACTGACATCCTTGCCTTCGGGCTCCTTGGGATTGGCCGCCGTGGTGCCCTGCAGGCTTTTCACATAAGCCACCACATCCTGCAGCTCCTCAGGCTTCAGCTGGGTGTCCCAGGCCTGCATGGCCGTGCCTGTGACGCCCTTCATCACCACCTTCTGGATGGCGCTCAGACTGCCGTCGCCGTTCTTCCAGAAGGTGTCCGTGAAGTTGGGGCCAAGGCCCACCATGCCACCACCGTCGGGGGCGTGGCAGGCGGCGCACTTGCCGGTGAACACGGCCTTGCCGGACTCCACGCGGGCAGGGTCGTTGAAGATCGCCTGCAGGCCCGCCTCGTCCAGTACGGGCGGCAGGTTGGCCGCCAGCTGGGCGTCGCCCGCCGGCATCTCCGCCGCGTAGTCGTCGTGGATGGTGGGGCCGGGACCCAGGTGGTAGTAGATGAAATAGACTTCGGAAAAAATGATGGTGGCCCAGAAGATCCACACCCACCAGCGGGGCATGGGATTGTCGTACTCCTGGATGCCGTCGTAGTTGTGGTCCAGCAGCCGGTTGGGAGTCTGCTCGCTCATCTTGTCTCCTCGCGATGTGCTGCGGATGGTTCCGCTCCTTGGGCCGGGCGCCCGTCATCCAGCGGCATGGCGCCCGCCTCCTCCAGACGGCCCGTCCGGGACTGACGCCACAGGCGGATCATCAGGCTGGTGAACACAGCGAGGAAGAGAATCATCGCCACGATCGCGTAACCCGACAGGCCGGCGTTGCCCATGATGGTGGACAGGCTCAACGGAGACCCTCCTTAGTTCGTGGCCCCGGCGGCCTTGATGTCCGTGCCCAGACGCTGCAGGTAGGCGATCAGCGCCACCACCTGCTTGTCCTCCAGGTTCATGGGCCCGCCCGACTGGGCAATGGCCGTGGCCAACCGGGTGGCCTGATCGCGGGCCATTTGTTCGGCCTTGTTCACGGCATCGCCATAGGGCACGCCCAGCATGGCCATGGCGTCCACGCGCGTCTGGATGACGCTGAAGTCGATGGCCTTTGTCTCGAACCAGGGGTACTTGGGCATGATGGAGCCCGGCGTCATCCTGGCCGGATCACGGAAATGCTCCAGGTGCCAGAAGTCGCTGCGCTTGCCGCCTTCGCGGTGCAGGTCCGGCCCGATGCGGCGGCTGCTCCACTGGAAGGGGTGGTCGTAGACAAACTCGCCGGGTTTGGAGTATTCACCGTAGCGCAGGGTCTCCGCCCGGAAGGGACGGATCATCTGGCTGTGGCAGTTGTAGCAGCCTTCCGACACATAAATGTCGCGGCCATAGAGTTCAAGCGGCGTGTAAGGCTTCACCGAGGCGATGGTGGGCACATTGCTCTTGATGAGGAACGTGGGGATGATCTCGAAGAGCGAGGCCGAGGCCACCGCCACCACAACCCACAGGGTGAAGACCAGGCCGCGGCCTTCCCACACCCGGTGCCAGGCCAGGCTCACCAGGCGACGCACGCCGGTGCCGATGCCGGGCATGGGGGTGCCGGCGTCGCCCAGGCGGCTGTAGTCCGGCGTCTCCTTGTCGTAGACCAGGGCCGCCGCCTCGTAGACCGGTTCCTCATAGCGGGCGGGACGCATCTTCCAGGTCATGATGATGTTCCACGCACCCAAAATGGCGCCCACCAGGTAGAGGCTGCCGCCAATGGCGCGCACCATGTACATGGGACGCAGACGCAGCACGGTCTCCACGAAGTCCGGGTAGAGCAGGCGACCCGTCTGGTCGAAGGCACGCCACATGAGACCCTGGGTGACGCCCGCCGAATACAGGGCCACCACATAGAGCAGGATGCCCACCGTGGCAACCCAGAAATGAAGCTCAGCCAGTTTCTTGCTGTAAAGGCCCTTGGTCTGGAAGAGGCGCGGGGCCAGCCAGTAGAGCACGCCAAAGGCGATGAAGCCGTTCCAGCCCAGGGCGCCGGCGTGGGCGTGGCCCACGGTCCAGTCCGTGTAATGGGAGAGGGCGTTCACCGTCTTCACGCTCAGGAGCGGTCCTTCAAACGTGCTCATGCCGTAGAAGGTGATGGCCACCACGAAGAACTTCAGGATGGGATCCTCGGCCACCTTGTTCCACGCGCCGCGCAGGGTGAGCAGGCCGTTGATCATGCCGCCCCAGCTGGGCATCCACAGCATGACGCTGAAGATCATGCCCAGGGTGGAGGCCCAACCCGGCAGGGCCGTGTAATGCAGGTGATGCGGACCGGCCCAGATGTACATGAAGACCAGGGTCCAGAAGTGCAGGATGGACAGGCGGTAGCTGAACACCGGCCGCTCC
>CAIWAD010000050.1 GCA_903910645.1 uncultured bacterium | reverse complement strand
TTCCACCACAGGGGATTGATCCATGGAACTGCGGGCCCTGTTGGAGGATGTGGAGCGCCTGGAGGGTGGAGCCTGGAGCGACCGCCTGCTGCAGGCCTCCCATCATCGCCCTGGCATGGATGCCGCCGCCGCCGCCCGCCACACGGCCTTGCTGCGCCTGGCCCTTGAAGAGTGGCTGCGCCACGACCATGTCCTGGCCGCCCGGGTGCGGAACCGGCCTCGCCCGCGAATCCACGCCGCGCTGAGACTGGGTCTCTTGCTCCTGGAGGACGGACATCCGGCCCACGCAGTGGTGGATGGCCTGCTGAAGGAACTGAGCGGGCTGCCCGACGCGGAGCGCGGCCTGGTGAATGCCGTGTTGCGCACCCTGCTGCGCAAGGATCTGCCCCTCTCTCCCCTGCCGGATCCCGCGCTGGGTCGGGAACAATGGGTATCGGACCTGGGCGTGGCGCTCAGTCTGCCGCCCTGGTTCCTTCGCCTGGTGGAGGATTTGGAGGGGCCGGAGGCCCTGCATCCCGCCTGGCTCCATGCCATGAAGGAGCAGCTTTACCGGGGTCGTGGCCTGTGGGTGCGGGTGAATGTCTCCCGCTGGTCGCGGCGGCAGGCGCTGGCCCATTTGCGTGATGAGGGCCTGCAAGTGGAGGAAGCGCCGGAACATGCCGCCTTCCTGCGTTTGCTGGCACCTCCGCGTGGTGGGTTGTTGAAAGCGAAGGCCCTGCAGGATGGCCGTCTGCGCGTGCAGGATCTAAGCACGGCCGGTGCCCTGCGGCTGCTTGCGGTGGAGGAGGGCATGCGCGTGCTGGATTTGTGCGCGGCACCCGGCGGCAAAAGCCTTGCCCTGCTGGACGCCCATCCCGGGATGGAGCTCTGCGCCGTGGAGAGTGATGCGGGCCGGGCCAGAGCCCTGGAGCGTCGCCTGGAGAAAAAGGCGCGGCTGCTTTCCATGGATGCGCTCCACTTCACGGAGAGCGGGTGGGATCGCATCCTGCTGGATGTCCCCTGCTCCGGGTCCGGCACGGTGGGCCATCGTCCGGACATCCTGCGCAAAGCAGATCCGGTGTCGGATGCCGCACTTGCCTTGCAGGGCAATTTGTTGCGACATGCCCTGAGCCTCCTGGCTCCTGGTGGCCGCCTGGTTTACAGCACATGCAGTCTGGATCACCGCGAGAATGGCGGTCTGGTGGGGCCCATCGCGCGGGAGATGGGCTTCGCGGCCCAGCCCTTGCCCTGGCCCGAGGCGGAAGAGCAAGGTGGCGGGTGGTTCTGGCGTCCCTGGCGGGGCCTGCGCAAGGCGGGTCGCCCGGGAGCGGGTGGAGCCTGGGCAATTGCCCTGGAGAAGACCACATGATGCGCAACCGCGCAGTGGACGAGCGAGGCAGTCGCGGCTTCTGGGCACGACTGGGCATCAAACTGGCCTGGCTGACGGGCTTGATTTTGGCACTCTTCCTGTTGGTGGATCGTCTCATCATGCCTGCCCTGGTGCGGCATGGCCGGGAGGCGGCCTGCCCGGGAGTGTTGGGCCTGCCCCTGGAAGAGGCGGAAAGCAGCCTGCGAAAGGCTGGGTTTGATCCCGTGCTGGAAAGCCGCCGGGCCGATCCTGCCGGCAGGGTGCCGGCGGGGGCCGTGCTGGACCAGCAACCGCGTCCCGGCCGGGTAACCAAACAGGGGCGCCGCGTCCACTTGGTGCTCAGCTTGGGAGTGGGTCTTAGCCGGGTACCGGATGTGCGCGGCTCCTCCCTGCGCCAGGCCGTGGGCCTTCTGGCTGAGGCGCGTCTGGTGGCGGATACGCTTGACTTGCAATGGCGTCACGACAGCCGCGTGGGCCAGGGATCGGTGCTCAGCCAGCGGCCCGCCGCAGGTGACAGCCTGGAACCGGGCCGCTCCGTGGATCTGACCTTGAGCCTGGGTCCTGCCCCGGATTGGGTGAACACGCCCCAGGTGACGGGCCTTGCCCTGGAGCGGGCCCGCAAGGTTTTGGAGCGCAGCGGGCTGGAGGCTCTGGTGGTTTCCGGCAATGGCGGAGACAAGAGCGTGGTGCAAGAGCAGGATCCGGCCGCCGGCACGCCCCTGGTGCCGGGCTCAGCCGTGGATTTGCATTTGCAGGAAAGGAGTGTGGAATGATCCAGATTGCCCCCTCCCTGTTGTCGGCGGACCTGTTTCGGTTGCAGGAGGAGTTGGAGGCCTGCCAGCGCGGCGGGGCGGACCTGCTGCATCTGGATGTGATGGACGGCCACTTCGTGCCCAATCTCAGCTACGGCCCTTCCTTTGTGAAGGCCGTGCGCGCCCACAGCTCCCTGCCCCTGGATGTGCATTTGATGCTGGACAATCCCGCCTCTTTCATTGAATCCTTCGCCCAGGCGGGAGCGGACTGGATTTCCGTCCATCTGGAGGCTGGTCCTCATCCGGACCGGCTCTTGCAGCAAATCCGCGCGGCCGGATGTCAGGCCGGTCTGGCCCTAAATCCCGGCACGGACATCGAGGCCCTGCGCTGGCTTACGCCTCATCTGGATTTCGTCCTGCTCATGAGCGTGAATCCTGGCTTCGGCGGTCAGGCCTTCCACAAACCCGTGCTTGAGAAAATTGCCCGCCTGATAGCGTTGTGGAAGGAATTGGGGGTGGAAATTCCCATCCAGGTGGACGGCGGCATGGACGCCAATTGGGGACCTCAATGCACGCAGGCCGGTGCGGAAATCCTTGTGGCCGGTTCCCACCTGTTCCGTCAGGTTGATCTGGCCCAGGCCATTGGAGCTCTTCGCAAGGCCTGCTCGGCGTAGCGCGAAAGTTGGTCGCAGCTGCCAAAGCCTATCACACCGGAAGGCGCAGGACCATCCTGTCCAATGGGGGCAGTGAAAAGGGCGGTGAGACCATCTCCCGCAGCGTTCCAAAGCCAAGTCCCGTGTTGTTACCGCATGGGCGAATCGCTACACTTCAGGCGCGTTGGAATAAGGCGCAACACATGAGCATCCTGCCCCGCATCCTAGGTGTCTTGCTGCTGGTTCTGGCCTCATCGGCCCAGGACTTCGACCGCGTGCGCGCTGGCGCCGCCACCCAATCCCTGGACAGTATGAAGCAGGTGCTTCCCACGCCTCCGGCTCCGGTGGATCTGGGAAAGGTCACCCTGCGTGAAGGCTTCCTGGCAAGGCTGGAACAAGGCCGTCGGGACTGGCTGGACGCGCCCTTGCACAGCCAGGTGCAACAGTTGGACCGGGTGCGCACGGGCAAGGACAGTCGGGCGGAGATCCAGTTCCACGCCCGCAATGTGCTGCGCCTGGCTCCGGCCACGACTCTTTCCCTGGAGAAGTTGTCCCAGGAGGAGGAGGACGCCGCCCTGGAGGTGGATGTGGTGGTGGAGGAAGGGGGCATCTGGGCCGAGCTGGACGCACTGGAGGAACAGGATGTCTTCTCTGTGCGGACTCCCGTCATGGGTGCCGCCATCACCGGCACGGCCTTCACCCTGGATGTGGACAAGGAAGGCGTGAGCACGCTGGAAGTCATCCACGGCGAAGTGCGCGTGGGGAAGAGCGGCCAGAGGCCGGATCCACAGGCCCCGGCCATTGGACTGGATTCTCTGCGTCAGATAATGGCGCCCCTGGATCCCCGACCCGTGAAAGGCGCGCCCCAGCCAGTGGCGGGCCCGCACGCGGTGTCGGGTCCTCGCGAAGTAAGCCTGGAAGAGTGGCTGGTTATTGTGAAAGACCAGCAGCGTTTGCGCATCGGCCCGGGCGGGCGGGTGCTGGAGGCGGGCGAAGCGCGTCCCCGCAAGGACGCGTGGCACCGCTGGAACAAGGAACGGAACACCCAGGGGCATTAGTCCCCAAGCAACTCGCCGTGCTCCCAAAGAGCCCGGCCTGGAAGGAGATCCCATGCGCACTCCCATGCGACTTGCCCTTGCCCTGCTGGCGGTCTTTGCCGTGTCCATCCACGCCCAGGTGCTGCAGGAAAGTCCCAGCGGTTCGGTGGACTGGCAGTCCCGCATTGTCCGCGCCAAAGGCATGGGCATGCCCAGCGCCGTGGGCGGGCGCCCTGGCCAAATCCGCGTGGCCCGCGCTGATGCCTTGCGCAAAATCCTTGAGACCGTGGAAGGCATGAACCTGACCAGCGAAACCACAGTGCAGGATTTCATGCTGGAAAACGACCGCATCGTCACGGAAGTGCGCGGCGTCTGCCGCAATTTTCGCGAAGTGGGCGAGCCCGTCTACATGAGCGACGGATCCCTGGAACTGACCGTTGAGATGTATGTGGGGCCCGAGCTGAACGAAATCCTGACCGGGGACATGCCCTGGCAGAAGGGCACGCCCGTGCCCGTGCAGGCGGCGGAGGCCCTGGGCGGTGTGTACACGGGTCTTGTGGTGGACTGCAGCGGCCTGGGCCTGAAGCCCGCCATGGCGCCGCGCATTCTGTCCGACAGCGGCCAGGAGATCTACGGCAGCACCTGGGTAAGTCGGGAATGGGCCCTGAAGAACGGCATGGTGGGCTATGTGAAGAGCCTTGAGCAGGCCATGGGCCAGAAGGATCGCATCGGCGACAAGCCGCTCCTGGTGAAGGCAACGGCGGTGAAGGGCGAGCAGAAGGCGGACATGGTCATCCCTGATCTGGAGGGCAAGGCCCTGCACGCCATGAGCGAGAACCTGTCCTTCCTGTCGGAGTGCCGCGTGCTGGTGGTGGTGAACTAAAGGATGAGGACTTCCATGAAGAGCTTGCGTCGCTTCGCGCGCCCTTTGCTGGGCGCTGTGGTGGCCTGTGTGGTGCTGGCGGCGGGCTGCGCCAAGGCCCCGCTCAAGTCCGAATCCGTGCTGGACACGCCCCAGACCCATGTGGATCAGGGTTTGCGTTTGCTGGACCGTGGAGAAGGGGTGGCCGCCGCGGCGGAATTCGATCGCGCCCTGGCCATGGATCCCAAGTACTACATGGCCCATGCCGCCAAGTGCCTGCTGCTTGCCGCCAGTGCGGAGAACGGCAAAGCGGCCTTGAAAAGCGCGCGGGAAGCCGTGGACATGGCGGACAACCGCTGGCAGGCCTGGATGATCCAGGCCCGCGTGCTGGCCACGGTGCAACCGGAAGATTGGCACAAAGATGCCCTGAAGAGTTTGGACAAGGCGGCGGAACTGAAGGCCCCCGCCGAGCAGGTCCACTACTGGCGTGGTCAAGTGGCCATGCAGGATCTGGACTTCGCCGGTGCGGTGGCGGCTTTTGGACAGGCCGTGGCCCAGCGCGGGGACTGGTCGGCGCCAGCGGACAAGGCCATGGAGCAATGCAACAAAATCCTGCGCGCCCGTCCCGGCAGCCGGGTGAGTTCCAAGATTGCCCTGCAGGACAAGATTGATCGCGCCGACATGGCCGTGCTGCTGGTGGAAGAGCTGAAATTGCCGGAGATCATGGCCAAACGCAAGCCAGTGGAAGCTTCCGCCTTCAGCGCACCTGGCAAGGAGGATACTCCTGTGTCGCGACTCAGCCCGGCCGATATTCAACAACACTGGGCCAAAAGCTGGATTGAAGATGTGCTGAAGGCCGGGGGCATGGCCACCGGACCAGGTGGCGCCTTCCAGCCGGAAGAAAACCTGAGTCGCGGCGAGTTCGCCATGACGGTGGTGGAAATTCTCGTGGCCGTCAGCGGAAACACCAAGCTGGCAAGCGAGCATTTCGGTGAAACCAGCGTGTTCCCTGACATGAACAGCAGCCACCCGGCTTACAACGCCGCGGCGGTGTGCACATCCCGCGGCATCCTGCAGGCGGACCTGCAAAATGGTCGCTTTGATGCCGCCGGCACGGTGAATGGCGCGGACGCCCTGATCAGCCTGCGCCAGTTCCAGAACATCCTGCGTCAGAACTTTTAGGAAGCCTTCATGAATCTGCCACGCGCATTGACCCTTCATACGGTTCTGGCCGCAATCTGCCTGGGTTCATGGCAATGCGCCTCACCTGGACAGAAAGGCCCTTCGGCGGCCCAGGAGTTGAGTTCCACGCCGGAAACGGCTGGTGCCCGCCGCTTGACGGACTCCAGCGCAGACCAGTTGGCGCCTGCTTTTTCTGCTGATGGCACAAGGCTCATTTTCCAAAGCAACACCGATGGCAACTGGGAGCTTTACACCTTGAGTCTGGCCGATGGCCGCTCCCAGCGCCTGACAGATACGCCCGAGCTGGAGGAGGACCCCAGCTGGTCTCCAGATGGCAAGCTGGTGATTTGCACCACCCACGCGCCCACGCTTGATCAGGATGCTCCCAGGGATATTCTGGTCATGGATGCCGACGGACGCAACCGCCATCTGTTGGCCGCCCACGGCGCCGATGATTTTTGCCCGCGCTTCAGCGTGGATGGTGCCTCCGTTTTTTTCATCAGTGACCGGGTGGATACCCGCAAAGATGTATCCGAGGATGCCCGCCAGACGGCAGTGTTCCGCTATGTGCTGGCCGAGGATCGCCTGGAACAATTGACGGAGGCAGCCACCTGGAGCCAGCCACTGCCCACCGCCACGGGTTTGGCTCTGCGGGCGGACAACCATTCTCTTGTTTGGCTGCAGGGCACCGATTTCCAGGCGGCCATCGCCGACAGTGGCATGATCCTGGGCCAGGCGGATTATCTGGCGTCCCAGGGCTGGATTGTCAGTCAATTGAGTGAGGAAGCGGACGGCAGATTGCGCTGGCGCCCCAATGGCTCCACCTCTTGGAAGGATTGGCCCCTGGAAGGGCGTGACGCCGAGTGGACGCCGGCCTTTGCGCCGGATGGCAGCCAATTGGTTTTTGCAGGTAGGGATCGGGGACAATGGGATTTGTATCTGCGCACATTGCCCGCACCTGCCCCCGAACTTCCCGTCAAGTAGCCGCCCAGTCCCACGGAACTTTAGCCAAGACCAACGCAAGGGGCGCCGCAAGGCGCCCTTTCCCTGGAATCACCTTTGGGATTCAATGTCGCATAATATCTATTATGTAAACTATTGGCGAATCAGGTGCTCGCCTGACCTCTCACAGTTGCACAAGTGCGCCTGCTCCGCGCTGATGAATTGGTGCTTTCCCTGCAAGCTTCTACCTTCCGGCTGGATGAACTGCGCCATTCCGTGGGGACCTTCATGCTGAAAGCCTTCCTGTCTCTTTTCCACAAGGAAAACCTGCTGGAACAAGCCCTGCAGGACACCACCACCATGCTGGAACAAACGGAACGCATGGTTCATGCGGCACGGGAATCTTTGCGCGACACAGACGGCACTTTACCGGACCTGGACATTCGCCAAATGGATCAGGTGGTGAACCGCTATGAATCTGAAGTGCGACGCAAGGTGTTCAACCACTTGTCCATGGGCGGCAAGGATGAAGTTTATCCCTCCCTTGTGCTCATCAGCATTATCATCGATGTGGAGCGCGTGGGCGACTATGCCAAGAACATCGTTGAACTGGGGAGCGAACATGCGCCTCGTCTGCGCGGTGGACCTTTTGAAGCAGAACTGGCGCGCATCGAGGGACTGGTGGTGGGGCGCTTGCTGGGCGAGGGCCGCGCCATTTTCCGCAGCCACGATCAAGCGGCCGCGGCCCGGCTCATCCAGGACGCCGGCTGGGTGAATCCGGCTTGTGACCGCATCACCAACCTATTGGCCAGTGGCCAGGCTGCCGTGGATCTGCCTGCACAAACCCAGGTGGCTCTGGCATTGTATGTGCGCTACCTGAAGCGCATCAACAGCCACTGGTTGAACATCCTGACCAGTCTGGTGAATCCATTCGATCGCATTGGTTTCCGACGTGCCCCTCAATAACCGTTCAAAGCTTGACAGTCCCCGCGCGGGGCGCTACATTCGTGGCCTGTTCGCGATGCCACTTTAGCTCAGCTGGTAGAGCAACGGACTGAAAATCCGTGTGTCCCCGGTTCGATTCCGGGAGGTGGCATTGAACATCAAGGGCTTCGCTGAAAGGCGGGGCCTTTTTTTGTGGGCTGGTTCATGGAGGAGCCATTGCTGGCATAGGTGGAATGGTTGACTTGTTGTTTGCATTGCCAGCGACTGGCAAGTCCTTTCTACAGATGCCAACGGGGGGCTTTCACCAATTCCTTGCGTGAAAACAGCGCAGCCAGCAGCTTCTTTGCCGCGGCGACTTCAGAGCCGGACACCTGATCCTTTGGATCACACCAGGTTTCCAATTCCTTTCCAAGAATTCCCACGGTGAAAGCGATGTGGGCATGGCTCCATGCCTGCGACATGGCCTGGCTGTACTGGCGCAGAGCGGCGGCGGCGGCGGCCGGTGCCGCCAAGGGACAATGGGGGTCCAGTAGTGATGCTTTCACCAAGCTAAGCACATAGCCATTGCCTTCCTGGACCATGGCAGGCAGAATGCCACCCAGCAGCAAGTCGTCCAGGGCCAGGTGGCCCTTCTCCACGCCCTGCCGGGCTTCTCCTCCGGCCCCGTTTCGTTCCCGTTTGGCTTCAAGTCCAGGAATGAAGAGCACGACATCCAACTTGACGCCCACCGTGTGCAACACCTGAAGCAGCTCCTGACGATGGCCCTGCCGTTCCACATGGCCCTGGAAAAGTTGCACATGGACTGGGGAGGCTGCTTGCAGTTCTTTTCGCAAGTGGAACAGGCCGGAACCATCCAGATCCATCAGCAGCAGGTCGAAGTGGCGGCGGGCCAATTCGCGACAGAGATCCTGGCCGGCGCCACTGAGAGCGCCCACCACCAGAGCCATGGGGCGTGCTTTGTCCGTTGTCATGACACGAACTTAGCATGCCGCGAGGGTGGCGGGAAGGTATATTCCTTCCATGCGCACACATCCTTTGGCCTTAGGTGGCCTCGTTCTGCTTGTGGGAAGCCTGTCGGCCGCCCCTGTCCATTTCAAACTATGGGGTCAGGTTAGGGATGAAGCCAATCAGGGAGTGCCCTTCGCCCTGGTGTTGGCCGGAAAGGACAGCTGCCGGGCCGATGCTTCCGGCAACTACGCCTTTGCCTCCTTGCCGCCTGGACCATGCACCCTGCGAATTTCCGCCCCGGGGCATGAGAGCGCCCGGGATTTTGTGTACTTGCGCAAAGAGGCTTTCCTGCCTTTGATCCTGCGCAAGCCACGACAACTCTTGCGGGATTTCGTCTCCGCTCCCAGCCAGGATCCTTCGCCATTATGGCAGGAAGCCCTGGATGTGGATGGCGACCATCAAGTGGATCTGGCGGGCTGGAACAGCCCAATGGGCTTTGGAGTGGCCTCGAAGGATGGCCTGGCCATGTCGGATCCTTGGCAGGACCCCTGGCTTGCGGAAGGCTCCCTCGCGGGAACGAATCTCACAGCCGCAACGCTGGCGCGGCCTTTCTTTGCCCTGAAAGGGGCGCGCCGCGCCTGGGAGCGTGCGGACCACGAAGCGTCGCAAGTGCTTGAGGCGGGTAGCCAAGGCTTGTCCGGATTGAAGCTGTCACTGGCGCGGGAAGTGGGTCCTTGGCATCAACTGGAGATTGGTGGCGCGTTGGGACAGCGCCAACTTCCCCTGGCGGGAGAGGATGCCACTTCCTCGCGCTACAATTGGCATCTGCGCCACCATTGGCTTCCGGCGAAAGCACTTCAGTTGAATCAGTCGCTCACGAGA
>CAIWAD010000049.1 GCA_903910645.1 uncultured bacterium | reverse complement strand
TTCGTCATAGCGGCGACGCAGGGATTGCAGATCCTCCCAGGCCGGACGCTTCCACTGGGCATTGCGCAGCAAGGCGGCGGGATGGTAGCTGATGCGCAGCGGCAGGCCGCGGTAGAGGTGTTCACCACTTCGCATGGCGGCCAAAGTGGCTTCCTGCCCCAGCAGCGCGCGCCCCGCCACCCGTCCCAGAGCCAGGACGACGCGGGGTTGCAGCATGTGCAACTGGTGGTCAAGGAAGCTGCGGCAGGCGGCAAGTTCGCCGGGCAGTGGATCCCGGTTGCCTGGAGGCCTGCATTTCAAGGTGTTGCAAATGTAGATGTCCTGGCGGGCGAAGCCGATGGCCGCCAACATTTTATCCAGCAGCTGGCCCGCCGCGCCCACGAAGGGCTCACCCTGCAGATCCTCCTGCTCGCCCGGCGCCTCACCCACGATCACCAGATCCGCCTGGGCCGAGCCAACGCCAAATACGCTGTTGGTGCGACGGCCCCCCAGTTCGCAGGACTGACAAGCGGCAGCCGCCGCCTGCAACTCTTCCAGGTTCTGCCACTTCAGCTCCAGGGGCGCTACGCTGACAAGGGGCGCAAGCGGCGGCGGAGACGGCGCGGGGGCGGGCTGCCGCAGGCGTTCCACGGTGGCGCTCAGCGGTGTGGAAGCGGGCAAATTGCGATCCCGTTGCTCCCAGGCCTTCTTCAAGGCGGCGCCATTGCGCAGCAAGGCAGGATCCAGGTCGGGTGGCAAGGTGAGGGCTCCGAAGGCCGCCTGCTCTTCCAGGAAGGCGCGCAGGCGCTCCAGGGTCTCGCTGGTCACGCCATGTTCCCAAGGCGGAGGGCGGCGTGACGCAGGATACGCTCCGCCACCAACAGCTTGTCCATCAGGGGCCATTCCTGCACGGTGCCGTCCCGGTCCAGCAGGGTGATCTGGTTTTGCGTGGAACCGAAGTCGGCCCCTTCCGTGCGCGGATTGTTCAAGCAGATGAAATCCAGGCCCTTGCGCTGGAGCTTCTCACGGGCCTGTTCCAGTTCGCGCTCCATTTCCAGGGCGAAGCCGGCGATGATGCGAGTCTCCCGCCCGGGCAGGGCGCCAAGCTCCCGCAGGATGTCCACAGTGGGAAGCAGGGACAGCTGCCAGGGGCTCCCGTCCTTCTTGCGCTTGCCGGAGATGGCCTCCGGCGCATAATCCGCCACCGCGGCGCACATGATCACTACATCCGCCGTGGCCGCCTCCTCCAGCATGGCCTGGGCCATTTGGGCCGCGCTGCGCACATCCCGACGACACACGCCCAGGGGCGTGGGAAGCTCCACAGGCCCGGCCACCAGTCGCACCTCAGCTCCCATGCGCTGGGCGGCACGCGCCAGGGCAAAACCCATGCGGCCACTGCTGCGGTTGCTAAGGACGCGCACTTCGTCCACGGCTTCCACCGTGGGCCCCGCGCTGATGAGCACGCGCCGTCCCTGCAACAGGCTGGTACGGTGCCATAGCCAGTCCAGATGTTCGTGGATGAATTCCGGCTCGGCCATGCGGCCGGCCCCGGTTTCCCCACAGGCCAGCCAGCCCGCGCCGGGCTCCACCAGCACATGCCCATCCTCCTGCAGTTGCCCGCAGGCGCGACGGATGGCAGCATTGCTCCACATGCGGTGGTTCATGGCCGGGGCGAAGAGGATGGGCCGATCGTAGGCGCAAATGAGGGTGGAAAGGAAATCGTCGGCGATGCCGGTGGCGGACTTGGCCAGGATGTTGGCCGTGGCCGGGGCCACCACGAACTGGTCCGCCCACACGGACAGGTCCACATGCTCGGCACCATCCACCTGGTAGCTCTCGAAGGGATCCGCCGCCACCGGATGGCCGCTAAGCGTGGAGAAGCTCAGTGGCCCCACAAAGTGCGTGGCATGACGGGTCATCACCACGCGGGTGTCGCAGCCCGCCTCCACCAGCCGCCGCAGCAACAGGCAGGATTTGTAGGCCGCAATGCCGCCGGTGACGCCCAGCAGGACCTTGCGTTTAGCGGAGCTCTCCATCCACCGGGTCCAGGTATTCGAATTTCACCGTGCCGTCCAGCATCTCGTTCACGGCTTTCACCGAGGGCTTGGTCATTTCAGGCAGGTCGATCTTCTCTTCCGGCTCCTCCGGCGCATCCTCGCTAAGGTTGAGGCTGGCCAAATGCTCCTCGTGGATGCGATTGATGATGGACTTCTGGTGCTCGCCAACCTGGCGCGCCCGGATGCCCATCACCAGGATGGCCTCGTAGACATTCTGATCCCGCTGCTCGAGATCTTCCTTGGTGGTGTCATGCAGTTTGCGCATGGCTGTCCTCCTTCAATTCCGCGGCCGGCAGGAATGCCTCCAGGCAGCCGCGCAATGCGTGGTAACTGGTTTCAAGTTCATCATTCACCACCTGACGGTCGAAGCGCGGCGCCAGGGCCAGCTCCTCCTTCACGCGGTCCAGGCGGATGCGGATCTGCTCCTCCGTTTCGCTGCTGCGGCCCCGCAGACGGGCTTCCAACACCTGAAAGGAGGGCGGCGCGATGAAGACCAGCAAGGCCTCCTCATACTGGGCCTTCAGGTTCAGCGCGCCTTTCACATCCACATCGAAGAGCACATGGCGCCCCGCGTCGCGCAGGCGCTGGATTTCCGCTTTCAGCGTGCCGTAACGCCGGGCGTGCAGGGCCTCCCACTCGGCGAAGTCCCCCAGCGCCACATGCTGGTCGAAGGCCTCCTCCGAAAGGAAGTAATACTCCCGCCCATCCTGCTCGCCGGGCCGTGGCGCGCGCGTGGTGCAGGACACGGCGAAGGCGAAGCGCGGGGCCTCCCGCAACAGGCGCTTGAGCAAGGTGCTCTTGCCCACGCCGCTGGGACCGGCCACCACCACCAGGGCGCCCTGCCTGTCCGCCACAGTGCTCACTCCACGTTCTGCACTTGTTCGCGGATGCGCTCCACTTCCTCCTTGATCTGCACCACCAAGTGCGTGATGCCAATGTCCGGGGATTTGGAGCTGACCGTGTTGGCCTCGCGCACCAGTTCCTGCAGCACAAAGCCCAGTTTGGAACCGGCGGGTTCGCCGCTCTCCAGCGTTTGCAGGAAGAGTTCGGCGTGACTGCGGAAGCGGGTGATCTCTTCCGAGATGTCCTGCTTGTCCAGCAGCATGGCCACTTCCATCTCGAAGCGCTCGGGACGCAGCTCGCTGCCCTCCAGAAGCTTTGCCAAGCGTTCCTGCAAGGAGCGGCGGATTTCTGGTCGATTGCGCTCCCAGCTTTCCGCCACCTGGGCGAAGAGCTCTTCAATGCGAGCCAGCCGCTGAGTGAAATCCAGGTGAAGCGTGGCACCTTCGCGACGACGGGTTTCGTGGAATGCCGCCAGCGCACCCTCCAGGGCCTGCTGGGCCACGGCCCACAACTCCTCGTTCTCGCCAGAGCTTTCACCCGTGGACAGCACGCCGTCCAGTTGCAGAAGTTCGCGGGTCCCCAGCGTCTCGGGCACACCCAGCTCCGTGGCCAGACGGCGGGAGGCATCGCGGTAGGCGCGGGCCAGGCCTTCGTCCACTTCAACGGAAATGGCGGCTTCCGCCGTGCGGGACACACTCATATAAAGGTTCAACTTGCCACGATTCACCGCCTGCTTCAGCCTCTCCCGCAGGGGATGCTGGTAGGCCATCAACTGACGCGGCAGCTTCAGCCCGGTCTCCAGGAAGCGGTTGTTCAGGCTGGACAGCTCGGCCACCACCTGGTAGCCGGCGCCCGACGCTGTGGCTCGGCCGAAGCCGGTCATGGAGTGGATCATGCGTGTCCTGACATGAACCCGTCCCTCCGCCGAAGCGCAGGGACGGGCGGGATTTTCACCGGATGATCAGCCCAGGTAGGCCTTCAGGTTCTTGCTGCGGCTGGCATGACGCAAGCGCCGCAGGGCCTTTTCCTTGATCTGCCTTACGCGCTCTCGGGTAAGACTGAACTTCTCGCCGATTTCTTCCAGGGTCATGGGATGCTCGCGGTGCAATCCGAAGTAGAGGCGAACCACCTCCGCCTCGCGCTCCGACAGCGTGGCCAGTGCGCGCTGCACCTCTGTGCGCAGGCTTTCGCCCATGAGGTTGGAGTCCGGCGCGGGCTGGCTGTCGTTGTGCAGAATGTCCAGCAGGCGGTTCTCTTCGCCCATGTTGAAGGGCGCGTCCATGGAGAGGTGGCGGCCCGAGCGCTTCATGGTGTCCGTCACCTCGAAGGCGGACATCTCCAGCTCCTGGGCAATCTCATCCGGCGTGGGCTCGCGCTCCATTTGCTGTTCAAGCTGGTTGTAGGTCTTGCCAATCTTGTTCAGGGCGCCAACTCGGTTCAGAGGCAGGCGCACCACACGGCTCTGCTCGGCCAGTGCCTGCAGAATGGACTGGCGGATCCACCACACGGCGTAGGAGATGAATTTGAAACCGCGGGTCTCATCGAAGCGCTTGGCAGCTTTGATGAGGCCCAGGTTGCCCTCGTTGATGAGGTCGCACAGGTCCAGGCCCTGGTTCTGGTACTGCTTGGCCACCGAGACCACGAAGCGCAAATTGGCCTTGGTAAGGGTTTCCAGGGCGGTCTGGTCACCCTTCTTGATCCGCTTGGCCAGTTCGATTTCCTGGTCCGCGGTAAGCAGTTCCACTTCGCCGATTTCCTGGAGGTAGCGCTCCAGGGTCTGGTTCGCACGCACAGGCGCTCTCCGTTATTCCCCGAGGTCGATGGCCTCGATGGTCTTTCGGTTCCCGCGAATGATATGCACGAGCACCGCCGACTTGTCCTTCAATTCCCTTTCCGCACTGACAAAGTCCTTGACACTGCGAATGGGAGTCCGATCCAGCCGCGTGATCACATCTCCCGCCCGCAACTGCCGGCGCGCCGGGGAATCCGGCGCCAGGGAGGTGATCACCACACCGCCACTGCGCGTCACGAGATCCTCGCTCAGCTTGTAGCGATCGATATAATTGTCATCCACTTCCGCCACCTTCAAGCCCAACTTGGCGGGCTCGGCCGGGACGGGGGCGCCACCAGCGCCAGGTTCATCCTTCATGGCCAGGGCACGGTCGCCCAGGGTGAAGCTCAAAGTCTTCTCGTCGCCATCCCGCAAAATTCGGGCCTTGGCGCTCTTGCCGGGGGACGTTTGCGCCACGCGCATGCGGAAATCCCCCACATCCTCCACTGTCTGGCCGTCCCAGGACAGCACCACATCTCCATCCTGCAGGCCACCGGCGGCGGCGGGTCCATCTTCCTGGACGGAATCCACGAAGACGCCCTTCACCTGTTCATCCAGCCCCATGGCCTTCTTCAGATCGGCACTCAATTCACGGGGCACCATGCCAAGGTATCCCCGGGTAACGCTGCCGTGATCCCGAAGATCCTCATAGACTTTCCGCGCCATGTTGACGGGAATGGCAAAGCCGATGCCCTGGGCCTGGGCGTTCACCGCCGTGTTGATGGCCACAATCTGGCCATGGATGTTCAAGAGCGGC
>CAIWAD010000048.1 GCA_903910645.1 uncultured bacterium | reverse complement strand
CGCGGCTGGAGCGGGGACCCACGCCTGATGGTCCAGGAGCTGGACTCCACTTTTGATGGGCTGCTGTTGGTGGGTTGGCATGCGGCGGCAGGCAGCGGGGCATCACCCTTGTGCCACAGCATGTCCACCCGCCTGACGGGCTTGCGCTTGAATGGCGAGTCCTGCTCCGAACTGCGCCTGGCCGCGCTCAGCGCGGCGGGCATGGGCGTGCCCCTGCTCTTTTGCGCCGGGGATGCCGCCACCGTGGCGGAGGCCGCTCTTCTGGCGCCGGGACTGGGTCGGGTATGCACCCAGGAAGGGCGTGGGGATGCCGTGCTTTGCCAGGATGCAGCCGGGGTCCTGCGCCAGCTGGAGGAGGAATGTGCAAGGGCCCTGCGCGCCCCTCGCCGTGTGCGCTTGCCCAAGCTGCCACGCCGCTGGGAGCTGGAGCTGGATTACCGTGAGGGCAGCGCCGCCCGGCGCGCCTCATTCTATCCGGGCATGGAGCAAGTCTCGCCCTTGACCCTGCGCCTGAAGGGCGCGAACCTGGAGGAGCTGTTGCGCGCCCTCCTCTTTGTGGCCTGATGCGGGGCTGGGTGCAAGTGGCGGGCATTCGCCACGCCCAGGAGGCGCGGGCCTGTCTGGAAGCGGGCGCGGACTTGCTGGGCTTTCCTTTCCGCCTTCCCGTGCACAAGGAGGATCTGCCGGAGGAGGAGGCCGCTCGACTGATCCACGATCTGGGCATCTCCTCCCGCGCCGTGCTCATCACCTATCTCGAGGATGCCGACGCCATCCAGCAACTGGCGGATGAGCTGGGCTGCGCTTGGGTGCAGATCCACGGCCACATGGATCTGCAGGAGCTGGAGCGCCTGCGTGCGCTGGACTCCCGCCGCCGGCTGATGCGCAGCCTGGTGCTGCGCGGCGACAATGTGGAGGCGGCCCTGGCCACCCTGCGCGGTTGTGAGGCCCATGTGGACGCCTTTCTCACAGACACGCACGATCCGCGCAGCGGTGCCGACGGCGCCACAGGTCTGACCCACGACTGGCGCTTGAGCCGCCGCCTGCGGCTGGCCACCTCCAAGCCCTTGATGCTGGCGGGAGGCCTTCGCCCGGGCAATGTGGCCCAGGCCATTGCCGCCGTGGGACCCGCCGGCGTGGATGCCCACACCGGTTTGGAGGATGCCCTGGGTGCCAAGGATCCCGCCCTGGTCATGGCCTTCGTGGAGGCATCCCGCAAGGCATTTCTCGCAATGGAGGCTGAATGAGGCACCACCGCCAGGAGTTGACCTTCACCCTTCCCACCCGCCGGGGCTTCGTGAACATCACGCCCCAGGTGGCCCGGGCAGTGGCGGAAAGCGGCATTGCTGAAGGCATGGTGCTGGTGAACGCCATGCACATCACCGCCAGTGTTTTCATCAATGACGACGAAAGCGGCCTGCACGCGGACTACGAGCGCTGGCTGGAGGAGCTGGCACCCCACGAACCCGTGGGACGCTATGCCCACAACCGCACGGGGGAGGACAACGGAGACGCCCACTTGAAGCGCCAGATCATGGGGCGCGAAGTGGTGGTGGCCATCACCGGCGGCAAACTGGATCTGGGGCCCTGGGAGCAGGTCTTCTATGGCGAGTTCGACGGACGCCGCCCCAAGCGCGTGCTCATCAAGATCATGGGAGACTGACGGTGCGCATCCTGGCTCTTACCCACACCTATCCGCGCTTTCCATCAGACACCAACGGGCCTTTCGTGCGCTTCCTCATGGATGAACTGGCGCGCCGGGGCCACGAGGTGCGCGTGCTCACCGCCCACGACGCGGACTTTGCACCAGATGAGCTGGAGCAGGACACGGATGCCCGCGGACAGCGGCGCGCCCGTCTGTCCACCTACCGCTACGCTCCCGTGGAGTCCTGGCACATCCTGGGCTATTCGCGCACCATCCATCAGGATGTGCGCCTGAAGGCCCGCATGCTGCTGCTCAGTCCCTTGCTCATCCGCGCCGGACAAGAAGCCCTGCTCAAGGCGGCGCAGGATTTCAAACCGGACATCCTGCACGCCCACTGGTTCCTGCCCAACGCCTGCATGGCGGCCAAGACGGCGCGGCGCCTGGGGGTTCCCCTGGTGGCCACCCTGCATGGAAGCGATGTCTTCGTGGCGGAGAAGGGCTGGCCCATTTCCATGTTGACGCGCAGGGCGGTGGCGGCCACCACGCGACTAACCAGCTGCTCGCCCGAGCTGCGTGACCGCGTTTGCGCCCTGGGCGTGCCCCGGGAGCGCAGTCATGTCATCCCATATGCCGCGGACCCCGGACTGCTGGAGCGGGAGATCAGCGCCCAGGCCACCGCCGCCGTGCGGGAGCGCCTGCTGGATGGCGCGCCTGGGCCCCTGGTGACGGCCTTGGGCCGCCTGGTGTGGAAGAAGGGCTTCCATGTGCTGCTGGAGGCCCTGCCAGCCGTGTTGCGCCAGCATCCCGGCCTGCGCGTGGCCATTGCCGGCGAAGGGGACCTGGATGCCCGGCTGAAGGCACAGGCGGCCGCTCTGGGGATGGACAAGGTCGTCTGCTTTCCCGGGCGCCTGGGGCGTGAGGAGATTGGGCCCTTCATGGCGGCGGGGGATCTGTTCACCATGCCCAGCGTGCATGATCCAGCTGGCAATGTGGACGGCTTGCCCAATGTGATCCTGGAGGCCATGGCGGCCCGTCGTCCAGTGGTGGCCAGCAATGTGGCGGGCATTCCACTTGCCGTGCGCGATGGGGAAAGCGGCGTGTTGGCACGGCCCAAGGATTCGGTGGATCTGGCCCGCGCCCTGCTGGCGGCCCTGTCTCCGGATGCGCCGCGCAAGGCCTGGGGCGAAGCCGGACGCGCCCTGGTGGAGGAAGAGCTGAACTGGCCGGCCATTGCCGCCCGCTACGAGACCGTGTACCGCATGGCCTTGGAGGATAGGTGAAGATCTGCCTGGTGCAACAGCATCCCGTGGACGAGGAGCGCATTCCCGCCGCCATCCTGCGCTGGGTCGTGTTGCACGACCGGCTCCTGGCGCGCGGCCACAAGGTGTGCAGCGTGGGCCCCAATTGGCGCTGGAAGCTGGAGACCCGCACCTTCCGGGGCGCTGAACAGCTCCTGGTGCCCGGTCCCGGCACGGGCATCAAGGCCCTGGACATGCTGGTCTTCGCCGTGCTGCTGGGGCCCGTGCTGCTGCTGGCGCGCCGCCGCTTCCGCCCGGATGCCTGGTTCACAGATGAACTCTTCGTGGCCTTCGGCCTGGCCTTGCTGCGCCTGGTGCACTGGCGCGAGGCGGTGGTCTACGATGTGATGGGCATCCATTACCACCAGGTGCGCAAGCACAACCGCAGCCTGTGGCGACACTTGCCCCTGGCCTGGACTTATGGCCTGTTGGAGCACATCACCTTGTGGGCTTGCACGGTGGTGAGCACGGTGAACGAGGCTCATAAGGAGGTGCTGCAACGCTGGACCTCGCGCCCAGTGGAGGTCATCCGCGATGCCGCCGCTTTTGTGCCATGGAAGGGTGCCCCGGCGGATTTGCCTGAAAAAGGTGAGTCCATTTGGCTGACCTTCGTGGGAAAAATCTCCAACCGCCGTTTGGACGACTTGTATGAGATCCTTCCCGCCTTGATGGAGGCGGAGCCGCGCCTGCGCCTGGTGGTGGTGGGCAATGGCCCCTTCTTTCAGCGCTATGTGGACTGGACCCGGCGCCTGGGTCTGGAAGGGCGCGTGCACTTCACGGATTTTGTTCCCCATGCCCAGCTGCCCCTGTGGCTGGAGCCCAGCGACATCACCTATAGCGACGACTGGTCGGACATCGGCTTCCCCATGAAGGTCTTCGAGTACATGCTGTTGGGGAAGGCCATCCTGGTGGAGGACACCCCTGCGGTGCGCGAGCTCATGCGGCACGAAGGCAATTGCCTGCTCTACCGCGGACTGGACGGCTTGCGTGAGGGCATCCTGCGCTTGTGCCACGATCCCGCCCTGAGGATGCGCATCGGCGGGGCGGCCAAGGAGGAGGCCCTGCGCGACCACCAGTGGGATTCCCGTCTTGAGCAGTTTGAAGCGCTTTTCCATGAAGCCCGCCGGCTCTCGGGGGCCGCATGAGACGATGGTTGGCCCTGGGGGTGGCGGCCTTGTGGGTTGCCTGGCCGCGTTTCACGCAGGACAGCGTGCTGCAACTGCCTGAATGGGTGCCGGTGAAGCGCACGCTGGTGGAGGCGGGGGACAGTTTCGAAGGCGTGCTCATGCGCCTGGGACTGCCCCAGGCGCTGCGTGGGCAGGTGGTGCTGGCCGCGGCGGGGGTGATGGATCCGCGCACCCTGAAGCCCGGCGAACCCCTGCTGCTGGTGATGGGCGCCCAGGGGGACAGCCTGCGTCTGGTGCACCTGGAAGGAGATGTGCGCTGCGTGGAGGTGGATCTGCCCGCCACCCTGCATGGCGGCGCCTTGCAGATCACCTCGGGCAAGGTCAGTGCCCGCGTGCAGGTGTTGGGCGCCAAGGCCCAGCTGGTGGAGCGCGAGGGCCAGGTGGGTTCCACCCTCTATGAAGCCATGGTGGATGCGGGCGGTAGCCCGCAGCAGGTGCTGGCCTTTGCGGATATCTTCCAGTGGGATGTGGACTTCCTGACAGACATCCGTCAGGAGGATCGCTTCTGGCTGGTGGTGGAGGAATCCCGCGTGCCCCGACCCTATCTGGGGGACACGGTCACCGTGGAGGGCCGCATCCTGGCGGCTTCCTTCCAGAATGGCGGAGACCTGCTGCGGGCCTGCCGCCACGAGGGTTGCGGGGAGAACGGCTTCTACGACGCCAAGGGCCAATCCTTCCAGAAGCAGTTTCTCAAGAGTCCCTTGAGTTTTCGTCGGGTCAGCAGCCAGTTCGGCATGCGCAACCACCCCGTGCTGCGCCGAGTGCGCATGCATCATGGCATTGATTACAGCGCCCCCTCGGGCACGCCGGTGGTGTCGGCGGCCAACGGCGTGGTGGTGAAGGCGGGGTGGGAGAATGGCTACGGCAAGGTGGTGCGCATCCGTCACGACCGGGGACGCACCACGGTGTACGGCCACCTGAGCGCCATTGAAGGCGATGTGCGCGCCGGTCGTCGCGTGCAGCAGAACCAGCTGATTGGCCGCGTGGGCAGCACGGGACTTAGCACGGGACCCCACCTGCATTATGAGGTGCAGGAGAATGGCCGCCCGGTGGATCCGGTGCGGGCCCAGGGCGCCCCTGGGAAGCCGGTGCCCGCTTCCTGCCTGCAGGACTATCTGGCCCAGTTCCGGCGCTGGTTCCCCTGACGCAGGCCCCTTGTCGGCACGATCAGGGCATTCCCTGCCATAAAAAAGCCCCCGGCACAAGCGGGGGCTTTTTTATGGCAGGTGATTTTGGATCAATAGTCGAAGTTGAAGAGCACGCGCTGATCCTGCAGGTCAGCCTTCTCGCGGGCCCAGGCGGACCAGGTGCCATACACGCTGTTCTTCAGGGTCATGCGCGTCTCGGCACGCTTGGCCGGCAGCTGGGCCGCCAGCTGGTCCAGGATGACCTTGGCATCGTCACGCTGGGTGCACTGCAACACATACACGCCTCGCTCGCCCGCCACCGGCTTGGACATGGCGCCCACAGGCTGGCGGAAAAGGGCCGATGTGAAAGCCAGATCACGCCCCACGGCGCCGGGGATGAACTGGTTGGCGCGCACAGGCTGGGCAACCTTGCCATACTCCGCCTGGGGCGGCAGCGCCATGGCGCTGTCCAACTGGGCCGGGGCTCCGGCGGCCAACCAGGCCTGGGCGGCCTTCAGCGCCAGATCCTTCTGCTTTTCCTTGATGACGGCGGCGCGGATTTCCTGCTTGCGCTCCTTCACGCCCTCCACGCCCTTGGGCAGGACGCTCTTCACCCGCACCACAAACCAGCCGCCCTGTTCGGTGTACACGGGGGCAATCACTTCTCCGGCATTTGCCTTGAAGATCAGGTCCGCCGCGCGCTGGTTGCGCCCCACGCCAGGCACGAATGACTTGGCGGTGAAGGGGCGACCCTCTTCGATCTTCAGCTGGCGCTCGGCGCACAGCACTTCAAAATCCAGCCCCTTTTGCACATCCTCGTACAGGGCGTCGGCCTTGGCGCGCAGCTCGCTGTGCGTGTCCGCCCCGGGCTCCACCTTGATGAGAATGTGCTGCACCTGGGCCTGCTCCTCCTTCACGCCGGCGCCGTTGTCCCGCTCCTCGCGGCCAGTCACGCGCAGAATGTGGAAGCCGAACTGGGTCTTCACGGGGCCCACCACCTGTCCCACCGGAGAGGTGAAGGCAGCGGCGTCGAATTCCGGCACCATGCGGCCCCGGCCGAACCAGCCCAGATCGCCACCCTTGTCGGCGTTGCTCTCGTCCGTGCTGTAGATGCGGGCCATGTTTTCAAACGTTTCGCCGCCGGCCAGTTGCTTCAGGACATAATCCACCTGCTCCTGGGCATCCATGCTGTCCTCGTGGCTGGGGGCCACGGGAATTTGCACATACTGGATCTCCCGGCGCTCCTCCACCTCGTAGTCCTTCTGGTGCTTCTGGTGCCAGTCGGCCAGTTCGGCCTCCGTCACCTGGGCCGTGTCCACGGGGAACTTGGCGTAGCTGAACACCACGAAGTGGCCGGTGGCCGTCTGGGTCTTCTGAAGATGGTCGTCCATGATATTGGCGTCGCTCACCAGGGCGGAGGCCATCAGTCGGCTGCGCAGCTTCTCAATGGGCATGGATTCGCGGTACTGGGCCTCCATGCCGGCCAACCAGGATTTGGCCTTTTCGTCCTTGAGCATGTTGTGCCATTTCAGCGTATCGAACTGACCGTTAGTGATGAAGCTGCTGTCCATGGCCACCATGGCGGGGGGCAGGTACATGATGCGATCACTGATTTCCTTGTCCGACACGCGGATACCCAGGAGCTTGGCCAGCTGGCGCTCCAGGGTGAGGTTGATCAGGTCGTTCCAGCTCTGGCTGCGAGCCTGCATGACCATGCGGGCGTCGTTCTGGTCCCCGGATTGCTGCAGGCGATTGGCCACCAGACGCTCATAGTCCTGGTACGGCACATCCTGACCATTCACCGTGGCCACCACAGAGCCGCCATCCTCCTTCAGGGTGTCAAAGCCACCCATGCCCCAACTGAAGATG
>CAIWAD010000047.1 GCA_903910645.1 uncultured bacterium | reverse complement strand
CCGCCGGCACCTCCACGGGCACCACGCGATCCTCCCCCGTGGCGGGGTCCAGCACATGCAGGTCGCTTTCATGCAGATAGACCACGCGGCGGCCGTCGCTCTCCGGCATGTGCAGATCCGCCTCCGCGTGGTGGGTCAAAGGCTGGGGCGTGCCCTGGGGCAAGTCCATGCGGTACAGGTTCACCGTGCCGTCTCGGTCGCTGGCAAAAACCATGGCGCCGTCCACCCACATGGGGAAGGCGTTGCGCGTGGTGCCATCGCACAATTGGGTGAAGCGGAGGCTGGGCAGATCCAGTGCCCAGATGTCCGGGTTGTTGCCGCCCCGATAGCGGCGCCACGCGTATTCCTCCGCGCCACGCCGGCAATAAAGCAGGGTGTTGCCATCCGGCGAATAGCAGGCAAGGGTGCCCCGATCCACCGGCAAGCGTGCGGGCGCTCCCCCTTCACGTGAAACCGTGTAGAGCGCGCTGGCGCGGGTGGCCACCTGCTCCAGGTTGCTGCGGAAGAGCACGCGGGTGCCATCCGGCGTCCAGCCCAGCACAGCGGCGCCGTCGGGGTTCCAGCTCAACCGACGGGGTTCTCCGCCCTGGGAAGGCATCAGATACACGGCCTGGGGGCCGTCATAATCGGCGCTGAACGCAAGCCACCGCCCATCCGGCGAGAAGCGCGGCCTGCTCTCCACCCCCGGCCAACTGGTCAGGCGATGCGCCACGCCGCCCGCCACCGACGCGCCCCACAGGTCGCCGTCCAGGCTGAACACCAGGGCTTCGCCGTGGATGTCCGGCTGCTCCGCGAAGCACAAGGGCCCGGCCGCCGCCGCCCTTACCAGAACCAAGCCCATAAGTGCGGTAAACAGGGAAGGGAAGTGGCGTGGGGTCACGGAAGCCTCCTGGATCTTGTGCGAAGCGCACAAAGGTGGCACTCTTGGGGGCGATGCGCGGGGGATTTCATCTGCACTTGGAAGACGCACGGATATGGGTGCGGAGCTTTGGGCGGTTCTTGCGCTCGAGTTGCATTAATGTTCATTCGCCATCAAGCAGGTTTTAGCGGCATAGATAGTGAAGGAGGTCGCGAAAGGTCACGGTCAGAGACTTTCGCGTCCAAGTGAGTGCCAAGGCGCAACTCTTTGTCTAGCTTTCAGCATGTCGAATAGGTAAGTGCGCAGTGTGATGTTATCAAATCTTAATTCGTACACAGGCGTGAATAATGTTCGTTTAAGTATCGTTTTAGCCACTTCATAGTACAAGTTCTTTTGAGTGGCCCATAAACAATATTTGCCAAGGGCTAGTGATCCGACCAATCGGCCTAGTGGTGTCAACCTAAAATCCGGTGCCTGCTATTGACCTCCACATGCTGATGGTCAAATCTGCCTTTTCGCGTGGGCACTGTCGCAGCGGCAGGCAAAGTCGTTGATCTTCTTTCTGTTTGTCATCCATTGTTCCGTCCACACCAACAGGGGCACGACCGCTGCGCACCATTTCTCACGACCCATCTACATGGCCCGTGGAACTTCTCCCTCCTTTTTCGCCCAGCCCTCTTGCGCAAGGAACATTTGTTCACTACTATGTGAACACAAAGCCAAGGAGTCGCCCATGACGCCGCGCAACACCAACGAGAAGCTCACCAGCCGCCAGGAAGAGGTGCTGGATTTCCTGCGCCAGGCCCTGGAAAAGGGTGGCGCGCCGCCCAGCTACCGGGAATTGGGCGAGCGTTTCGGCATCAAATCCACCAATGGGGTGAAGGTGCTGCTGGATGCGCTGGAGCGGAAAGGTTACCTGCAGCGCGTGGCGGGGCGGGCGCGCGCCCTGGAACTGACGGATGCGGCCCGGGCGGAGGCGCGCGCGCAGCTGCTGGAGTTCTCCGTGCGGCAGGTGCCGCTTCTGGGGCGGGTGGCCGCCGGCGAGCCCATCCTGGCGGTGGAACATGTGGAGGACATGCTGCAGGTGGATGCACAGCTGCTGCGCGGGGAGGAGAATTTCGCCCTGGAGGTGCGCGGGGACAGCATGGTGGAGGCGGGCATTCTGGACGGGGATTTGGTCTTCGCCCAGGTGCAGCCCTCCGCCCGCACGGGGGACATGGTGGTGGCTCTTGTGGGTGAAGAGGCCACGGTGAAGTTCTACTTCCCCGAGCAGGATCGCGTGCGACTGCAGCCGGCCAACGCCCAGTATGAGCCCATTTATGTGGCGGCGGACAGTCCGGCCTTTCGCATTGCCGGCAAAGTGGTGGGTTTGATGCGCCGCTATCGTTAGCGGCCCCTTTTCAGGTTGTGCCATGCGCTACGAGGACATTGGGGATCCCATTGAGGTGATCACCCTGTACCGCAACGGGGCCATGCACCCTTTGCGCTTCCGCTGGAAGAACCATGTGTACCGCGTCAGCCGGGTGAATGGCGGCTGGCTCAGCGATGAAGGCTACAATCGCCGGCGCCATTTCGCCGTGTGCACGGAAGGCCCGGATGTCTATGAGCTGAGCTTCACCATT
>CAIWAD010000046.1 GCA_903910645.1 uncultured bacterium | reverse complement strand
TGAACCACGCGGCACTGCTTGGGAAAGAGAGGGAATATGAATCGCTTCACGACCATCTGTGTGCTGGGGGCGCTTGGAGGCCTGGTGGCGCCACTTTACGCCGGCCAGACTCTGGATGCTTCCCAGGATGGCGCGTTGCAGGACTTGTACCAGTCCTACAAGAACACGCAAAGTGACGCGCCGGAATGGCTGGTGGCGGCGCTCTTTCCCCAGGCGGGGGACGACCTGGGGGCTCTGAGCGGTGACGACGATGAGGAGGAGGATGGTGACGGCCACAATCCGGCCAACGCCAAGATCATCAGCGCATTACCCTACAGCGACCACGAACGCACCACCAATGCCAGCGGCGCCAACAACGCGGTGCCCGCTTCGGCATATGCCACGCCCACGCTGTGCGATGAAACGGGCACCTTCTACACGAGCACGGCCCGGGACCGCAGCTACCGCATCCAATTGACCGAGGCCACCCGTCTGGACATTGATTTGTGCAACGCGGGCTTTGACTGTGTGCTGGGAGTCTTTGAAGCCCAGGACGACAATCTGGGTGCCTGCGTGGCCCGTGACGACGATGGCTGCGGCGCCAACCGTCACTCCAAGATCCTCTCCTGCCTGCTGCCCGCGGGCAGCTATTTCATTGTCGTGGACGGTTCGGGAACTCAAACGGGCGTCTACACGCTGGATGTGGATGTGGCCGAGTGCGCGGATTCCGGCTACCCCAACGGCTATGATGTGAGCATTGAATCCGAAGTCAACGGCATGGACAACAACGGCGGTTGCGCGGACGAGGCCTTCGAAAGCTTCGTGCCGGGCAGCATGCTGGGTGGCGGAACCTGGGCGGACCAGGGCGAGCGGGACACGGATGCCTACGAGCTGGTGCTGGAGGAGGGCGGTCGCATAACCGCCACCCTGGCCACGGGTTGCGTGCCCATGGAAGTGTTGGTGCTGGCTGGGAACTGCCAGGATGACGAGCCCCTGGTCATGGCGCAGGCGGCCTCCAATGGGCAGTGCCAGGCCCAGAGCGCCTGTCTTCCCGCTGGTGTCTATCATCTGGTGGCGCGGCCCCAGGATCTCCACGGCTTCCCGGCAGAAGGCTTCTTCCACTATGGCCTGAATGTGGAGGTGGAAAGCTGCAGCCTGCCTTGCGAAGCGCCTCCTGAACTGCTGTGCGGGGATGTGGTGAACGCCAACGCCCCCACGGTGAACCAGTTCAGCGCCGCGCCGGAATCCTGCACCGGTGGCGCCCACGAAGGTTTTGACCATGAGTACGCCCTGACGATCACCCAGGAAAGTGATGTGGCCCTGGTGATGGACAACCACGGCAGCCTGGATGCCGTCCTGCTGCTGCGCACGGATTGTGCCGACGCCTCCACCTGCATTGCTGGCGCCGATGCCACCACGGCCGGCGAGGCGGAAGTGGTGAACGCCCGCTTGGCCCCGGGCACCTACTTCATCATTGCGGACTTTGTGGAAGGTGGCGAGGCCTACACGCTGGAAGTGCTGTGCACGGCGGTGGAGCAGGTGGGCATGGATGAGGTGCCCGAGGTCTTCCAGCTGCATCCCGCCGCGCCCAATCCCTTCAATCCCAGCACGCAGATTGCCTATGCGCTGGTGGAGACAGGGCCTGTGCAGCTGAAGGTCTACGACATGCTGGGCCACGAGGTGGCAACCCTGGTGGACGGCCTGCGCGAGGCGGGCAACCATGTGGCCACCTTCGATGGCCGTGACCTGGCCAGCGGCGTCTACCTCTACACCCTGCGCTCAGCTGGACACATGGAGACACATAAGATGGTGCTGGCGAAGTAAGCCCCCCAACCGAACCGGCAAGTGGCGCTTCCATCTAGCGGCGATGGGAGCGCCTTTTCTTTGCTCAGCCTCAAGAGAAATGTCAATTCATTCACGACAACGATTTTATTTCCAACAATTATACTGAAATTGTAGAGAAATTGAGAGTTGTTAATCCTCAGTAGATCGATCCTGTTGACTATCAAAGCGTTGGCGGCTTCACTCAAGGGCCTGCCCATGGCTCGAAAACAAGAGATAAGTTTCAGCTTTTCGTCACCACCTCTTGCGATTTAGCTTTGAAAAGCTTAGGTTTCCCGCGAATTGGGCAAATGAAACCACTTGCAACCGCTCATGTTTCCGATTCATGTACAACCCCTTGTGCATGGGTTGGATTGGCAGGGACGCCTGTGTTGGGCGGGTGTTGGTGGGACGTGTCGAGTCCATGGAGTCGGCTTCGGCCGGCTCGCCCGAAGGCGCGGTGCGCCGTGATCTTCGGGGGTCCAGCCTCCTCCCCCCCAAGGAGCATCGTCTCCTGCCCGGCCTCCGGCAACGGACGCCGGGCATTTTTTCTCTTGTCACATGAGGCCTGGCATTATGCGTGGCGCGTCAGGCTCCAGTCGCGGAAAGCCAAGCCGCCCGTCACTTCCCCTTCGGGCAACTTTCCCTGGCTCCACAGGATGCGATCCCTGGCCACGGCGAACAGGTGAAGCAGGTCCTGCTTCAGCTCCGGCCCCTCCAGCACGCCCATGGCCCGGGCGATGGCTTCCAGCGTGCTGACTTTTTCCGGGTGCGGGTTGTGGCG
>CAIWAD010000045.1 GCA_903910645.1 uncultured bacterium | reverse complement strand
TCACAAGCCGGGGCCGGACAAGGGGGAGGGGCGTGGAAATCCGTCCCCCCAGGGGAACCCCTCCGGAGAAGGGCCTGCCCGCTCGGGCGGACTGCGCCCTGGCGAAGCGCGCAACGGGCGTCCGGATGGCAGCCGGCCTCCACGCGGCGCGGCGCCGGGCCGCACGGATGCGGGTCCACGCAAGCGCGAAGGCAAGCCCATTCCCGATGGCGCCCACACGCATCCACGGCCCCAGGATCGTCCGGATCAACGGGACGCCGTGCGTTCGGAGCGTCGCCATGAGCAGGAGCAGGACGAGCGTCGCCACACGCCGGTGGATCCCCATCCGCCGGTGCCGCCCACTCCTGTGCAGGTGCCGCGCGGCCCTCTGCGCCTGCGTCCCGGCATCTGGATTGTCCTGATCATCCTGGCCCTGCTGGTGGTGGGTGGTGTGAAGGCCTGGTCCTGGCTGGCCAAGGAGCCTGCCTGGGAAGGCAAACACACGGTGGCCAAGGTGCTGGTGAAGCCGGGCATGACCCTGCGCCAAGTGGCGGAGGAACTGCACCGCCTGCAGCTGCTGGACGACACGCGCCGTCTGCTCCTGGCGGCCCGCCTGCTGGGTGGCGAGAAGGGCGTGCAGGTGAGCGCCTTCATCCTGGACAGCGACATGAGTCCGGTGGATCTGCTGCAGCAGCTCCTGGTGTTCACAGGTCCCACGCTGAAGGTGCGCATCCCGGAAGGCGCCCGCACGGCGGACGCCATTGGCTTGCTGGCCCGCGCCACCGGTCGCGACAGCCTGCTCATGAGCCAACTGGCCCGTGACAGCTCCTTCATGCGCCTGCTGGATCTGCCGGTGCCGGATCTGGATGGCCTGATTTTCCCAGACACCTATTTCTTCTCCCCTGTGGAAGACGAGCGCGCCGTGCTTTTCAAGGCGGTGATGCGCTTCCAGCAGGAATTGGATCGCGTGGCCCCCGGCGGACTGCCGGACACCCTGGACCTGCGGCGACTGGTGACCTTGGCCTCCATTGTGCAAATGGAATACCAGGTGCCCAGGGAGGCCCCAGTGGTGGCCTCCGTCTACCTGAACCGCCTGGCCATCGGCATGAAACTGCAAGCGGATCCCACCGTGCAATACCTGCTGAAGAGGCCGCGCCGCCTCTATTTCAAGGATCTGGACAACCCTTCGCCCTACAACACCTATGTGCATGTCGGCCTGCCGCCGGGGCCCATTGGCTGCCCGGGGCGCATTGCCCTGAAAGCCGTGCTGCAGCCTGCGCGGACGGAGTACATCTACTTCGTCTCCCTGGGGGATGGCCGACACGCGTTCTCCCGCACCTATGCCGAGCACCTGGAGGCCAAGCGCACGCTGGACGAGCTGCGTGCCCGGGTGGAGGCCGGCGACACGGGCGACAGCCTGAGCCAGACGGAGCACGCCGCCAGGCTGGCGGAGCAGGACAGCGCCGGAGGCGGGCGGCCCTGAGCGGATCCACATCTCAACCCGGCGTCCTCGGCGCCCCCCAAGCGAGCCACGCATCGTGATGAACCTGAACGACCTCAATGCCGCCCAGCAGGACGCTGTGCGGGCGGTGGACGGCCCCGTCCTCATCCTGGCCGGCGCCGGCAGCGGCAAGACCCGCGTGCTCACCAGCCGCGTCGCCTGGTTGCTGGATCAGGGAAAGGCGCGGCCCTGGGAGATCCTGGCCCTCACCTTCACCAACAAGGCGGCCCGGGAGATGAAGGAGCGCATC
>CAIWAD010000044.1 GCA_903910645.1 uncultured bacterium | reverse complement strand
GTGGCTGCGCGCCACCAGGCTGAACTGCTGGGTGGCGGGGTCAAAGGCCATCTCGCAGTCCGGGTCGTCCAGGTCCACCAGCTCCACGCCGTGAGCCGTCACGCTGGCGGCCGTGGCCGTCACCAGGCCGTTGGCCAGCGCCCACTGCAGGGCGGTGAGGTAGTCGGCGTTGGTCACCTCATAAGTGTCCATCCGGAAGGGGTGCGTGAGCGTCACCGCGTGGGCCGCGCCGTTGCCCAGCGCGTCCGGCCCCATGGTGAAGCTGCCCGCCGGCACCTCCACCATGCCGCCCAGCGGCGCGCCGGTGCCCGCGCCCACCACCACCACCTGGTAGTAGACCTGCAGCAGCTGGGTGCGCGCCAGGCCCACCAGGAAGCTGGGGGTGGTGGAACTGCCAATGCGCGTGTCCGCTGTGGGCACGAACCAGGGCATGTCCGATGCGTGGATGTCGTAGCGCTCGATGGCCACCGGGCTGTAGCCCTCCGTGTCCACCGTGGGCGGCGTCCAGCTGAGGAGCACGCCCTCCGCCGTGCGTGTGGCGCGCAGGTCCGTCACCGCGGCCACGGGCGTGCCGCCGGTGACATGGGTGAGGACATTGCTGCCCGCGTTGCGGTTGCCCGCCTGGTCCACCGCGTAAAGGCGGAACCAGTAGGCCGTGCCGGGCGACAGGCCCGCCACCGTGGTGCCACCCGCCCCGACCTGGGCCAACCCTGGATCCTGCTGCGGGCCCCACACGGGATCACTTGCGTCCACGGTGGCGTCGGTGGACACGCGCACATCATAGTGGCTGAAGGCCAGGTCCGTGGCCGGGGTGAAGAGCAGGGCCACGCTGGTGGCGTTGGCGCCGCTGAAGAGCAGGGTGGACAGGCTGGGCGCGGTGACATCGCCCCGCACATGAATGCTGGGGCTGGTGGCCTCGTTGCCCGCCACATCAAGGGCGCGCAGCTGCACGGCGTAATCCCCGTCGACGGGAAGCGTCAGGGCCACGGAGAGGGCGAGAGAGGGGCCGTTCGCCTGGGTGGGCAGGGCCTGCCAGTCCTCCAGCCCGCCGTCCAGGAAGTCGCCGTCGCCATTGGCATCCAGCCGCTTGGCCAGACTGGAGCCGTTCACGCCGCTCAGCGCGTCCGTCACGGTGGCCCCCGCCGTCTGGGACAGGCTGGCCAGCCACGCGGGCGTGGGCTGGCCCGTGGGCAGCAGCCCACTGAAGCTGGGAGCCTCCACATCCGCCTGCACCAAAATCTGCCAGTCGTCCGCCATACCCTCCGCCGAGGCCGTGCCCGAATAGCCCCAGATGCCGCCCACTGCACGGGCCTTCCACTCGAAGGCGTAGGATCCATTCTCTGGCACGGTCACCGTGGCCACAGCCACCACCGTGGGCGCGCTGGCCTGGGCAGGCAGAGCCTGCCAGGCCTCCACGCCGCCGTCCAGATAGTCCCCATCGCGGTTCAGGTCCAGGCGCCAGGCCAGACTGCTCCCATCCACGCTCACCGAATGGCTGAACGTGCAGCCGATGCTCCCCGTCAGCGTGTTCCAGG
>CAIWAD010000043.1 GCA_903910645.1 uncultured bacterium | reverse complement strand
TTTGCGAGTTGAAATGCTGGCCCGCGTTCGCGATACTTTAAGGTTCAATTCCGGGGAGCAGCTGGCGACACAGCTGCAGGACGACCGCCGCCGCATTCAGGACTGGCTGGAAACCCACGGTTTTTAGGCTGGCCTGGACGACAAGGAGAGCGAAATGACCAAGGATCGCATGAAGGAACTTGCCGCCACCTACGGCAAGAATGAGGCCGACACGGGCAACTCCGCTGTGCAGATTGCCATGCTCACCGAGCGCATCAAGGAGCTCACGGAGCATGTGAAGGCCCATCCCAAGGATCACCACACCCGTCGTGGCCTGCTGATGCTGGTGGGCAAGCGCAAGCGCCTGCAGACCTACCTCGAGCGGGTGGATCTGGTGGGCTACCGCAGCCTCATCCAGAGCCTGGGCCTGCGTCGCTAAGTGCCCCGGCCATTGACCTGATCTTGACAGGGCCGCTCCCCGGTGTGGGAGCGGCTCTTCGTATGCAAAGGGGCGGTCGCGCCTCCTGAACCAGGCACAGCGGCGGAGGGGTTCGCCTTCGCCCGCCCCCCCGCCGGTGTGCCTCTTCCGGATCGCGGCCGTCCGACCACGCGGAACATGGGTTCCGCCAACAAAGGAGTGTGTCGGATGATTGAAAAATCCATGGACCTGGACGGCAGGAAGCTCACCTTCCAAATCGGCAAGGTGGCCCGGCAGTCCCAGGGATCGGTGTGGGTGCGCTTCGAGGACACGGTGGTGCTGGCCGCCACCTGCGCCGAGACCAAGCCCCGCCTGGGTCAGGACTTCTTCCCCCTGCAGGTGGAGTACAGGGAGAAGCTCTACGCCGCGGGTCGCTTCCCCGGCGGTTTCTTCAAGCGTGAGACAAGGCCCTCGGAGAACGAGATCCTCAACGCCCGTCTCATCGACCGCCCCCTGCGTCCCCTCTTCGCCGAGGGCTTCTCCAATGAGACGCAGATCATTTGCAATGTCTTCTCCTACGACCGCAGCTGCGATCCCGGCCCCCTGGCCTGTTGCGCCGCCAGCCTGGCCCTCTGCGCCAGCCCCATTCCCTTCGAGCGTCTGGTGGCCAGCGTGCAGGTGGCCCGTGTGAACGGCCAGCCCGTGGTGAATCCCAGCCTGGAGCAGCTGGACCTGAGCGATGTGGAGATGGTGGTGGCCGCCACCAAGGAATCCATCACCATGGTGGAAGGCGAAGCCTCTGAGATCAGCGAGCAGGAAATGCTGGAGCTGATCCACTTCGCCCATGAGCGCATTCGCCGCATCATCGCCCTGCAGGAAGAGGTGTTGGCCGAGCTGGGCCCCGTCACCAAGTGGACGGTGAACCCGCCGGAGATCAACACGGAGCTGAAGGCCACCCTGGAGGCCGCCAGCCTGACGGAGATGACCCGCCTGTGCGCCATTGCGGAGAAGGCCGAGCGCAATACCGCCTACGACGCCCTCAAGGCCGCCCTGCTGCTGCCTTACCAGACCGCCGCCGAGTCCGGCGATGCCGCCGCCTTGAAGACCCTAGCGGAAGTCCAGGGTCTGGTGGGCACGGTCATGCACGACCAGATGGGTCTGGTGATGCGCCAGGCCATTGTGGAGCAGGGTCGCCGCCTGGATGGCCGCGGCACCACGCAAATCCGTCCCATCACCTGCGAAGTGGATGTGCTGCCCCGCACCCACGGCAGCGCGCTGTTCACCCGTGGCCAAACCCAGTCCCTGGGCGCGGTCACCCTGGGCACCGGCCAGGACGCCCAGCGCATGGACGGCATTTGGGGCGAGCGCAGCCGCAACTTCATGCTGCACTACAACTTCCCTCCCTTCAGCGTGGGCGAAGTGCGCCGCATTGGCAGCACCGGACGCCGGGAGATCGGCCACGGCAATCTGGCCGAGCGCGCCCTGAAGGGCCAGGTGTTGCGGGAGAACTTCCCTTACACCATCCGCATCGTGAGTGAAATTCTGGAATCCAACGGCTCCAGCTCCATGGCCAGCGTCTGCTCGGGCACCCTGGCCATGATGGCCGCCGGCGTGCCGCTGAAGAAGCCGGTGGCGGGCATCGCCATGGGCCTGGTGATGGAGAATGGCAAGGTGGCCGTGCTCAGCGACATCCTGGGCGACGAGGATCACCTGGGCGACATGGACTTCAAGGTCTGCGGCACCCGCGACGGCATCACCAGCTTCCAGATGGACATCAAGATCGATGGCCTCTCCTTCGACATCATGGAGAGCGCGCTGATCCAGGCCCGCGATGGTCGTCTGCACATCCTCGGCAAAATGGCCGAGTGCCTGACGGAAAGCCGCACGGAGCTTTCGCCCTACGCCCCGCGCCTGGAGGCGGTGATGGTGCCGGTGGAGAAAATTGGCATGATCATCGGGCCTGGCGGCAAGATGGTGCGCGAGATCCAGGAGTCCACCAAGACGAAAATCGACATCGCCGACGACGGCACCATCACCATTGCCAGCGAGAACGGTGAGAACCTGCGCCGCGCGGTGAACTGGATCCGTGACATGGTGGCGGAAGCCGAGGTGGGCAAGGTCTACAACGGCAAGATCGTCTCCATTGTGGAGTTCGGCGCCTTTGTGGAAATCATGCCCGGCAAGGAAGGCCTGCTGCACATCAGCGAAATTGACTGGGCGCGCACGGAGCGCGTGGAAGATGTGCTGAAGGTGGGTGACAAGATTGATGTGCTGCTGCAGAGCGCCGAGAACAACAAGCTCAGCCTTAGCCGTCGCGCCTTGCTGCCCAAGCCCGAGGGCTATGTGGAGCGTCCCCGCACCCCGCGTCCCGAAGGGGATCGTGGCGGTCGTGGCGGAGGCTTCGGTGGCCGTGGCGGATCCGGCGGCGGTGGCGATCGCGGCCGTGGCGGATCCGGTGGCGGTGGCCGTCGTTTCTAGGCTTTGAATGCACGACACCACAGGAATCAGCCGGGACATCCACCGGCTGATTCCATTTGACGAGGGCTCATGAAGCAGTACCTGGAGCGCAGCGAGCTGTCCAACGGCCTGGTGGTCCTGAGCGAGCGCATGGCGGGGGCGCCGGCCTGCAGCATGGGCCTGTGGCTGCGCCGGGGTAGCTCCGGTGAATCCGGCTGGCCCGGCGGCATTACGCATTTGCTTGAGCACATGGTCTTCAAGGGCACGGACACGCGCACGGCCCGGGAGATCAGCATGGCGGTGGAAGGGCGCGGCGGCCAGCTGAACGCCTCCACTGGTCGTGGCAACACCTCCTTCTACTGCAGCACGCTGGGCGAGGATTGGGAGCTGGGGCTGGAGCTTCTGGCGGACATGCTGCTGGGCAGCGTGCTGGACGCCCGGGAGTTGGAGAAGGAGCAGAGCGTCATTGTGGACGAAATCCGCCAGGTGGAGGAGAGTCCCGACGAGCTGATCTACGATCTGGCCTTTCACGACATGTACCCCCACAGTCCCTGGGGTCTGCCCGTGCAGGGCACGGAGGAAGATGTGCGCGCCGTGGATCGCGCCACATTGGCACGCTTCGCCGATTCCTTCAAGCGCGGGGGCGAGCTGGTGCTGGCCTTTGCCGGCGACCTGGACCACAGCCTGCTGCATCAGCGGGCGGAGCGCCTGTTCGGCCACTTGCCCGCCGGGCGGGATAAGGTGCCCGAAGCGCCAGAGGTGGCTCCCGGCTTCACCGAGCATGTGAGTGGTTTTGGCCGCCAGGCCCATGTGCAATTGGGACGAGGCGGGCCGGGCGCAAGCCATCCCCACACTCCAGCCCTTCACCTGTTGACCCTGCTGTTGGGCGATGGCATGAGCAGCAGGCTGTTCCAGCGACTGCGGGAGGACATGGCCCTGTGCTACACGGTCTATTCCTGGCAGGAAAGTCTGGATCGCGGCGCCTCCTTCGGTGCCTACTTCGCCTGTGATGCCGCCCGTGTGGACGAGGTGCAGGCCGCCTGCATGGAGGAGTTCGCCCGCATCACCCGTGAGGGCGTGGACCATGCGGAGCTGGAGCACGCCCTGCGCCAAATGCGCGGCGGCTGGATGATTGCCCAGGAGCAGAGCATGAACCGCATGGTGCAGCTGGCCAAGGGCGAGCTGCGCCATGGTCGGCTGGTGCCGCTGCAGGAGCGCCTGGAGCGCCTGGAGGCGCAAACAGTGGAGAGTCTGAGAGTGGCGGCGCGGGAGTGGCTGGATCCCTCCGGCTTCCACATCAGCCGCTTGATGCCTGAAGAGGAGGAGGAAGCATGACGCGCGTTCTGGTGGAACGCCTGCCTCATGGCGTGGACCTTCCCCTGCCCGCCTATCAAACGGCGGGCGCGGCGGCGCTGGATCTGCATGCCGCTGTGGTGGACGATGTGGTGCTGGCGCCGGGCCAGACCCGTCTTCTGCCCACGGGCCTGAAGGTGGCCATCCCCGATGGTTTCGAACTGCAAATCCGCCCGCGCAGTGGTCTGGCCTTGAAGCACAATCTGGCCGTGCTCAACAGTCCGGGCACCATTGACAGCGACTACCGCGGCGAAGTGCAGATCATCCTCAGCAATTTCGGCGCGGAAGCCTTCACCGTCACCCGGGGCATGCGCATTTGTCAGGCTCTGTTGGCCCATGTGGAGCGCCTGGAATGGGATGTGGTGGAGAGCCTGCCGCAGAGCGCCCGCGGAGCGGGCGGTTTCGGCCACACGGGGGCCTGATTTCCCTCGTGGAGAATCCCCGGCCCATCCCCGTGCTCGCCTGGCACAAGATCACGCCCCGTTGGGAGCCCGGCATCACGGCCCTGCATCCCCAGCGCTTCCGTCGGCAGGTGGAGGCCTTGCGCCAGCAGGGCGCCCGCGCCATCACCATGGAGAACTGGCTGCAGCGCGGCGGTATGCAGGAGGCCGGGGAAGGGCTGGTCCTGCTCTGCTTCGACGACGCCTATGCCTGCGTGGTACAGCATGCCCTGCCTGCGCTGGAGACGGCGGGCTTCGTGGCCACACTTTTTCCGGTGCTGGATTTCCTGGGCAAGAACAACACCTGGGATGGCGGCTTGTTGGGGCGTCGCTTCGCGCATCTGGGCGCGGCGGGGATCGCCGAGCTGCTGGATGCGGGCTGGAGCCTTGGGCTGCACGGACGCACGCACATCCACCTGGCGGGCCGTTCCCTGGATGTGCTGGAGCGTGAGCTGGTGACGGCGCGCTCGGAATTGGAACTGCTATTCGGCCGCAATGTGCATGTGGTGGCCTGGCCCTTTGGACGCTGGGATCGCCGCGCCCTGCTGGTGGCTCAAGCGGCTGGTTTGCGGGCGGGTTTTGGTCGCGGGGGCGGTGGGCATGTGATGTGCATGCCCCGGCACATGCTTTATCCCCACCATGGGGAGGCGGCCGTGGCGGCCATGCTGGACGGTCGCGACGAGGATGTGGTGCAGCGTCTGGCCGGTCTGGGCGCCGCGCTCAGTTCCTGGCTTGGCGGAAGTGCGGCAGCTTCGTCCTCCAAGTCTTGATTGAACGGCTGGCCTTGGCTACTTTCATGGCCTGCCACGGGAGCCAGGTGCATCGGGAGGCCGAATGGAATCCGAGGCCATGGGCGGAAAGCTCTATTACAGCATTGGTGAAGTCTGCGAGGCCACGGGCCTTGAGGCTCATGTGCTGCGGTTCTGGGAATCGGAATTCCCGGAACTGGAGCCGCGCAAGAGCGCAGGTGGCACCAGACGCTATCGGGCGGAGGATCTGGACTTGATCCGTCGCATCCAGCATCTCGTGCATGAAGAAAAGTACACGCTTGAAGGAGCACGGCGGCAGTTGCGTCGTGCACCTGGCCAGGGTCGCGACAAAGTGCGGGCCGAGCTGCAGGCGGTGTTGAAGCTGTTGACCAAAACAATCGGGGCGTAGCGCAGTCTGGTAGCGTACTTGACTGGGGGTCAAGGGGTCGCTGGTTCAAATCCAGTCGCCCCGATTGCATGAGGGGCCGGTTCGCCGGCCCCTTTTTTGTGCTCCTGTGGGGTCTAGACCCGGGCGAGACCCGGGGGAGACCCGGACGAGACCCGGGCATGCCCCGGGCCTAAGCAATAATCCATTCCCAACAACAATTAGCCAATTGCTCAATAAGCTATGAAAACTGTTGATGGTCATGTGATTTTATCGGACGACTAGGCCTTCGCATTGGCCCCTGCCCTGGAACTGCCCCGGGCGAGACCCGGAGAAGCCCCGGACCAGACCCGGGCGAGACCCAGGAGTCTCAGGACTCCGCACCACCCCCGGGCCGCCGCCGCCGCCGCCGTTTTGCCGGAGCACCGGCTTCGCGGGGGGAGTCGGAAGCGGATCTTCCGGGAGCCGCCGGGCGTCCGGACGAGGGACGGGGAGAAGCAGGACGAGGCGAGGAAGGCTTCGAGCCGCCCAACACGGTGACCTTCATGCCCGGCTTGCGGGCGGTGCCGGCCGCAGCGCGACGGGCGGCCTCATCGGCCTTCTGACGATTGCGTTCCTCTGTGGCAGCCAGGGCCTGCAGGCGACGCTCTTCCTTTTCCCGGGAGCGCTCCCGGGCGGCGGCCTTTTCCGCGCGGATCTTGGCAATGCGCTCTGCCAGCGGCACTTCCAGCTTTTCCTCGCTACGCGCCGAGTAATTGAAGTCCGGCAAAGTCACCCGGGGCAGTCGGCGCCCCACTGCACCCTCGATGCGGCGCAGGTCGCCCTCTTCCTCCGGGCTGACAAAGGTGAAGGCGTCACCCGTGGCCTGGGCGCGGGCCGTGCGCCCCACGCGATGGATGTAATCCTCCGGCACCACCGGCACATCGAAGTTCACCACATGACCCAGCTCTTCAATGTCAATGCCACGGGCCACAATGTCCGTGGCCACCAGCACGCGCGTGCGACCTTCCTTGAAGGCGGCCAGGGTGGCGGTGCGCTGGGCCTGGCTACGGTTGCCGTGGATGCGATCGGCCACGATGCCGTTCTTCTCAAGGAACTTGGCCAGCCGGTCGGCGCGGTGCTTGGTACGCGTGAAAACCAGTGCTTCGCGCATCACATCCCGCTTCAGCAGTTCAAGAAAGAGCGCGCCTTTCAAGTCCTGCGCCACCGGATAGATGGCCTGGGTGATGCCTGTGGCGGGCGCTGCCTGGCGCTGCAGGGCAATGGTGGCGGGCTTCTGGAGCATCTCCTGGGCCAGCTTGGCGATGGGTGGCGGCATGGTGGCGGAGAAGAACAAGGTCTGGCGCCGCGGAGGCAGGTGCTTCAGCACCCGACGGATATCCGGCAGAAAACCCATGTCCAGCATGCGGTCCGCCTCATCCAGCACCAGGAATTCAAGCCCCGGCAAGCGGGCATAAGGGTATTTGAAGTGATCCAGCAAACGGCCGGGCGTGGCCACCAGCACATCCACGCCACTGCGGAAGGCGTGCTCCTGCGGGCCCATGCTCACGCCGCCGAACACCGCCGCGCCAGTAACCGGCGTGTGCACGGCCAAGGCGTTCAGGTCGTCCAGGATCTGCGCCGCCAACTCCCGCGTGGGAGTCAACACCAGGGCACGGGTGGTGCGCCTGGGACGATCGATGAGCTGATGTACAATGGGCAGCAGGAAGGCCGCCGTCTTGCCGGAACCCGTCATGGCGCAGGCCAGCAGATCGCGACTGGCCAGGGCAGCGGGAATGGCTTCGCCCTGGATGGGCGTGGGGCGCGTGAAGCCCAGTTCGCGCACGCTTTTCAACAGGGCGGCGTGCAGGCCCAGAGTGGTGAAAGTCATGGTTCTTCCTGAAGTGGCGGGTGAGACCCGCATGGGTGATGGGAACATTATGACGAACCAGCGGCAAAGGCTGGCCATGCCCCGGTTGAGCTGGACGCCGGGCGCGCGGGCCACCAGCCATCGCGTGTAGCTGGGACCACAGGGCATGGATCCGCTTTCCCTGGTGGTTGAACAGGACGAGTCCCAGCTCATGTTGAGTCAGGATCTGGCGGCCTGGACCGATTGGCGCTGGCGCGTGGATGAGGTGAGTGCCGCCGGCGTGACCGCAGATACGGTGTGGAGCTTCCGCACAGGCGGGCAATTGGAAGCCCCCGTGCATCTGCGCATCCTGTGGATCGTGGCGGGGCCGCTGCTGGAGTGGGATGAAACGGCGGGGGCCGCCCTTTGCAGCATCCATCGACTGCCCCGGCCGGGCGTGGACCTGGATCCCTCCCTGCGCGTGGCGGAGACAAGTTCCACCACATGACTGGACACGAATGTGGATCCGGGTACGAACAGCGCCTACTATGTGGTCACCGCGCAACGCCAGTGATCCCGCGGAATCGCGCCCGTGGATTGGCATGAAGTCTGGGCGCTTCCCAGTCTGATGCAGCAGAACGAACACAGAAAGGCCCCCGCGTGTCGGGGGCCCCTTTTCAAGCCAGCTGGGATGTGCAATGGGGGCAGCGGGTGGCCGCCGGGGCCACGGCGCCGCAGCAATATGGGCAGCTGCGTTCCGCCGTCGGGGCGGCAGGCTCGTCTTCGCGCTTCAACCGGTTGATGCTCTTGATAAGCAGGAAGACGGCGAAGGCCACGATGAGAAAGCTCACCACCGCATTGAAGAAGAGGCCGATGTTCAAGGTCACGGCGCCGGCCGCCTGGGCCTCCGGCAGCGTGGAGTAGGGTCCCGGCTGGGCGCCCTGTTTCATGGTGAGAAAGATGTTGGAGAAGTCCACGCCTCCCAGCACCAAACCGATGGGTGGCATGATCACATCATCCACCAGGCTTTTCACGATGGTGCCGAAGGCCCCGCCAATGATGATACCCACCGCCATGTCCACCACATTGCCGCGCATGGCGAACTCACGGAATTCCTTCAGCATGGACGCCTCCGAGTGCTTGTGTGTTGATTGGTGCCGTGTGTTGGGGGGAGTGTGGCGAATGGCGGGCAGAGCTCAAGGGCTCCCGTGCGCTGTCGTCTCCGCCGAAGGGCTCGGCCGCGTGGGGCATGGAGGCGCGGGCCGACGGCTGTCCCACAGGTGTCGCAGGGCCAACCAGGGGTGGCGCCAGATCATGCGCGGTCCGGCAAAACGCATCACCTGACGGATCTGCTCCCGGCGGTCGGACTTGTAACAGTGGATGGGACAGGCATTGCACACCGGCTTCTCCGCGCCATAGGGGCAGAGTTCCACCCGGCGCCGGGCGTAGCCCAGCAAGTCCGCGCAGTCCGCGCAGGGCACTTCCACCGCGGCATGCCGCAGGTGGCAGTGCAACAGGATCATGCGCTCCACCGTGTGCAGTTCGCGACGGGTGCGGGATGGCATTGCGTCAGGCATGGGCCAAATGTCCCGCATGGGGCTTTTTTTGTGTCACAGCAAGGTCACGCGCCCTACCTTCAAGTTCGTCATCCCGGGAGACCCATGCGCGCAAAATCCAAAGTCCTGATGACCAGCCCCTTGTCCACCGGCGCCCTGTGGATGGTGCTTGTCCTGGTGGCCTGCCTTTCGGCGCGGGCGCAGGAAGGCAAGCTCCTCATCCCCGTCTATGATGCCTTTGAAGATGTGAGCGCCTTGATGACGCCCAGTTTTGCCGTGGAGCTGAATTCCACCCACCAGAGCGTGGAAGGCACGCTGGTGTTCAGCCGCATGCACCGGGGAAAGAGTCCCATTCCCGGCGCGGCCCGGCTCGTGCTGCTTACCCTGGTCAGTCCTCTTCCCTTCTTTGCGCCGGACGAGTTCCCGCGCCTGGTGATCTTGGCCGATGGCAGGCGCGCGGTGCACGAGGATTTCGAGCTGCTGGGTCGTGAAGGAGCCGGCATGCCCATCCTGACTCTGCGCCTGTGGCTGGACGGGGCGGAAGTGGCAGAGCTGGGACGCGCAGCCAAGGTGGAGTGCCGGGCGGGACGCTTCGACTTCCAGATGCCCAGGGAGCTGCTGGACTTGCTTCCCGCCATGGTTGGCGCGCCATGAAGCGGAAGGAAAAGCAGGACACTCCGACTTCTCTGGAATCCAGTCCGTTGGGCGGCCTTGCCTTTTTCCGCAGCGTGGAACCCGGGCCATTGGCGCGCCTGGAAGAGGAGACCGTGCTGCGCGAGTGCCGCCGCGGGCAGGTTCTCTTCTACAAGGGTGAAGTGCCCGGCCATTTGGTGTGCATCCTGGAAGGGCATTTGAAGCTGTTGAAGGTGGATGGCCAGGGGCGGGAGATTGTCATCCGCTTCCTTGGACCTGGCGATGTCACCGGCTTCCGGCCCATGCTGGCAGGCGAAGTGAGCGCCGCCGTGGCGGAATGCGTCAGTCCGGCGCGTCTGGCCATGGTGCCCCGTGCCGCCTTCCTTCGCCTTGTGGAGGAATGTCCCGCTTTCAGCCGAAGCCTGCTGGCCCTGCTGGCACGGGAGCTGAAGGAGTCCGAGGAACGCTGGCTGGAACGCAGCAGCGATTCGGCGGAAGAGCGTGTGCGCCGCTTTTTGATCCAGCTGGGGCGCTTCCAAGGCGAGGGATTCCAGGCGGATGGCGTGCGCGTCACGGTGCCCAAGCAGGAGATCGCCCTGGCCGCCGATGTGACACCCTTCACCCTTTCCCGCATTCTGGGACGCCTGGCGGCTCTGGGCGTGGTGAAGGTGGAACCCCGCGCTCTGGTCATTCGTATGTCCCAACTGCTCATGCCGGAAACTTGCTCCTGAGCAAACAAGTGCTTGCCCTTCATGCTTGCGCCTGCTTTCCACTGGTGATATCCTTCCCCCGCATGGGGTTTAACCCCTCATGCAGCCACCACCGGGTTCGGTGACCGTCCTGGCCGCAAGCTCAATCGTGGAGGGTTTGGCGATGCTTGCGCCGGCGGTGGCCGGGCTTTGATCATGCTCCTCCGCCGGCCTTCAGGGGTGCCGTGCCGGTGGAAGGTGCAGCGCGGGCCCTGCGGGGCCCGCACCTTTATACAATAAAACCGGCCCCGCGTGGGGCCGGTTGCGTCTCGCCTCTTGAGCCGGGGGGTGACTTCTGGCGTAGCTCTTCCTTGGGCAAAGGCCGTGCCAGTCCCTTTCACCCCTTGCTTTCCGGCAAGTCCTTGATCATGGACAAGATGAACGAGGGGCGCTGCTGGCCTGGCTGGAGCTTTATGTCAGCCTTGGCTGGCCCTTTCCAGCCCCGCGCCGCCCCTGTCACGGACTGGGCCACCAGGCATTGGTCATGGCGAACCCGTCGGCCTGGCGCAGTTCCGCGCGCAAGCAGCGCCAGCGTTGCCAGTCCGCGGGGAAGGCCTCCAGCCCATCCTCGGACAGTTGACGCCATTCCTTCACCAGTTCTTCGCCATGGGAACCCATGCCCCACAGACGCAGCCAGCGCAGGGCGCCGGCGTCCTGGTGCAACCTGGCGTGCAACCAGGGTCGGCTACCGCCCAGCGGTCCACCCAGCACGGGATGTCCGCCGCCGCTCACCGCGTGGAGCAGGGGACCATCGCCCAGCATCACGCGGGCGCCAGCCATTTCCTCCACCAGACGCTGGCCACGGCGATCCGGACCCTGGGCCGTTGGCGCCAGACTTTCCCCTTCATCCAGCAACACAGAGCTGCGGTAGCGGCCAAAGAGCTGGTGTCGCCCCCAGGACAAACTGCGTCCCGGCACCCGGATGCTGCGCCCCAGGCTGAAGTGCCCGTGACTGTCGCCACCGGCCACAATGGGCGACATGCGACCCTGGGCCAGCTCTTTTCCCCACAAGGCCAGTCCGTGACGGAACGCCCCACCCAGGCCCCCGGACAGGATCTGGTGACCCTGCACCAGGGCCATGTCCGGGCCGCGCCAGGCGCGCCGCCCCAGCAGCAGGCGCTCGCCAGGTCCCGGATGCTCGCCGGTGTGGGCGCTCAGCGCCAGGCTGCCCGTCTCCCGCAGCGCTTCCATCAGGGCGGGCAGGCGCCACTCGGCGCGCCGGGGCCGCCAGCCTTCTCCCCCATCCGCGGAACCGGGCCAGAAGCGATCCGCGGCCAGAATGAGCAAGTGAAGCAGGCCTCCGCCCACACCACCCACGCTGCATTCCTCACCCGGCAACACGAAGGGCCCGTTCGTGGTGGCGCTGTGGCGAATCCACGCCTGCTGGGCCTCCCACACAGGCAGCTCCGGATGGCGGCGGTGCCAGTCCAGGGGATCGTCGTCCAGATCGTAACTGTGGTCCGTCAGGGCGAACCAATCCAGGTCCAGGGTGGTGGCCGCGTGACGCAGCAGCTCCGGCGGCGGGCCGAATTCAATCATGTCCCTGGTGGCGCTGGAGTGCACATGAGGATCCCCTTGCACCATGCCGGGCAGGCGGGGCATGGGATGAGCGTCCACCCGCACCTGCAAGGGCTCTTCCGGCAGGCCCGGCGCCAGCTGGTTGCGGAATCGCAGGCTTTGCCCCGCCACGCCGTGGGCACCGGGAAGGCGCTCCACGCGCACATCGGCCCACAGCTGCCACAGGCCGGGTTCGTCCAGCTCCAGCTCCAGCAGGACCTGACCACCCACCACCTCTTCCAGGCGCAGATCCAGCTCCTGCCGCCGGGTTTGCAGGACTCCGCGCGGGCTGGCCAGGCTAAGCTCCACCTCGCAGAGGCGGATGGGGAATTGGTGGGCGTCCGCCCAGGCCGCCAAGAGGGGCACGGGCTTGCCCCGGGTGACCCGCCAGGGCAGATCCAGGTAGAGTTCCGGCCAGGGTTGCCATAGCCGGGAGAAGCGCGAACCCATGGGCAGGCCGTGCAGTTCGGCGTAGCGCGCGGGGCCTTCCAGATGGCGGGGCAGGGCTCTCATGCCGGGCGCCTCCAGCGGCGGTCTCCGCGCAGCCCTTGCAGCAGCGCCGCTGGAAGGAGCAGGTACCAGGCGGCCAGGTACAGGGCCGCGCCAGACAGCCCGGCGCCTTCCTCTCCCAGACTGGCGGCCAGTTCGTCCAGCAGGGCACCAAGGGGCATAAGGGCCACGCCCAGCAGCAGGAGCCCCAGCACGGGCTTCACCAGGAAAATGCCGACCAGGGCCAGCAACCACAGCAACATGCCCAGCACCAGTCCCATTTCCAGCGGTCCCAGCGCGAACAGGGAAGCGCCCCAGCGGGCCACCTGCCGCACCACGCCCGGGGCATCCACGGCGGCGGTGCGCACACGCGTGGCGCGGGGGAAGGCGGCCAGGCGCACGCGGACATTGGCGCGGAGCAGGGAGCGCACGAAGTGCAGGTCCTCGCCCCTGTCCACCGCGGCCAGCGCCGCGTATCCGCCCAGGGCCTCCACGGCGGGCCGATGGAACACCAGATTGGCGCCCCACAAACTGGGCGCACGCCCGGGTCGGCGAATGCCCAAGGCCGCTCCCGTGGCGGAAAGGAGAATCCAGTGCAGGCGCTGCCAACGGTGGACGGCATCCGCCTTGCCACACTCCTCCAACAGCACCAGGCCTCCGGCGGCGGCATGGGGTTCCGGGCCTCGCAGGTCCAGCAATTCCTCCATGGCCCGGCTCCAGCGTGGACCCAGGCGGCAATCGGCATCGGTGAAGAGCAGGACCTGGCCCCGGCACTGGGACACGGTGTGACGCAGCCAGGCGGGCTTGCCCCGGCGAGAGGCAAAGGCGGGCATGAGGGTTACGCGGCCAGCCCTGGCTTGAGCGGCGAAGTCCTCCATGAGCTGACGCGTACCATCGGTGGAGGAGTCGTCCGCCAACAGGATCTCCAGGCCCTCATCCTCTTCCAGCAGACGCTCCAGATCGCCCAACAGCGCGGGCAGACGGCAGGCCTCGTTGCGCGCCACCAGCACCAGGCTGCGCTGGGGCGGGAGTTCCTCATTCATCTTAGAGGAAGGGCCTTCCGCCACGGGCATGATTTCCAGACTCAGCGCTTTCTCAGCGTCGCCTTCACTGTGCAGGGCCTCCACCAGGACGCGCCGCGCCCAGGTAAGGGCCAGGATGCCCGTGGCCACCACCAAGGCCAGAAGACGGGGCCAGCCCTCGGGCAGGAGCAGGAGTTGCTCAGGCATGGAGGCTCTCCAGCAGGGCACCGGGATCCAGCACCTGCAGACCTTTGGCGCGCAGGCCTTCCAGGATTTGGGGAAGGGCGGCGCGTGTGTGCTCCTGGCCGGGACCACTGCAGTGCAGGAGCAGGATGTCACCGGCGCGCACCAGCGCCAGCACGGGTTCCACAATGTCGGCTGCCCGCGTGGCGCGATAGTCCAACGCGTTCAGGCTCCAAAACAGGGGCAGCAAACCCGCGCGGCGGGAGGCCCTTCCCAACCAGGGCATCCAATGGCCATAAGGTGGACGCTGGAAAAAGGGGCGCAGGCCGGTGGCTTCCTCCAGGCGATGGGCCGCCTCCGCCAGTTCCCGCGTGACCCGTCGTGGAGCGCGCAGCCCCAGGCGTCCGTGATCCAGACCGTGCACGGCCAGGGCGTGGCCGCCACGCTGCAGCTCCTTCACCAGGGCCAGGGCGCGCGCCTCCTTTGGCGATGGCGCCGCCGCGTCCCGGGGCAGGCCCTGGCCCACCAGGCAGAAGAGGCCCCGCGCTCCGTGGGCCTCCAGAATGCGTGAAATGGCCAGCGAGGCTTCCGTAGGGCCGTCATCGAAACTGAGCAGGACCTGTCCACGGCCACCCACCCGGGCCAGCGCTGGCGGCAGGCGCCACAGTCCATTGTGGAGCAGCGGGCGCCAGAAAGGCGTGCGGCGGAGCAGGGCCTTAAGGATCATGGGCGCGCCTCGCCCCGCCACTTCACCGGACGCACAAGCGAGACCCAGGGCACGCACAGGCCATAGGCCAATTGACCCAGCCAGACCACGGGAAAGAGAGGCAACAGGGCCGTCCCCTGGAAGGCGGCGGAGGCGCGGGCCACCAGACGGGCGTCGGCGAGCAGCTTCAGCAGGGGAAGGAGCAAGCCCGCCCAGGCGGGCCACAAGCCGGCCATGGCCAGGAGCGGCGCGCCCACGCAGGCGAGGAAGACCAGGTAAAGGCCCAGGGATGCCACCAGGGCCAGAGGATCCGGCATGTGCAGCTCCGTAGAGGTCCAGCGCACACGCTGGCGCATGAAGGCCGCCAGAGTGTGTGGCGCACGGCTGCCAACGGAGGCGCGGGGATCCAGCACGGCGGCCAGCCTCCACCGGGTGCGCAGGCGCATGCGCTGGATGAGCAGGGTGTCGTCGGCGCTGGCGATGTGCTCCAGGCCCGTGTAGCCGCCCGCCTCGTCAAAGGCGACGGCCCGCCACCACAGATTGGCGCCGCTGGCGAAAAGCGGTCTGCCCACGCCAAAGGAGGCCAGGCCGGCCCCCAGGAGGCCCATGTATTCCAGCCTCACCAGTCGTGCCCACAGGCCCTCGCCGCCCTCGAAGAACACGGGACCCGCCAGCAGGCCGTCCTCCACGCCCGCCTGGGCGGCCATGCGCTCCAGGTAGTGCGGATCCGGGCGGCTGTCCGCGTCCAGCACGGCAATCCAGGGATGCCGGGCCGCCTGCCTGCCCTTGAGGATGGCGGCCTTCTTGCCCCGTGCCCCGGACGCGGTGAAGAGCAGGCGACCGGACATGCCCCAGGTGGCCAGCTCTGCCAAATGGGCCTGGGCCACTTCGGCGGTGGCATCGGTGGAGCCGTCGTCCACCACCAGCACTTCCCAGCGCTCCTTGGGCAAGCTCTGCACCACCAGGGCACGCAGAGTGCCGGGCAGGGCGGCGGCCTCGTTGCGCGCGGGCACCACAACCGTCACCCGCAGGTCCTCCTCTCCGGGGCCCTGGGCGGGATTTCCCCGGGGGGGAAGGCGCAGGGAGCCGTCCAGGGCGGAGCCCAGGCGCCACACAAATAGGGCGTAGGCGCATTGGATGGCCAGGATCAGGGCAAGGAGCAGGATCATGGGGCCTCCTCCCGTTGGCCGCCTCCCCGTGGGCCAGACACGGCCCAGGCGCCCCACAGGGATGGCAGCAGCACATTGATGACGAAGAGCAGGAAAGCCGCGGCCACGGCGCCTTCCGGTGCCGCGCCAATGCCTTCAAACAGGTTGGCGGCGAAGAGTTCACGCACGCCCAGATCCCCCAGACTGATGGGGAAGAGACTTTTCAGGAACATGGTGCCCGCGGCGGCGGCGGGAGTCAAGGACGACGAAATGCCCAGTCCGCGCGCCAGCAGAGTGAACTGCAGGATGAAGGTGGCATAGAAGGCCACGGCGGCGCCCAGCACGGCCAGGCGTCGCGGACGGTCCACCAGTTGCATGGCGGCGTGCACGCGCTGGAAGCGCTGGCGGGCGGCCAGCCAGGGCAGACGCCCCAACAGACCGGTGACGCGGGCGGGCGCCAGCAGCAGTGCCGCGCTGCCCAGGGTCCAGGCCAGCACGGCCAGGGCGTACAGGCCCAGTCCCGCCAGCACCCAGGGCGCGGCGCCGCCGAAGAGACTCAGGTCCCAGCGCGGCAGAAGCAGCAGGCCCAGGGTTCCCGCCACGCTGGTCACCGTGGCGCTGCTCAGTTTGTCCAACAGGGACAGGGCCGCCAGTTCCGTGCGGTGGCTGCCGAACCACGCGGCGCGGGCATGCTCGCCCACGCGGCCGGGCGTCAAGGTGCCCAGCGCCGTGCCCGCCAGGAAACTGCGCACAATGAGGGCGCGGGTGGCGCCGGGCAACTGTGCCCGCACCAGAAGGCCCCACTTCACCATTTGGAAGCCCAGGTTGGGCAACAGCAGGACAAGGGCCAGTCCCAGATGCGTCAGACTTATGCCCGCCAGGTTGTGGCGCAGCTGTTCCACATCCAGGCGATGGAGCAGCCAGGCGCACAAGGCCAGCGCGGCCAGGGCTTTCAGCACTATGGGCCATGCGCCTTTCATGCCTGTTCGTCCAGCTCTTCAATGGGGCGCGGGCCTTGTCCCAGGCTCATGCCCGCCACGCCATCGCGTCCTTCCCGGCGCTCCTCCCTTCCGCCACTTTCACGGGGACGGCTGGCGCGGGCGGCCTCAATGCGGCGGCGGATCTCCTCGTCGTCAGGCAAGGTCCAGCCATGGCGGCGCAGGCTGCGCTCCAGCGGCTTGCCCAAATCCACGCGCAAGTCCCGCTGCTCCAGCGTAAGGCGCACGCCCTCGCCGCAGTTGCGACACATTTCAAACTGGCTGCGCCGGGTGAACACGGCTTTGCGAAAAGCCATGTAGCGCGGGCCGGTCCACAGTTCACGGAAAGAGCTTTCGCCCACATGGCCCATGGCGAAGTCGCTGTCCTTGTCGAAGCAGCACACCGCCACCTCGCCGCCGGCGTTGAGCACGGGCTGATTCCACAAGCGCTGGCAGCGGTTGGGATAACCATGCTTCATGGCGAAGTGCGCGCCCTCCTCGCCCTTCACCACCTGGTAGCGGCGCAGGGCTTCCTCCTCCGGCAACCACACATCAATGTCCGCGTCGTCGTAGATCTGCACGGTCTTCAGCGTCAGGCGATCCACGCCGCACTCCCGCGCCAGGCGGTCGATCTCCGCGATTTCATGCTGGTTGTGACGCATGACGATGAACTGCAGATGCACCACGGGCGTGGCGCTGCCCAGACGACGCTTGGCCGCCATCAGCGCCTTCAGCCCTTCAACCACCTGCCCGAAATTCCCGCTGCGGCGGTAGGCTTCGTAGGTCTCCGGCGTGGCGCCGTCCACACTCACCAGCAAGGTGCCCAGTCCGCTGCGCACCACGGCCTCCGGATCCTCCAGGTAGTGGCCATTGGTGCTGGCATAGGTCCACAGTCCCATGCTGGAAGCCTGGCGCACCATGGGGAAGAAGTCCGGGTGCAGGAAGCTCTCTCCCTGGTTCCACAACAGCACCATGAAGGCGTCGTGACCCAGCTCCTGGAGCAGACGCTGGTAAAGGGTCGTTTCCAGGAAGCGCGTGGGGCGCTTCAGCGTGCCCGCACCCGTGGGGCAAAGCGGGCATTTCAAATTGCAGGCGTTGGTGGGTTCCACCATGAAAACGGTGGGCAGGCCCCACACAATGGGCCGCCGCAGCAGCACGCTCAAGCCGTAGCTCAGGTGGCTCTTGGCGGCGTTCCACACACGGCGCAGACTGAAGGTGTGACGCAGAAAGAGCAGGGCCTCGCTCATGCCGGATTGTCCCTTCCTGCCGGCGCGGGGCCGGCTTCCTTCCAACCATAGCCGCCCAGGGTTCCGCGCAGGCTGTGCCACAAGGCGTGCAGGACCAGGCGCAGGGCCAGTGGCAGGGCGGGGGCAGCCAATTCCCCTTCGCCCAGCAGACGCAGACCAATGAAGAGCACGCGTTGGGCCATGGCGCCCACCACCAGCACAGTGACCAGGGGCCCTCGCCACAGGCCGCCGGGCAGCAGGAACCCCGTTCCCAACAGCACAAGCTGCACGGCCAGCGCGCTGAACAGTGCGCCCTGGCGCAAGCGCTCCGGCA
>CAIWAD010000042.1 GCA_903910645.1 uncultured bacterium | reverse complement strand
AGATCGAAGACCGCCAGGCGCACGGGGCCGGGCCGGGTCAGGTTGAAGCTCAGGCGCGTGAGAGGATTGAAGGGATTGGGCGCGGCGGCCAGGACGAGCGCATTGGGTCGGAATGGCGGCCCGTCAACAGTCAGGATGCTGTCGTCCAGGTAGCAGGACAATCCCTCCCCCTCGTCGTGGATGGCCACCTTGCCGGCCTGACCCGCTTCCATTGAGAGGCGGAAGTCTTTCACCGGGCGCTCTTCACAATTTTCACTGACCGTGCGCACCAGGACCCCGTCCACCACATCGAAGAGGTCCAGGTGGAGGCGGTCATAGGGATCCCAACCTGGCCAGTAATCACGCAAGAGCAGGCCCAGGCGGGAGGCCCCGCTCCGCATGGTGAACGATGCCACGCTGCCAATGGTCTGCTCGCCCAGCTGGACAGCGTCCTGGGGATTGGCCACATCCCAGAGCCGCAGCTCCAGGACGGGATCCCAATAAGGATCCCAATCCCGGGCCGTGATCAACACGCTGTCCACCAGAGCCATGGACTCAAATGGAATCGTCAGGGTATCGCCGGCCACCACCTGCTCCGCCGTGGCCTGGAAGAGCTGCACGACGCCATTGCCTCCCGCCGCCACCACGCTACCAGCCCCTTCCAGGTGAACAGTGCCCGGACTGGGAACGCAGGTGATGTCCCTGGGCTGGGAAGGCGTGCGCAGGTCAAGGAAGCGCAGGGAGTCACCCGCCAGGCACACCGCCACCTGGTCCAGCATCAGCAGGTCCGTCACAGGCGCCGACAGGGCGTGCACCTGGGCTTGGGGCACGGATGCCCCAAGGTCCACCACGCACAGGCCCGTTGGCACATCCGCCACCGCCAGCTGGCCGTGGGCGGCGAGTTTGCCCCCTTCACCAAGGGGAAGAGAGGCCTCCAGCGCCCAGGCTTCGCCAACAGGAGAAAGGATGTGCAGCCCGGTGCCTCTGGCCAGCAGGTGGTTTCCCGCCCAGGCATGGGCGCGAATGCCGCCCGGCGCCGGCAGCGTGCGCGTGGTCTCCATCCGGGACGGATCCGGCAAGGAGATCCAGCGCACCTCGTCTTCGGAGACCAGCAAGGCGGCATCGCCCATCAGTCGCAGTTGCTTGTCCGCGTGGAAAGCCAGGGTGTCCAGGGCGGCAAGGGGTTCCTCATCCTGGGCGGAGCTGTGGAAAGCGATGGTGCCGACGGGGCCTGATACCAGGGCCAAGGGTCCATTGCCCCCGCCATCCAGCGTCACCTCTCCCGGATATCCAGGCCTGGGCAGTGTTTGGCGCAGGGTCCAGGTGGCGGGATCCAGGACCTGCAGTCCTGACCAGGTGTTGAGAAGCACCAGATGGTCGACCGAGGCCAGTCTGGAATCATAATTCCAGGAAAGCCCGGGGATCCACCCCACCGATTGCACGGAGCCCTGGGGCGCTTCATTTCCCAGCACCATCCAGCGGTTGTCCAACACCACATCCCAGCAGGATCCGCAGCAATCGTAGTAGTCTCCCAGCAGCGTGTCCCCTACAAAGCAGGCGTCGAAGCCGCCGAAGCCATCCCAACCGCCCAGCGGCTCCTGGGCCACCACTGGCTGGCGCGGATCCTCCAGATCAATCAGGGGCATGTAGGGGGACACCGGCAGCAGCCAGCGGCCGTGTCTGAGCAGGCGCGTTGCGCAGGGAAGGCCTTCCATGGACCAGATGGTCTGGCTCCAGTCCGTTGTGGGATCCCTGGCCTCCAGCCTACCGTCCTCACGCAGCACCAGCAGCAGTCCACCCCAGTCCAGGAGGTCGATGGGCGGGCTTGCCAGAATGAGGCTGTCCACAAGCACAGGAGTGGTCTCGGCCAGTTTCCAGCGCTCCAGCACGCGTCCGCAGTTGCGGAAAAGCTCGGTCTCAATCTCCACGGCCGTGCCGGTGGCATCCACGGGCCAGGTGCCCAGGGGGATGAATGTGGCCCTGGCGGCTCCCGCCGCCGTCAGGCAAACCAGCAGGATCTTCACTGCGGACATGGGGCGCCTCTCCCTGTTGCGCGGAAGACCTCAGGGTTTTTCCGCCGCCACTTTCAACGCTTCCAGGCCGCCGTCGAACATGGGGCCGATCATGCGGCCCGCCAGCAGGGCGAAGTAGGGACCCACGCCGGGCATATCCATCTCGCCTTCTATGCTCCAGGTCAGGGTCAACGCGCCGTCAGGGGCGGGAATGGCGCTCATCACGCTGTGGGCGGGCGTCTTGCTGTCGGCGAACCAGACATCGTATTCCACGCGGCCCGGCTCCACCAGGTTCAGTTCCAGGCGACCGCCCCCGGTGTGGTCCGTCCACTGCTGGGAGGCGCCCAATCCAGCGGTGATGGGACCCAGGGTGGTGACAATGGTGCTGTCGGCCTTCTCCCAGGGCGACCATTCGGGCCAACGCGTCAGGTCCTCCAGGAGCGGTTGGACCTTCTCCAGAGGCGCCCGGGTGGTCACGCTGCGGGATATGGCATAACGGTCGGGCAGCAGGAAGCCGCCCAGCACCACCAGACCCAGCAGGATGGCCAGGCCCAGCAGGATTTTCTTCACCACGGGATCCTCCTTTGGGATTTGGGAATCACCGGCCGGTCTTGGCGGGCAGCGCGTGGGCGATGAGGGGCCAGCGTGTGGCGTAATCGAAGGCTTTGATATGGGCGAATCCCACCCGGTGGCAGCCCGTGCAAGCGGCTTCGGGATCCGGCCTCAGGCCGTGGCGGCGGGCTTCCCTGGCTTCCGGCATCACCAGCTTCTTGGCGTAATCCGCGCCGGGGCCGTGACAGGCTTCGCAACCCACGCCCCCCTCCACGGAAATGAGGGCGCGCAATGCAGGCGGCGCGGTCTGACCCGTGGCGTGGCATTCCAGGCACTCCGGCGCCTGCTGGGCCTTGCCCTTCACGCCCATCTCGCGCGCAATCTCCCCTCCGCGCAGGGAGCCGAGATTCTGCCACGCCTTGGCGTGGGCCGTGCCCTGCCAGGTCTCCTGGACGCGGTTGGCGTCGGCTCCGGCGTGGCACTTGGCGCAAACCTCCGAACCCACATAGGCGTGGGGCCGGGGAGGATCGCCCGCGCAGGAAAAGAGCACGATCCCCGCCAGGGGAAGGATGAGCAGATGCCCCCTCACGCGGGAACTCCCTGCCTTGCGTTGTTTGTCGGGCTTGCGTGAAGGCCACGCCGAATGAAAGGCCATGAACATCCCTCAGGAAGCATCCACGCCTCCCCTGTTGCCTTGTTGTTCCATTGGACCGAATTCAGCGGGCAACGCTTGCTGCCCAAATGTGCTGGATCATTCGCGGCCACAAGATCCCTGCGGAAACGATGCCACAGGCACCGAGCAGCGGGATGGCGACCATGCCCTGGGGAAGATAGGGGCGGTGATTGGGCAGCGCCACGAAAAGAGGATGGGCAATGGAATTCCTGCGCACGAAGTGATGAATGGCCAAGTCACCGTTCAAAGGATCGCCAAACGGCGTTTCCTGGGTGAAGGTTGCGGCGGCTGTTCCTTTCCCTGCAACAAAAGCGCGGTTCTCTTCCCGCAAAGCTTGCATCCCTAACTTTTACTGTTAATATTTTAACCGAGACGGAGCCGGAGAGCCCTCCCCTGGAGCTTTGCGGCGGCGCCTTCGCGAAGGCGCATTCCGGGCGCGGAGCGCCCCTGGCAAGAACCATGCGCCACCGCTGCGACTGTGGCGTCAGCACGGGAGACAGATATGCTGGTACTGGAGCGCGAAGGTCTGGGGCGGCGCATTGACGAGATCTGCGCCCGCCACGGCCGCAACCGCTCGGCTCTGCTGCCCATCCTGCAGGAGCTGCAGGAGGCCCAGGGCTGGGTCTCGGATTTCGCCATGCAGGAGGTGGCCCGCCACCTGGGCATCCACCCGGTGGAAGTCTACAGCGTGGTCACTTTCTACGCCTTTCTCAACAGCGAGCGCAAGGGCCGCTTCGTGCTGCGCCTGTGCCGCACCATCAGTTGCGACATGCGCGACAAGGACCGCGTGGCGCGCCAGCTGGAGCAGGAGTTGGGCATCGCCTTCGGCCAGACCACGGCGGACGGACGCTTCACCCTGGAATGGACCAATTGCATGGGCATGTGCGACCAGGGACCCGCATTGATGGTGAACAAGCAGATCTTCACCCAGGTGTCGCCACAGGGTGTGCACACCATCCTGGAAGCCTGCCGACGCATCTATGGCCTCTATCCGGAGCGCAGCGAGGACGACGCACTGGTGTCGGCCGGTGCTCTGCAGGTGGCGGTGGAAAGCCAGGAGGCCCACGCATGAGCCTGAAGGACCACAGTTCCATCCTCTTCCGCGAGAGCCGTCCGGACGAGGGCCTGCGCAAGGCCGTGGGCATGAAGCGCGTGGACATCATCACGGCGGTGCGCGAGTCCGGCCTGAAGGGGCGCGGAGGCGCGGGTTTCCCCACGGGGGTGAAGTGGAATTTCGCAGCCTTGGCCCAGGACACGGTGAAGTATGTCGTGTGCAACGCCGACGAGGGCGAGCCCGGCACCTTCAAGGACCGTGTGCTCCTTTCCGAGAAGGCCGATCTGGTACTGGAAGGCATGGCCATCGCAGGCCGGGCCATCGGCGCCAGGGAAGGCATCATTTACCTGCGCGGCGAGTACGATTTCATGCGCCGCCATCTGGAACAGGTCATTGCCAGCCGGGAAGCCGCCCATCTGCTGGGTGAGAGCATTCTGGGGCTGGATGGCTTCGACTTCACCGTGCGCGTGCACATGGGCGCGGGCGCCTATGTCTGCGGTGAGGAGACGGCGCTCATCGAGTCGCTGGAAGGCCATCGCGGCGAGCCGCGCAACCGGCCCCCCTTCCCTGTGAACACCGGCTACCTGGGACATCCCACCTGCGTGAACAATGTGGAGACCCTGGCCCTGGCCGCGCGGGTGATCGCCCTGGGGGCGGAGGCCTTTGCCAAGGTGGGCCCGGCCAGTTCCACCGGCACCAAGCTCTTCAGCGTGAGTGGTGATTGCGCCCGTCCCGGTGTCTACGAATTCCCCATGGGCATCAGCATCGAAGATCTGCTGCGCGAGGTGGGTGGCGAAGAGGCCAAGGCCGTGCAGGTGGGTGGCGCCAGCGGCACCTGCGTGCCCCGCAAGGCGTTCACTCGGCGCCTGGCCTTCGACGATGCCTCCACGGGCGGTTCCATCATCGTGTTCGGTCCCGGGCGGGACATGCTGCGCGTGGCGCGGAACTTCATGGAGTTCTTCGACGAGGAATCCTGTGGCCAGTGCACGCCCTGCCGCAGCGGCAATCGCGTGCTTCTGGAAGGCATCGGCAAGTTGGAGCAGGGCTGTTGCTCCCTGTCCCACCTGCAGGAACTGCAGGCTCTGGGAGAGACCATGCAGCTGGCCTCCAAGTGCGGTCTGGGGCAGAGCAGCCCCAACGCCTTCCTGTCCATCGTGGAGCATTTCAAGGACGAGATCCTCGCCCGCCAGGGCGCCTGATCCGGAGAGAGCATGAACACCGAGAGCAGAATGAATCCCGATACCAGCCGCGCCCCGGTTTCCCAGAAGCCGCAGGTGGTGAACGCGCGGGCCGACGAAAATGCCGTGGGCGCGCAGGTGCGCGTCAGCATCGACGGGCAGGAAATCAAGGTGCCTCTGGGCACCACCATCCTGGACGCCGCCAAGCGGCTGGGCGTGCACATTCCCACCCTGTGCCACCACGCCGACCTGTGCAGCGCGGGCCTGTGCCGCGTGTGCGTGGTGGAGGTGGAAGGCCAGCGCGCCCTGCAGGCCAGCTGCGCCTATCCCATCACCAGTCCGCTCACCATCAAGACCCACACGCGCAAGGTGCGCAACGCCCGCCGCCACATTGTGGACCTGATGCTGAGTGAACATGTGGGCGAATGCTACACCTGCTCCCGCAGCAACAACTGCGAGCTGCAAAGCCTGGCCAAGGAGATGGGGGTGGTGAACTTCCGCTTCGGCCAGCGCACGGAGCGTCGCCACCAGACGGACACCAGCAGCCACAGCGTGGTGCGCAACATGGACAAGTGCGTGCTGTGCCGCCGCTGCGTGCGCACTTGCATCGACCTGCAGGAAGTGGGCGTGCTGGAGGCCTGCCACCGGGGCAGCGAGACCACCATCGAGACCTTCCGCGACAAGCCCCTGGGCGAAGTGGTGTGCATCAATTGCGGCCAGTGCATCAACCGCTGCCCCACGGGAGCCCTGCGCGCCAACGATCCCACGGAGGAGATCTGGCGACACATTGACAATCCCGGCAAGCATGTGGTCATCCAAACAGCTCCGGCGCCCCGCGCGGCCATCGGCGAATGCTTCGGCTGCGCGCCGGGCACGCCCATGACCTTCGAGATGAACTCGGCCCTGCGCCTGTGCGGTTTCGACAAGGTCTTCGACACCAATTTCACCGCGGATCTGACCATCCTCGAGGAGGGCACGGAGTTGTTGCTGCGCCTGCACCGCGCCCTGGTGCAGGGGGATCGCGAGGCGGCGCTGCCCCAGTTCACCAGTTGCTCGCCAGGCTGGGTGAAGTACCTGGAGCATTTCTATCCGGACTACATCCCCAACCTGAGTAGCGCAAAGAGCCCGCAGCAGATGTTCGGCGCGGTCATCAAGACCTACTACGCCCAGCTGCATGAGCTGGACCCCAAGGACATTGTCACTGTGGCCCTGATGCCCTGCTCAGCCAAAAAGTTCGAGTGCAACCGGCCGGAGATGGTGGACAGCGGCTTCAAGGATGTGGACTACGGCCTGACCACGCGTGAGCTGGCGCAGATGTTCAAAGAGGCGGGCATTGACCTGCCCAACCTGCCCCACTCGGATTTCGACGATCCCTTCGGCTCGGCCACCGGCTCGGGCGTGATCTTCGGCGCCACCGGCGGCGTCATGGAGGCCGCCCTGCGCACCGTCATCGAAGTGGTGTGCGGCGTGCAGGTGGAGAATCTCTTCGACCATGCGGACATCATCCCCGTGCGCGGCTTCGATGGCATCCGCTATGTGGAGCTTCCCATCCGCGAAGTGGGGCCGGTCATTCCCATGTTCAAGCACCTGGTGGGCGACTGGGATTGGCTGAAGGGCGCCACGCTGAAGGTGGCCGTGGCCCATGGCACCGCCAATGCCAAGAAGGTGATGGACGACATCAAGGCGGGCGGTCGCTTCAGCGAATGCCACTTCATCGAGTTCATGGGATGCCCCGGCGGCTGCATCGGCGGCGGCGGACAGCCCATTCCCACATCGCCCGAGATCCGCGCCGCCAGGGCCAAGGCCATCTACGGCGAGGACAGGTCCTACAAGATTCGCAAGAGCCACGAGAATCCCGCCGTGCTGGAACTCTACGAGAAGTTCCTCAAAGAGGGGCCCTGTGGCCACTTGAGCCACAAGCTCCTGCACACGCACTACACGGCCCGTGGCGCGTTCATGGCATAGAGCGAGGCCCGGCCGCCGCGCAGGGGCCGGGCTTTTCTTCCTTTGAAACAGCGACACCCAGGTGGGAGTGCGCGCTTGCCCCAATGCCTCGCGCCTTCTACCATGCCCCCAACATCCAGGGCGGGAAAGGAATCCATGGTCACGCTTTCGTTCACGTTAGACTCAGCTTCCATAGACAGCCTCTTGCGCGCCGGACGGCGGCCGGATGCCGCACAGGTGCGCCAAGTGCTGGCCCAGGCCCGCCTGGGCCGTGGGCTTGACGACGCCCAGGTGGCGACACTCATGAACATCGACGATCCGGCGCTGCTGGAGGAGCTTTTCGCCAGCGCCGCAGAGGTGAAGCGCACCATCTACGGCAACCGCCTGGTGATCTTCGCACCCCTTTACATCAGCAACCTATGCGCCAACGATTGCGCCTATTGCGCGTTCAGCGTCTCCAACCGCGGATTGAAGCGCCGCGCCCTGCGCACGGAGGAAATCCGCGCGGAGGTGCGCCACCTGGTGCGCCAGGGCCACAAGCGCGTGCTGTTGGTGGCCGGGGAGGCCTATCCCAGGGAAGGCTTCCGCTATGTGCTGGACGCCATCGACACGGTGTACAAGGTGAAGGAGGGCCCGGGCGAGATCCGCCGCGTGAATGTGAATGTGGCTCCCTTGAGCGTGGAGGAATTCCGCGAATTGAAGGGCGCGCGCATTGGCACCTACCAGATTTTCCAGGAGACCTATCACCCGGAGACCTACCGCGCGGTGCACACCCGCGGACCCAAGGCGGACTACGACTGGCGTCTGGCGGCCATGGACCGCGCCATGGCGGCGGGCATTGAGGATGTGGGCGTGGGCGTGCTCTTTGGCCTCTTCGAGTGGCGCTGGGAGCTGCTGGCCCTGCTGCAGCACGCACGCCATCTGGAGAGTGCCTACGGCTGCGGCCCTCACACCGTAAGCGTGCCGCGTCTGGAGCCCGCTTCCGGCTCGCGCATCAGCGAGCATCCTCCCAAGCCGGTAAGCGACCTGGACTTCCGCGTGCTGGTGGCCATTCTGCGTCTGGCCCTGCCTTACACGGGAATCATCATGAGCACGCGGGAATCCGCCCAGATGCGCCGGGACAGTTTCGCCCTGGGCGTGTCGCAGATTTCCGCCGGCAGCCGCACCAATCCCGGCGGTTACGAGGAGGATGAGGACGCCTGCGGTGGTGTGGGCGTGGAGGGCGGCACGGCGCCGCACGAGCAGCTGCGCAGCCACGAACTCTCCGACGAGGGCGGCGCGCAGTTCAGCCTGGGGGACCATCGCGAGCTGGATGAAGTGGTGGCGGATCTGGTGCGCATGGAATACATCCCCAGTTTCTGCACCGGCTGTTACCGCCTGGGCCGCACGGGCATGGATTTCATGGATCTGGCCAAGCCCGGGGACATCCGCGCCCATTGCGATCCCAACGCCGTGTCCACCTTCCTGGAATACCTGCTGGATTATGCCTCGCCCCGCACGCGCCAGGCGGGTGAGAAGCTCATTCCAGCGCTGATGGAGAAGATGGATGAAGGTCCGCGCCTCACGGCCCGCCGTTTGGTGGAGCAGGTGCGCGCCGGTCGGCGGGATGTCTACTGTTAGAAGGGACAGGGAATGGCCAGGGTACGCAGCGGACATCGTCTGCACATCGGCATTTTCGGGCGGCGCAATGTGGGCAAGAGCAGCCTCTTGAACGCGCTGACGCGCCAGCAGGCCTCCATTGTCAGCCATGTGGCGGGCACTACCACGGACCCCGTGGAGAAGCCCATGGAGCTCCAGCCGCTGGGGCCCGTGCTGTTCATCGACACCGCTGGGGTGGATGACGAGGGCGCCCTGGGCGGCCAGCGCATCGCCCGCACCCACCAGGTGCTGGATCGCACGGATCTGGGGCTGATTGTTTGCGACCAGCCGCGTTGGGGGGATTTCGAGCGTCACCTGTTGGCGGAGCTGCGCCTGCGCCAGGTGCCGGTGGTGGCGGTGTTCAGCAAGGTGGACCTGCACAGCCCGGATGGTGCGGAATGCTGCCGTCTGGAGGCCGACGGCCTGCGCGTGGTGCGCTGCGCCATCACAGGCGCGGGGGACGGCCGGGGCCTTGACCCCGGCATGGCGGATCTTCGCCAGGCACTGCTGGACCAGGCGCCGCTGGAAGGTGTGGGCCGCCGCAGCCTGCTGGCGGATCTGGTGCCTGCCGGCGCAGCGGTGGTTCTGGTGGTGCCAGTGGACGAAGGGGCTCCGGTGGGCCGACTCATCCTGCCCCAGCAGCAGGTCATCACGGATTTGCTGGCCATTGATGCCCGGGCCGTGGTGGTGAAGGACAGCGGCCTGAAGGAAGCCCTGGCGGGTCTTGCCCAGCCCCCGGCCCTGGTGGTGACGGATTCCCAGGCCTTCCGGCAGGTTGCCCGCGACACGCCGCCGGATGTGCCCATGACTTCCTTCTCCATTCTCTTTGCCCGTCGCCAGGGGGATTTGGCCGAGATGGCCCGGGGCGCGGCGGCCATTCGGCACTTGAAGCCCGGGGACCGTGTGCTCATCGCCGAGGCCTGCACGCACCACCCCGGCAAGGAGGACATCGGGCGCGTGAAGCTTCCCGCCTGGCTGGCCGGGCAGGCGGGTGGCGAATTGCGGGTGGACCATGTGCAGGGCCACGACTTCCCGGCGGATCCCTCGCCCTGGAAGCTGGTGGTGCAATGCGGTGCCTGCATGTGGAACCGTCGTGAAGTGCTCAACCGCCAGCTGCATTGCCGGCAGGCCGGCGTCCCCTTGACCAACTATGGCGTGTGCATCGCCGCCACCATGGGCATCCTGGATCGCGCGCTGGCGCCCTTTCCCGAGGCCCTGGCGGCCTGGCGTGAGACCCTGGCATGAGCTGGAGCCTTCCCGCCTGGGTGCGGAATCTGGACCAATCCAGCCTGGAGGCCTGGCTGCGCCAGGAGGAAGCTCCCCGCCTGGAAGAGCTGTGGGCCGCCGCCGACCTGGTGCGCCGCGAGAGGGTGGGCGACGAAGTGCACCGCCGGGGCCTCGTCGAGATCAGCAACCACTGCGTGCGTCGCTGCGCCTACTGCGGCATCCGCGCCGCCAACAGCCAGGTGGCGCGCTACCGCATGGAGCCGGAGGAGATCCTGGCCTGCGCGCGGCAGGCCAGAGCCTTCGGCTACGGCACGGTGGTGCTGCAGTCGGGCGAGGACCAGGCGCACACCACGCAGTGGGTGGCAGAGCTGGTGCGGCGCATCGCCGGGGAGACGGGCCTGGCCATCACCCTCAGCCTGGGGGAGCGGCCGGCCCGGGACTACGAGGTCTGGCGTGAAGCGGGGGCGGACCGCTACCTGCTGCGCGTCGAGACCACAGATCCCGTCCTCTTCGCCCGCATCCATCCGGGCTATCCCGGCCGGGAGCCGCGTCTGGCCATCCTTCGGCACCTGCGCGGGCTGGGCTACGAAGTGGGCAGCGGCGTGATGATCGGCATCCCCGGCCAGAGCTACGCCAGCCTGTCGCGGGACCTGCTCCTGTTTCGTGAACTGGACCTGGACATGATCGGCGTGGGACCCTACATCCCGCACCCGGACACGCCGCTGGGCGTGGACGGCCACCCGGATTTCCCCGACGCGCCGGATGGCGGGCAGGTTCCCAACACCGAGGGAATGACCTACAAGACCGTGGCCCTGACCCGGCTGGTGCGCCCCGACGCCAACATCCCCAGCACCACGGCCCTGGCCACGCTGAACACGGAGCAGGGCCGCGAATTGGGCCTGCGGCGCGGCGCCAACATCGTCATGCCCAACCTCACGCCCCCAGCCTACCGCGTCCTCTACGAGATCTACCCCGGCAAGGCCTGCGTGTCGGAGACGGCGGCCCAGTGCGCCCTCTGCCTGGACGGCCGCATCCAGGCCATCGGCCGCGTGCCGGGCACGGGTCCCGGCTGGCGCCCCGGCCACGAGCCCGACAGACGGTAGCGCCGCGCCCGCCTTTTCCCTTGCCAGCCCACCTTCCGCCTGTTGTATTGGGGGTGCCGCCGGGCGTCCACAGCCGCCCGGTTCCACACACACAACAATGGGAGGGGAAGATGAACACGCACCCGTCGTCGTGGCTGCTGCTGGCAGGCCTCTTCCTGATGGTGGCGGGGGCCATCGATCCTCTGGAGGGCTCCGTGGTCATGCTGGCGGGGCACGTGCTGGCTCTGCTGGGCGTGAAGCTCGGCGGCCACCCTCTGCCCCGCCACGCCCGCATGGCGGTCCTGCCACCCCTTCTGCCCATGGCGGGCATCGTCGCCCTCCTCGTCTGGCGATCCTGGCCCCACCCGCCCTACGTGGCGCTCATTCCCCTGGGTCTGGTGTCACTGGGTGTCCTGATGGTGGAGTGGGGCCTGCGCCGGGGCGCCCCCTCCGAAGCGCGCTGCGTGGCCATCAGTGCCCTGATGAGCGCCATTGGCGTGGGGGCCATGTGGGTGCTCAGTTCCTATGGCGGCTTTGGTGAAGACGCCCTCTCCTGGTGGTGGAGTCTGCTGGTGCTTCCCTTCCCCATTGGCTGGCTGCGTGGTCTTTACAATCTGGGGCGCTGGATTGGTGAAGGGCGGGATGCTCCCCGGTGAGTTCGTCCATCACCGTCACCAAAACCAGCACGCCTGACGGGGAATCTCTGTCTGCACTGCATGAAGGCTACATGCTGGGGACTTTGCGCCTGCACCGTCCCCACCCGGGACGATGTCTGGCCACAAGGATGGAGCTTCCGGAGACAGAGCTTTCCCGGGAGGCGGGACAGGCCTTGTTGGCGGAGTTCCTGCGGCAAGGACATGGGATCCAGCTGGAAGCCCTGTGCTGGGATCGCCCCCAGGACCTGGCCTTCATCCAGTGCCTGCTGCGCGCCGGATTCCACTTGAAAGAGGAGAAGCTCTATGTGGAGTGCCTCCTGGGGCTGAATCCTTCCCTGCAGTCGGCGGACGATCCCTTCACCTACGAGCCTCTTGAGCGCCTGGGGCCTGAGGCCTTCATCCAGGTGCTTTCAGAGCTGGAGGAGGCGCCAGCCGGTCAATGCGCCTTGGAGCACGCCCGCGCGGGATTCGCTGAGCTGGAGGCCATGGCGGGCGATGCTCTGGACGGCCAGGCCTGGCAGCTGGCCATCCTGGAGGGGCAGGCGGCAGGCCTGCTGCTGCCCCAGCCCTTTCCCGGCCGGCCGGAGGAGGGCACGCTGTTCTACATGGGCCTCCGGCCGGGCTTTCGTGGGCGTGGTTTGGGACACTTCATCCACCTGCGTGGACTGGCCCGTTTGGCCGCCATGGGCGTCACGCGCTACCTGGGATCCACCCCCGCCACCAACAAGGCCATGTGCCGCATTTTTCAGCGCAATGGATGTCAGGAAATGGGCCTGCGACGCAGCTACTCGGCCCCTGCTGTCTGACCCGGATCAGGCTGCGCTCCGGCCTCCCTATCTTGCCCACGACAACGCAATGACATCATCAAGGAGACATCCATGTCCATCACCCTTCCCGCGCTGCCCTACGGCGGCGGCGAGCTGGCCCCCCACATCAGCGAGCAGACCCTGGGATTCCACCACGGCAAGCATCACCAGACCTATGTGACCAACCTGGTGAAGCTCATTGAGGGCACGGAGCTTGAAGGCCAGTCCCTGGAAGCCATTGTGAAGGCCAGCGCGGGGGATCCCGCCAGGGCCGGCATCTTCAATAACGCCGCCCAGGTGTGGAACCACACCTTCTACTTCCACTGCATGAAGTCCGGCGGAGGCGGCAAGCCCCAGGGCGCGCTGGCGGAGCGCCTGGCCAAGGATTTCGGCAGTGTGGAGGCCTTCCTGGAGCAGTTCAAGCAGGCGGGGCTGACCCAGTTCGGCAGCGGTTGGGCCTGGCTGGTGGAAGATGCTGGCGTGTTGAAGGTGACCAAGACCGCCAACGCCGACACGCCCATGGCCCATGGCCAGAAGGCCCTGCTGACGGCCGATGTGTGGGAGCACGCCTATTACCTGGACTTCCAGAACCGGCGCGCCGACTACCTGGACGCCTTCCTGGCGCACCTGGTGGACTGGGACTTCGTGGCCACCCAGCTGTAAGAACCCGCTCAGGACGGAATTCAGGAGCCCCGCCGGGGCGGGGCTCCTGGCGGGCGGGAGATGTGGACCTGCCCCCTTTCCCCTTGTTCCATTGCCCGCTTCATGTGGAATTGCCCGCGCACAGCACGCGCACTTCACACGCACTGCAGCCGATCTCCGCACCCGCCCACGCGGTCGGCGTGTGCCCTAAGGAACAGGAGCTGACCATGAGAAGTCCCCGTAGCGCGACAGGGTTGCTGGCGGCGCTGGCCGTGGCCCTGCTGGCGGGTTGCGCCTCCTTCCGTGGCGAGATGGAGTCGGCCTACGCGGGAAAGCCCTCCCGCAACGCGGACTCGCGGCCGGTGAAAGTGCTCTTCGTCTTCCACCATGTGCGCCAGACCCTGGGCTACGACGCGGTGCCCAAGCTGGTGGGCAAGAACCACAATGTCTCCGGCTTCGACGAGATCCTGGGCGACGCCCTCCCTGAGCTGAGCAATCTGGGTTCCTACGCCACCCACACCGTGGAGGCGGCGGATGTGAACCGCCCGGAGCGCCGCGCCCAGTTGGACAGCCTCATGCGCGTGTCCGACTACACGGTGCGCATTCGCCTGGAGTCCACGCGGCGCTTCAGCTCCCAGTTCCTGGGTTCACTGGCTTCCAGCCTGACAGCCACCCTGCTGCCCGTGCCTTACCGCAAGGACTACACATTGAAGGCCGAAGTGCTGGACCGTGAGCGTCACCTGGTGGCCACTTTCGAGCGGCACACCGCGCTTCGCACCTGGGTGGAGGCGCTGCTGGTCTTCGTCTACCCCTTCCATCCGGAGGAGCGCAAGCGCGAGGAGATCTATGTGGAGTTCCTTCACGACCTCTTCCGCCAAATGGAGAGTGAGGCGGTGCTGAAGGCGCTGTGACACAGGCAAGGCGAGTGGAAAAAAGCCCCCTGGACCGCAAGGCGCAGGGGGCTTGGTGTTGGCTGAAGGCAGTGCTATTTCACCATGAGCATCTTGCCGGAGGCTTCCCGGCCGTTGGCCCGCAGACGGTACACGAACATGCCGCTGGGCAGGTTGCGACCGTCGATGCGCGCCTCGTGCCGACCTGCTCCCAGGGCCTTGTCCCGCAACACGGCCAGCACTTCGTGGCCCTGTAGATCGTGCACGCTCAGGCTTACTGTGGCCGGTCCGCCCAGGACAAAGGGAATGATCGTGGCGTTGTTGAAGGGATTGGGGCGGCAGGGTTCCAGCGCGAAGTCCACGGGCTTCATGCCATTGTCCACCGCCGTGGCCCAGGGATCGCCCTCTTCATAACCCAGAGCCCCCCAGTCCAGCGCGTCGCCGGAGGCGTGGCAACTCATGCAGCCCAGCACGCTCTGGCTGATGCGTCCCACCCCGTGGTTCACCGGCAGGAACTGGTCCCGGCCCTGCAGCTGCCACAGGCCCAGGTAGAGGCCCTCGCCATTCACCAGGGATCCCCAGGTGGCGGGATCCGCCGCCGCCGCCCGCCGCACGCCCTCACGCACGGCATGATCCAGCAGGGAAAGCGTGTCGTTGGGCTGGGCCACCGTGTTGGTCATCAAGCTGTCCGCATTGCCAATGATGGTTTCGTCAACCGGCAGCCACATGCCGGTGGCCAAATCCCGGGGATGCTCCAGCCGCAGGCTGCGGAAGGGCGTGATGCGGCTGCCCGGGCCGCGCGGCACCCCACGGGGCTCGCTGTCTTCCCAATACGTGCCGTCGCTCCAGCGCAGGACGGGGCGTTCAGACTGGGTGGTGCTTTCCAAAAGGCGCCGCTCCCAGCGCAGGAAGCGTCCGTTCGATTGCACGCGCTGCAACTGGCCCCAGGACAGGTCGCTGGCCGGCGCCGCCTGGCTGATGTGGCAGGTCTGGCAGGCGATGCGCTCCAGGTGGTTGGCGGGCATTACCGGGTGCAAGGGAACGGGGATGTCCAGTTCCGGATGCGCAGCCTGACCGCCGCCGCTGTGGCAGGTGGCGCAGGTGCCGTAAGCCGATCCCAGCGGCGCGTCCGTGCCTGTGCCCCAGAAGGAAGGGCCTGGCAGGTTGGTGAGCATCTGGTGGTTGTGGTTCTGGTGGCAGGCGCTGCAGCTCATGCTCTGGCTGTGCACATCCGCGATGCCCGTGCCCAAACCGAAGCGTTGGCCGTAGGCGTCCGCGCTCCACCCGTGGCAGCGCAGACAGGCCGCCGCCGTGGGCTGTCCTGTGATGCTCAGGCTGCTTAGGCCAAGCTCCGTGCCGGAGGGAAGGGGTAGCCGAAATCCCGTGGGCGAGGCGGCGTCCGCCTGGGGTACACGCTGCACGGCACGCTCCACCAGCTGTCCGCCGGCGTGGTACTCCGTGGCGTGGCACATCAGGCATTCCACCTGCTGCCAAGTGGCACTTGCCACTGTTTGGGGCGTCACATATCCCTTGCCGCCGGCATGGCAGCGCGCGCAACCCATGGCCTGGCCACCGGGCGTGGCGCTGTTGCCCTCCTGCAAGTGGCCAATCCAGCCCATTTGAGCCGTGGTGCCGGCCAGAGCGTCCAGGCGCGTGCCCACGCCCTGTTGGCCGGTAATGGTGCTGCCGTCGCGGCGAAACACCCGAGCGTCCGGCATTTCGTCCTGCAAGGTGAAGTGCGTGCTCTCCAGGAAGAGTTCCGCCGTGCTTTCCATGGTCCATTGGCCACTTACATGGCAGGGCGAAGCGCAGGAACCGGCACCGGCATAAACCATCCAACTCACATCGGGATGTTCGGCGCGTGCCGTGGCAACTAGACCCAGAAGGGCGAGCGTGGCCAGGGAAGCGGAAAAAGACCGCATGGATGACTCCGCAAAATCGTGTTACTGCCTTCACAAGGTAAGGCTTGAAGCAGCTCCTGCAAGGGAATGCGCACCCTTCCCGAACGATTCAGACGCGGAATCACTTACATCTTGTGGCACAAGCTGGCATCCTGTCTGAGTGGCGGCTTGGCGAAGTGCCTGCCTTGGGCCTATATTGATCCCGCGCCGAAGTGGCGGAATGGTAGACGCGGCAGACTCAAAATCTGTTGTCCGCAAGGACGTGGGGGTTCAAGTCCCCCCTTCGGTACTTGGTAGTTAAAGACCTGGCGGAATCGATTCTGAACAGCCTGGCACCGGTCCCACGCGGGTCCCACCAGCTGCCTCCACGAATTGGTCACCAAAAAGTCGCCGTGCAATGCCCGGCGCTGGATTGAGCCACTGTTCCATCTTCGAAGACGCGATCATTGCCGTCTTCGTTAGTTTCCTTGTGTATCCAAACGTCCCTCAGTCTCCTTCCCAGTGTAGCTGCGACTCCTCTTGCGGACAACAACATGTCAACTCTGATCGCACGCCATTCAGTCAGGAAGAAAGTTGTCAAGGCTCGCGGCGGCGTCTGAGCGACAAATCTTGTTTCCATCGTACGCAGGCGTGCGCGAGACGGTTGTCACGGGCTAGAGGCGGAAGCGAGAGGCAACACGAGGCTGGAGATAAAGACGATCAGCGACCGCATGTGATGTATCTCGGCTTGCCCGGTCCTAACCAGTCCCTCTTACTTGGTCCCACCGCTGCCGTCCCATGTGCGAGGAGCTGGGCGCGCGCCTGACTACCGCATCTAGCGTCCAACTCGTTCAGCGAAAGGCGCAGTCCCAAAGATTTCCGAAAACCTAGGCTTGGCGATAGACATATGCTGCTCGTCTGGCGATAAAAAGTTGATGCATTCTTAACCGGCATGGCTACTCTAACATGCTGGGCCGACGTGTCTCTGGATCGTGTGTCCTGACGGATTGGCTGGACGAGCGGGCTCCTGAACTGATGGCGCACATGGAGATTCCTCGCAGTCATTGGCTGAAGACCCGCTCGAACAACATGCTGGAACAGGTCAATGAGGAGCTGAGACGCCGGGTGCGAGTGCTGCGAATCTCTCCCAATCGTGCCAGTGTCTGCGTCTGGTCACGTCGCTGGTCATCGAGCAGAACGAGGATTGGCTGACCAATCGGCGATATCTCAACATTGCGCCGCAACAAGAAGCACGGGAAAAGTCCTGGAGGATGGCCGGCTGATTTTAGACAAGATTCCAGACTTGACTCAGTTGCCACGCGGAAAGCTACCGCGTGCAAGTTCTAGCCCAGGCAAGTGCCTCTTCCATGTCTAGGTATTGGCTCGCGTATGCTGCTCGTAGGAGGGCGTCCGGCAAGGCCCAGTCCCACTTCTCCCGCTGCAGGTTCTTGACATCGGCTAACAGTAGATCAAGGGGCGGCGGCTCATCCTGGCAGGCATCTATCAGTGCATCGACGATGCTCTCGGTGGTGGACTGGCCTTTCTGGATCTCAATACCGGGACCGGCTGGGCTGACCGCAAGTCCGCACCGTTGCAGAAGGCAGGCCAGCGCTTCGTTGGCGGCGTCGCCAAGCCATGTCAGCAACACGACCTCCCGTCCCTGATCCACAAGGAAACTCCTGGCCAGGTCCCGCGCCGCGTAACTCGCCCGCCCCTCGGTCAGAAAGCGCAGGGCTGTTTTGTCCAGAAATGGTGGGATCTCCATTGACTCGAGCAACTGCCTCATCCGCTGGTGGACGCGTGTGTGCGTACGTCCAATCCCGCCGGCAAAGAGGGGCGGAACTCCGCCCTTCGAGCGAACGACAAGGATGGTCTTCCGCTGGTCGTCGATGTCCTCAACCCGCCACGTTTTACCGGCGAACAAAATCCGCTGGCCGATGCTGAGCATCTGGGACACCGGCAAGGTGCCCAAAGTCTTGCCGCCACAGACAATGCGGAACTCCTCGTCCGCCGCGAAGGCGGCATAGAACGTGTAGTGATTGACGAAGCGCTCGCCTACACGTCCGTGAAGCAGGACCCCCGAGGAATCCTGCATCAGGAGGTCCTTCAGGCCGAGATGACGAACTAGAGAGATGAAATCATCCTTTGTCAGCCCGGTAAATGGAGAGTCCGGCTCGCAATACATCGAATACACATGCCCAATGGTGGCTCCTCCACACTGGGCTACATGCGACAACACCTGTTGGACAAGGGTCGAGAGATGAGCGCCGTGCGCCCTGGGTGGCTCGAACCAGCCCTCCAAAAGCAGCAAGATCATCGCTGTCATCTTGGCTGTGTCAAGGCGGAGTTCGTCGGCCAGCGAGGACTTCCCGCCCAATTCGTTCTCCACGCAGTAGCCGCGCAGGATGGCAGGCTCCCCCTTACGACGCCCAGATCGCCCCAAACGCTGGCGCAGGCTGGCCACCGAGGGAGGTGGACCAATCTGGGCCACACTCTTGACAGCCCCGATGTCAATGCCCAGTTCCAGCGTGTTGGTGCAGATGGCCGTGGCCGGGTGCTCGTTTTGCTTCAGCGCCGCCTCGGTCTCCGCCCGGAGCTCCTTGGAGAGGTTGCCATGGTGCGGCCAAAACTCATTGGGCACCTGGTGCTGTTCGCAGTGCTTGCGCAGCAGGTGGGAATAGCGCTCGACCTCGCGGCGTGAGTTCGGAAACACGAGGTTGTTCGTTCCCCGCAGGCTGTTGAAGAGGTGAACGGAGATGGCCGCCGGCGTTGCGAATGTTGTCGGTTCCCCGGTGTCTGGCGGCGCAGGGTCGTCCCGCGTGTCCGGTTCATTTGGATTGGCTGTTGGGGCGGCTCGAAGCACCAGCGCTTCCTCATAGCCCTTGACCAACACCTTCAGGCCGCCGCCCGAAGATGTCGAGACCACCTGGGCCACATCAGCCCCCCGCCCTGGTCGAAGGAACTCGGCGGCCAAGCCCATGTCGCCCAGCGTCGCCGACAATCCGATGCGCGGAACTTGGCGTCCGATCGCATGCTCAATGCGATGCAGAAGCGCCTGGAGCTGTTTGCCCCGTTCAGAGCCCATGAATGCGTGGAGTTCGTCGACAACGAAGAAGGCCAGCCGCTCGAACGCACTCCCCACCGCCGTGCCACGCGTGCAAAGCAGGGCCTCGAGGGACTCGGGCGTGATCAGCAGCACGCCTTGTCGCTTGGCTAGAAAGCGAGTCTTGGTCGACGAGGAGATATCCCCGTGCCAAGGCCAGACTGGCACATCCAGGTTCTCGCAGAGTCGGTCCAGGCGTCCAAACTGGTCGTTGATCAGCGCTTTGAGCGGACTGATGTAGGTGATCAGCCCTGGTGGATCCGTATGTAAAAGGTGAGTTAGGGCCGGGAGGAAGGCGGCCTCTGTTTTCCCCGAAGCTGTGGCGGCGGCGATAATGACATCACGGTCCGCCTGCACGATCAACGGGATGGCGGCTTCCTGGGCATCGCGCAGGGACTCCCAGCCTTCGGCCCAGATGAAGCGACGAATGCGTTCATCGAGCAGAAAGAAGGAGGAGCTGTCGTCCGCCATGGCACTCAATCCAATCTCTCAGAGTGTGAACGAGGCGAACTCGTCGTTCTCTTCGCTGTCGATCGCCTGGTCGCCCGAACCGCCAGTGTCGGCAGCCACCTCGATGCCGCCAAGCAGATCCTGCCACTTTACGCCGGGGTTCTGCTCCAACACAGCAAGCAGGTCTATAAAGGCCGTAATGGTTGTGCGCGGGGTGCGGAAGTATGCGTCGCCGATGCGCTTGGAACAGTGTTCCATGAAGCCGACGAGGGCCTGATCCGGTAGAAGCGCCTTTTCCGAGTCGCCGAAAGCGTAGACATGCTGGAGCTTCTGGAGCAAGACGAAAAAGTCCTCGGGCGTCAGGCTCGAGAGTTGGATCACGGGACCGCTGAAGTCCACCAGAACATTCGAAGTGAAGGTGTTCCGCGCCAAGCGGCTCTGAAGGGCAGGGTAACTGTAGAGACCCCGACGGGTGTCGAAGAGAAATTCCGGTGTCCCGCCCAAAAGGAACCCCAATCCCACAGCCGTGCCCTGCAACGAATCGTTGAGAATGCGTAGGATCTGCTCGTAGTTGGCATTGCGCGCCTGGGTGTTGGCCAGCTTGTAGAGGTTGACGAGTTCGTCCAGCCCGATGATCAGTCCCGCGTAGCCCGCCAACCGGACGAAGCGCGCCATGAGCTTGAGCTGGTCGTACACGGCCGAGTCGTCCACAATGGTCCGCACACCCAGCGCTTGTCTGGCATCTGTCTTGGTGGTGAACTCGCCCCGCAGCCAGCGGATCGCATCGGACTTCAGCTGTTCGTTGCCTTCCTCGTGACCGCGACAATAGGCAGCGATGACATCGGCGAAGTCATAACCGTTGACCATCTCGGTCAGCTTGTCGAGGGACTGCCTCAGCACTAGTTCGGTGTTAAGGCCGGAGGACTTGGCCTCGGTCTTGGCCGTGGAGATGAACTTCTCAACGATCCCAGCCAGCGCGCCGCCCTCTGGCTTGGTCCGGGTGGACAGATTGCGCATCAGCTCAGCATAGAGGGAGCGGGCCTGGCCGCCAGAGGCATGCAGGCGCCGGTCTGGATTCAGGTCGGCGGTGGCGACGACGAGTTTCTTCTCCACGGCCACGGCACGAACCAGATTGAGGAAGAAAGTCTTGCCTGCACCGTACTCTCCAATGACGACCCGGAAGGCCGAGCCGCCGTCAGTAACCCGCTCGATGTCGGTCACCAGTGATGCGATTTCACGCACACGACCGACCTGTATCAAGTGTTGACCAACGCGAGGCACCACCCCCGCACGGAGGGACTGGATGACCGCGTCGCGGTCCTTGGGTCGAATGGAAGCGTTCACGCGGCTATCTTCTCCAGCAAATCAGGATTGAGCAGCACGGGATCCTCTCCTTCAACGAAGGGGATGTCGTGCTGGTTGTAGGCGGCCTCGTTGAGGGTCTCGATGGCTCCGCCCACCATCAGGTCCAGGTCGGCGGCGATGTCGCCCAGCTCTTCCTTCGTCCATTCTGGACGCGACAGCAGCAAGCGGGCAAAAGCACTATGCGCTTCATCCAAGCCTAGCAAGCCGGACTCCATTGCCTGAGTCTCGGGCTCGAGTGCGGCCTCGGCCGCCACCGTCACGGGTGGCTCGTCCTCCACAAAGATGGTCGACAACAGGGCTGAAACGGCCTCTGTGTCCTTCTGGAGGGCGGCGATTCGCTTCGGATCGAGTTTGAAGCCAGCGTCCTTTGTGGGCTCGCCAGTCGGCACAGACGTTTGACTACCGGACGCAACTGCATGGAGATCGGAGAAGACCTTCTTGGTGTCTATGCCAAGGGCCATGTAGACTCTCTCCAGCACCTTCATTTCCGATGGTGAGATCGTCCCATCGGATTGCGCCACCGTGGCCATGAAGGTGCCGATGGCCTCCCGGGCTGCCTTGTCCAGTGGTTCGAGCTTCTTCTGCAACACTGCCAGCGAAAGCGGCGCCTTTGCAAGCAAGTGGATGTGCGCCACCAATCGGCGGATGTGTCCCGGGGCCAAATGGGTCCACGACGTCACCTGGCCTTGCAAGTGGTCAATCTCCTCGATGCCAAACTCACCATCTGCGCTCGCCACGGCAGCAGCCAATTGCAGGGTAAGCTCAGCGGCCTGGAAGCTTGGCGCCCTTCGGTTCAGATCATCACGCAGCGGACCCAAAAAGAGCACAACCGACCCATCCGGCTTGGGTAACCGGGCCCCGCCCAGGATATCTGGTTCGATCCCGATGTCCTCGCCCTCAAGGACGCGAGCAAGGGTCAGCGTTTTTTCCCGAGTGAGCGTGGAATGCGCGCCCAAACTGTCAAGTATCTCTTTGAAAGTGAGCGTTGCCGTTCCGTCACCGATCTGGGCTCTCAGTTCTTGAAACCTTTTCTGGAATCCTTCGGGCCACAGCAGGGCGGGCAGATCCAGCAGCCCCTCAAGGGCCTGTTTGGCCTCCGGGTTCTTCCCCACGAAGCGACTGTAGGAATCCAACTCCTTGGTCGCGGACTCAACAAGCTGGCGCAGCTTCTGGATTGGGCCGGTCAGGACCGTGACATCGGGCAAGTCGCCAAAGTCCAGCCGCAGCCCCCCGTGGCCATGCAATCCCGCCGAGGCTGGCCGGTACATATATTTGAGCTTGGTCTTGTTTTTGGGTAGGACCAAGCCCGCGCCGAATGCAGCCTGATACCGATGTAGAAACAACCGCTCGAACTCCCCGCCACAGCGCGTGGCTGGCGTGCGCAGATTGGTAGCTGGATCGAGTTTGACCCAGGCCAGCGCGAGCGGCGCGGGGAGGGGTGCACCGGCTACCGCCGCCTGTCCCAGGGCGAGGCGCAGCGAGAACGGCAGTTCATACGTCTTCGGCAGGTCTGGTACGGGCTCGAGGTAGAGTTTGCCGTGGTGCCCGGCCAACGCGATCCAATCGAGCAGAGAGCCGGCATAACCCTGGAAGGAACTTGACTTCGCGCCATAGATTCTCAGCAACCGCCGTAACTCTGCGGCGATCACTGGCAGGTCGGCTTTCGCGATCTCGTCTTCGGCGGCGTCCAGGATGACGCGCCGCTCCAAGCCGTAGAAGAAGAGGAACACGTACCCAATGTCGGCTTCCGGATCCTCGCGCCCGTCCGCCAACCAGTTCAGAAAGGCTCGGCGGGCAGTCGGTGGAATTTCCGAGTAGCTGGGCCAATAGCCCATCTCTCGCTGCGTGTAGTCCCCCTGCTTTCCAACAGACTTCGTAGGATTGATGAGGCAAGGGTCATCGCCACCGCGAGAACAGCTCAGTGATGTCCCAACGTAGATGAGCCCCCCAGGAATCTCTATGCCCGCGACCATCACAGATTCGCCTGCCGGTATCCATTTGGCATGGCCATAGCCATTCGGAGCAGTGGGAATCCGGTAGGAGGAACGGTCGCTTGACGAACTCACGACGACTTGGACGGGCTCGTCATCCTCCAACGTTATGTGGGACGAAGCAGATCTTCCCGAGGAGACCGAAACACGAATTGAAGGGTTGGTGCGAGGCCGGGAGGATTGGCTGTGGCTGCCTTGCGACGAGGGCTGATCTACAGAAGGACTCCCCGATTTTGCCACGAAAACAACGATGGCAATCACAGCAACAACCACCCACCACAAGAACGGAAGAATGAAGAGCAAAACCAGCAATCCTATGCCAGCTGCGATGATATCACCGGCAAGGAGATTTCGCTGCGCCATTCGTTCACACCCTCCCATAACTTCTGTACCGCATGGCTAATGAATAGACATTCTCAATCTATTCTGGTCATGGGCAAGTGGTTTGGTTTCTAGCCATCGGCATCTTGAGTAACTCAGCATTCCTGATTGCAGGCGACGAGATTGACAACAAACCCTGCCCATAAAATGTTGCAGGGTGTCCGTGGAATTTACATTCGCATGGCGAAGTATGGGCGAGTGATAGCTTTCAACAGGCCGAGAGTTGTACGGTCACCAAGGTCCCTTGCTCTTCTGATCTGCGATCCCAAACCAGCAGACGAGTTCTGACCTGACCCACCAGAATTGATCCAGGCCGAGTGTCAGGATTCGGCCTGAAACAGGGGGATTAGGTGGCGAAGCGGCGATTCCGTCCAGAGCAGATCACACATCTGTGGCAGGTGGAGAATCAGTTTGGGCAGGGCAAGGCGGCGGGCGAAGCTTGCCGGCAAATCGCGGTGGTGGGGCGGCAACGTGCGACAGGAGTGTTGAAACGCCCTTCGTCATGCTCCCAGGCCATACCAGCCGGGGCAAGTTCTCCATAGGACGGACACCGCATCTCTCGAAGCACTTGACCGCAATGATTACGGGCTTCTTACAGAGTATTCCCGCTGGGGACATCACAGAATGGCCCACGGGTCCTGGCTGCCAAAGACTTGACCAGGAAGTCCCCGATCATCTACGGGGCCCCCTTGACGCCATCGCAGCTGAGCACGGGAGGAGGAGCTTGGCAGTCCCAAAGCTGAAATACCCCATTTTTCTCTTGCCTCGCCGGAGTTCATGCCTTACCCTTGCGCCGTCCAACCCAATTGAGAAACTCATCAAAGATGCCGATCCCCGCCCCCCGCGGGGTCGTGCCATATGTCTGAAAGGACCTCACATGCGATTGCAACTCGCTGGACTCGTCCTGCTGGGGGGGCTGATGGCGCAGGCACAGGCCATGGCGCCCATGTCCTCCACCGCCAGTCAGCAAGTGCCGGATTGGGCCGTGGCCTTGCCCGGCCAGCCGGCCTGCGTGCGGGACCGTTTGGTCATCACCCTGCGTGAGGAGACCCTGCCTTCGCGCCTGGCTGCCGACCGCGCCCAATTGGAGGATGTGCCCGCGCTGGCATCCTTCGCCCAGGCCCGCCAACTGCGCGCGAGCCGCCCTTTAATCCAACATGAGCTGGACGGGGTGGCCCACGACAGCGGCCTGGACCGTGTGATCATTGTGGATCTTGCGGCAGGTCGCGATCTGGCCTCGGAGCAGGCCTTGTGGGCGGCAAGGCCGGAAGTGGAGGCGGCGGAGCTGGACTGGATGGTCCACACCATGCTCACGCCCAACGACCCGAACTTCAGCACCCAGTGGGCCCTGAACAATACGGGCACGGGCGGCTACACGGCGGACTGCGACATCGACGCGCCGGAGGCCTGGAACACCTACACGGGCAGCACCACGGTGAAGATCGCCATCATCGACACAGGCGTGCGCCTTACCCACCAGGATCTGTCCGCCAAGGTCATTGCAGGCTACGACTTCGTGAACGGCGACACGGATCCCACTGATGACAACATGCACGGCACGGCCTGTGCCAGTCTGGCCGCCGCTTCCACCAACAACAGCCTTGGCATGGCGGGCGTGGACTGGAATGCCCGCGTGATGCCCTTGAAGGTGCTCAACGCCTCCGGCAGCGGCACCACCACCAACATTGTCAGCGCCGTGGACTGGGCGCGCACCAACGGCGCCAATGTGATCAGCATGAGCCTGGGCGGCGGCAGCTACCTGGCATCCTTCAACACGGCCATCAACAACGCCTACAACGCCGGCATTCCGGTGATCTGCGCGGCGGGCAATGACAACAGCAGCACCATCAGTTATCCGGCAGCCTACACCAACAGCTTCGCAGTGGGCGCCATGAGCCCGTGCAACCAGCGCAAGAGCCCTTCAAGTTGCGATGGCGAGACCTGGTGGGGGAGCAACTACGGCACGGGCCTGGATCTCATCAGCCCGGGCGTGCTGCTGCGCAGCGCCACCAACACCAGCAACACGGCCTACATCACCAACATGAACGGCACCTCCGGTGCCACGCCCATCGTGGCCGGTGTGGCCGCCCTGGTGAGGGGCCGCAACAGCGCCCTGACGGCCCAGCAGATCTACGACCTCTTGAACGCCAACGCCGACGATCTGAGCACGGCGGGGTGGGACAGCCAGACGGGCTGGGGCCGCCTCAACGCCCAGCGCGCCGTGGCCGCCGCCGCGCCGGATCCCTGCGCCAGCGAGACCATCGCCCCGGTGCTGACCCACACGGCGCTGGGGAACACGTCCAACACCACCACGCCCTACGCGGTGTCCGCCACGGTGACGGACAATTGCACCTTGGCCAGCGTGACCCTGCGCTGGCAGATCAACGGTGGCGTGTGGAACAGCGCGGCCATGACCGCAGCGGGCAGCACTTACAGTGGCAGCATTCCCGCCCAGGTCTTCGGCAGCACGGTTCACTACCAGATCGTGGCTGTGGACGCCCGCGCCAACACCACCACCGGCGACTACACCTTCAACGTGCTGGATCCTTGCCTAAGTGACGCCACGGCACCGGCCATCGTCCTGGCATCGGGCATCTCCGACACCTACAACCTGGATGGGCCCTATGTGGGATCCGTCACCATCAGTGATCCGTGCGGCCTCATCTTCCAGGCCTTGACCTACACCGTGAACGGTGGCCCTTCCCAGGGCGGCATCATGACCAACATTGGCGGCAACACCTATAGCTGCAGCATACCAGGCCAACCCGCCAACAGCACAGTGGTGTGGACAGTAAGCGCCGGCGACAACAGCCCTGCGCACAATTCCGGCTCTTTGAGCTGGACATTCCATGTGCTCAATCCCTGCGACATCGAGACAGTGCCACCGGTGATTGTCCACACGGCCCTGGGCAATACCAGCAGCAGCGCGCCATACACCGTGGAAGCCACCGTGACGGACAACTGCGCCGTGGCCGGCTCAACCTTGCGCTGGCAGATCAATGGCGGCACCTGGAGCAGCGTGCCCATGACGGCAGCGGGATCTGTGTTCAGCGGCGCTATTCCGGCCCAGGCCTACGGCAGTCTGGTGGCATATGAAATCGTGGCGTTGGACGCGCGCGGCAACACCGCCCTGGTTGCCCACACCTTTGTGGTGGTGGATCCCTGTGCCTCGGACGCCGTGGCTCCCGCCCTGGCAATCACCACAACCTTCGCCAATCCGGTGGATCCCGCGGTGGCCAATGTGGCCGCCTTCAGCAGCAACGATCCGTGCGGCCTCTCCATTGTCGCAGTCACATACTCGGTGGATGGCGGCTCCATGATGGTGGGCAGCGTGACGCCCGCTGGCGTTGACTACTTGGCGGAAATCCCTGGACAGACGGCGGGCAGCGTGGTGGCCTGGACCCTCTTTGCCGTGGACGACAGCCCGGCCCACAATCAGGCCAGCTTGACTGGAAGCTACACCGTGGTGGCGGCCCTGCCGGTGGACGCCCCGGTTGTGACTCTGGTGTGGACTGGGGAAAATCAGCTGACCTTGGGCTGGGGTGCGGTGGTAAACGCCACGGCCTACAAGATCTATTCATCCGCCGGGGCCACGGGGCCCTGGACCCTGCTGCAAACGGCCACGGGCACCAGCGCCGTGCTGGATGTGACAGGCCTGAACGCGGGCTTCTTCAAAGTGAGCGCATCGAACTGATCCTGGACCTGATTGTTGACAGCGGGCCGCCTCCCTCGGGAGGCGGCTTTTTTCATGTTGTCGGCGCCGTGGTTTTGTCCAGCCGCAGCAGTCGGACGGGCAGGCCGCGCTCCAGGAACCAGTGGTGCCATAACCGCTGGGCCGCGAACAGGCGGTCGCCAGGGCCCTTCACTTCCACCAGCCGCCATTCCCGCTTCAATCCCTGGGAAGACTCCCGCCACACCAACAAATCCGGCAAACCGTGTCCGCAAGCGCCGGGATGCTCCAGCAGGAGGGCGGTGAATTCCGCCAGCACTGCCCCTGGAAGCTCTTCCAGCAGCAGGAGCAGGCCTTCCCGCCAAGGCTTGGCGTCCGGGGACTCCGCAAGTGTCCACCAATCCACAAGGGGATTCTGCAGTCCAGCGCAACTCTCCAGACGCTGGCGCACGGTTTCCCGGTGTGTCTCGCGGCGCAACTGTCGTTCCAGTCCTTGCCACTTTCGCTTCCTGCGCTCCAGGAAGCCCGGGCGGCCCCAATCCAGCGGATGCCGTTGCATGGGGTGAAGAAAGGCATCGTGGATGGGGTGGAAGATCAGCTCCCAGGCGCACAGCCCCACAAGGGAGCGCAGCAGGCGATTCTCCGCGTGAAGGCCCTGCCAGCCCTCCCGTTCAAGCAGGCGCAGGGCGGCTTCCTCGGCAGTGAGGGCCGCGCCGGAGGCGTCGCGCACCAGCACACGACCCTTCTGGTGGCCCGGATGGCGGGACAGCGCCACGCCCATTACCGGCGCCTTCAGCAGAGTGGGCGCTCTTCTTGCCAAACGCTCCAGCTCGTGGTGAGAGAGGGGATCCAGGGATTCGCCCAGAGCCTGGCGAAGGGCTTCCTCGGCGGATTCCTCCCGCCCGCTGTGGCGCAGGTTCAACACCAGGCGCTGCCACAGCTCGCCACGCTTGTCGCCCTCTAGGCCACAGGACAAGGCCAGACGCTGCCAAGCGGCCGCCGCGCCGTGCCGCCCCAGCCGCTCAAGCAGGGATGCTCCGGCGCGCAGCGCCTTCAACCGGATGCGCCGCACAAGCTGCGCGCCACCGTCCTCGCGGCATCCGTCAGCCTGTCGCAGGGGCGCGGACAGGCTCCACGCCTCCGCCAGCAGCAGTCGCGAATCCCGCTGAGCCAGGGCGGGCAGGGGCCGTCCGCGACGCCACCCGCGCAGTGCGGCACTCAGGGTCTGCATGGATTCCAGCAGGATGTCCAGGCGCGCGCCTTCATCCAGCACCGCCTCCAGATCCAATCGCCGGGAGAACAGACCGCGACGGGACAGCGGCATGGAGACGAAGCACTGCAATCCCAGAGACTCCAGCGTGAACTGGGCCAGGCTTTGGTCCCGGCTTCCGAAATGGCAAAGCTCCAGCAGGCGCAGCAGACGGCGCTTGGATGCAGGGATGCGCACCCAGGTCTCCAGTGCCGCCAGACGCATGGCTGTTGAACCCACAGCCTGCGATCCTTCCCATAGACCCAATTGGCGGCTGGCTGGTGGAGGCGATGCCAGGAGCCGCCCCAGACGCTGACGATCCAGGGCGGCGCGGGATGACGGCACTAGACCCGCTTCCAGCAGGAGATGGCGCGTTTCGCTGTGGGTCAGGCCTTCAAGCAGCTCCGGCGGAGGGGCGTGGCCTTCGCCCTGCGGCCAGCGCTCCAGCCAGGCCGCCCCGGACAGGTGGTCAAGGGCCAGATCCGTGTTGGAGCACTCAGGGTAGTTCAGAGTGGAGCGGCGTATCCAGCCATCCTTGCGTGTGGCCAGTCGGGCCAGCAGCACGGCGGCATCCAGAGGCATGGTGTCCAGCTGACGCAGCTGGCGTCGTTCCATGCGGGTGAACAGGCGGCCATCCCGGCGCAGCACGGCGTCCCGCAGGCTGAGCAGGTGGTTCAGTGGCGGAGTCGCAAAAGCTGGTGCAGGAATGCTGTCCACGCTCCAAGGTAGGGCGCGGCAGGCGAAATCAGCGGGAGGGCCCCAGCTCCGCGCGAGTGACGCGGAAGAGCACGGCCTGTGCGTTGGTGTCCCGAGCTTCCCGGTGTGCCACGCCCGCCACCAGCCAACCGTCTGGCAGGGGCAGCAGATCCCTGGCCGCTCCATAGTGCAGGCCCGCGTAGCGCCGCCGCGACAGGGGCTTCAGGGAGGCGTCCCAGGCCGCCAGCTGGATGCCGGCGGTGGCTCCCACCAGGGAAGGGTCGTCTGCCGTGAGCCCCGCGCACATCACCGTGGCCCCGTCCACCTGCACGGCGCTCAGGATCTCCACCTCGCGGGTGGACAGGCGCAGGGAGTCAAGTGGCCGGCACTGGGCGTCCAGCCGCAGGATGAAGTCGTTGTACACCCGGTTTCCCACGAAGTCGCGGTTGGTGTGGCCGCCCACCGCCGTAATGGTGTCCCCATGCACGGCCACGCCGCGCAGCAGATCGTGGGGCGTGCCCGTGCGATAGGCGTGCCGCAAGGTCCCCGCCGTGTCCACCACCGCGCAAAAGGCTCCTGCGGCTCCCCGCAGGCCAACCATCACCAGGGTCGTGTCGTCCATCAGGGCCAGGGCCCCCACGCTGGCGCTATCGCCACAAAAGAAGCGCTGATTCCATTCCCAACGCCGGCGAGCAGGATCCAGCTTTCCCAGCCAGGCCCCGCCCTGACCCTGGAAACCTCCCGCCACATAAAGGGCATCGCCCAGCGGCAGCAGGCAGCGCGGGTTGAGGGAGTCCATCTCCATCTGCCACAGGTCCGTGCCAGTGGGCGACACGCCCTTCACCAGGCCAGCCACCGGCCGCTTCTGCTTCCTGGCGTCCTTCACCAACCCCACCACCACCACGCTGCCATCCTGCAGCTGCACCAGATCGTGGCCCTCCACCGTGCGCTTCTTCACGCCCACCTGGCGCTCCCAGCGCAGGACTCCCGCCTCGTCCACCGCCACCAGCCACAGATCGCCCCGTTCCTCGCCCGGGCGCGTGGTGGCGCCGGTGAAGAAGTAGCCGCCTCCCCGGGAAGCCACCACGGCGGTGGCCCGTTGGTCGCCTTCGCCGCCATAAAGGCGCACCCATGGTTCGGCTCCGGCGTTAAGTGCCAGCGCGAGGAGAAGGAGGATCAAGCGTGCCATGTCAGCCTCCCTGCATGGCAAAGGCCCGCAAGACGGGCTTTTGCACGATGATGGATAGGGCTTTAACCGAGCAGCATCTTGGCAATGGTCATCAGCTGCATGTTGGTGGTGCCTTCGTAGATGGTGCCGATCTTCGCGTCGCGGAAGAACTTCTCCACCGGGTATTCCTTCACGAAGCCGTAGCCGCCAAGCAGGTCCAGGCACTGGCTGGTGACACGCTGGGCCATCTGGCTGCTGATGAGCTTGGCCACGGCGGCCTCGCGCACGAAGGCCTTGCCCGTCTCGCGCAGGCGGGCGGCGTTGTACACGCACAGACGCGACGCCTCCAGCTCCGCCGCCATCTGGGCGAACTGGAACTGCACGCCCTGGAAGGCGGCCAGGGGCTTGCCGAATTGCTTGCGCTCGCTCAGGTAGCCTTTGGTGTAGTCCAGGCAGCCCTGGGCCAGGCCCACCATCTGTGCGCCAATGCCGATGCGGCCTTCGTTGAGGGTCTCAATGGCCACCTTGTAGCCCACGCCCACTTCGCCCAGCACATTGGCCTTGGGCACGCGGCAGTCCTTCAGCACCAGTTCGCAGGTGGAGGAGGCGCGGATGCCCAGCTTGTCCTCCTTCTTGCCCACGCTGAACCCTTCGAAGCCGCGCTCCACCAGGAATGCGGTGATGCCGCGATGGCCGGCGTCGGGGTTCACATTGGCGAACACAATGAAGAGCTCGGCCTCGCCGGCGTTGGTGATCCACAGCTTCTGGCCATTGAGGATCCAGTGGTCCGGCTGCTCCTCCGCCCGGCAGCTCAGGGCGAAGGCGTCACTGCCCGAGCCCGCCTCGCTAAGGGCATAGGCGCCCAGCCACTTCTCTGCCAGCAGGGGCAGGTAGCGGTCCTTGATGTCCTCGCTGCCCCAGCGGAGCAGGGCGTTGATCACCAGGGTGTTCTGCACATCCACCACCACGGCCACGGCGGCGTCCACCATGGACATGGCCTCGATGGCCAGGCAGCTCATGAAGAAACTGCCCTCGGCGCCGCCCCACTTCTCCGGGATTTCAATGCCCATCAGGCCCATTTCCCACAGGCTCTTCATCAGGGCCGGGTCCATCTTGCCCTCGTGGTCCATGCGCTCGCGCAGGGGAAGGACTTTCTCGCAGGCGAAGTCGCGCACGGTCTCGAAGAAGAACTGCTCTTCCTCACGCAAATGGGTAAGGGCATGGTTATCGGACATCGGACTCTCCTGAAATGCGGGTCGTGGAATGGAAACATGAAAGCGCTACCGGAATCCCTACCTCTCCCCAAATGGGGGAAGCCCCGATGCCGGTAGCGAAGCGTGATCCGGGCAAGGCGTCCCGGATGCTACTTGTAGCTGATCTTGGTGGCGAAGAAGGTCAGATCCTGCAGCTTCTTCTCGGCCTTGGCCTTGGGATCCGTGTTCACCGGGGCCTTGCAGGAGCCGGAGGCCTTCTCTTCCTTCGCCGCCTTGGCCTTCTCGCCGCCGGCGGCTTCGTCGGCGCAGAAGTCCAGGTAGTTGCCCACGGCATAGCCCGTCAGCTCCACCTTCTTGCCGGTGGACTTGGTGTCAAAGGTGAAGGCGTCGTCCTTGGCGCGCACCAGGGCGAAGAGATCGCCATCCTTGTAGTCGCCCATGGCCACCCACATCTTGCAACCGCTCTTGCAGGCGCCCACCACCGTGCCGGTGAGGACGATCTGCTTCTTCTCGAGCGTGTTGATGTTCTTGGCCAGCTCGTCCAGGTTGTAGCTGGCGGGCTTGGCGGCCTGGGAAAGGCCCACCGCCACCAACAGGGTCACCACCGCCAGCGCGGCCTTCTTCAGCGTGTTCATCCCAATCCCCCTTTGCGTGTTGGCTTACCAGCGCGAGCGTTTGCGGATGCGCCAGTACATCCAGATGCCGGTGATGGACAGCGTTCCCAGGCTGGCCGCCATCAAATCGTAGAAAAGGCGCCCGGGAAGCCCCCCGAAAAATTCGCCATTATGCAGATCGATCACCAGCCACATGATGGGCACGCTCTTGGCCTCTTCCGGAAAGAGATCCTCCAGACCCTGGGCCTTGCGCGTGCGATCCAGCCGTTCCTGGTAGGCATCGGGCAGCGCCCAGGAGGGCACCCGCGCGGTTTCCAGGAATGAGAAGTCGTGGCGATGGTTGAACAGAAAGCCCGTGAGGGCAATGATGAGCAGGATGATGCTGCTCACCAGACTGACCACTTTGAAGTAGCCAAAGCTGAAGATGTGGACCTTGCGCCAGGTCTTCATGGCCCTTCCAGGTTGTCAGCGCCTTGACAAATGAAGCAATCAAGGCCTGCTTTGTCCATGGCCGTCCCTCTGCCACAGCGGGATTGGCCCTTTCACACCACAGCACAGGAGGAGCGCATGGCTCCGCGCCCACGCACCGTCGGCTTGTCCCTGCTCACCACCCTGCTGCTTTGCAGCGCACAGGGCATTGCCGCCACGCCGGAGGAAAAGGCCAGCTGGTTCCGGCATCCATCCCTTTCTCCCGATGGCACGCTTATTGCCTTCTCCGCCATGGGGGACTTGTGGGTGGTTTCCGCGGAAGGAGGCCGCGCGCGCGCCTTGACGCGCAACGAGTTCCACGAGACGCGTCCGGTGTGGTCCCCCGATGGGAAAACCCTGGTTTACGCCTCCGACCGCCACGGCAACTACGATCTCTTCCGCGTGCCGGCGGAAGGCGGCCCGGAGACCCGCCTCACCTTCCACAGCTCGGGGGATCATCCCTGGGACTTCCTGCCCGATGGCCGCCGCGTGCTGTTCACCAGCGGACGCAGTGGACTGCCCGGCAGCCGTCAGGCGCCCTCCGGCTGGCCTGGCGAACTTTACAGCGTGGATGTGGAGACGGGCGAGCTGCGTAATGAGAACCTGTTGGCCGCGGAAGAGGTGGCCGTGGGAGCACAGGGCTGGCTCTACGAGCGCGTCATCTCCTATGAGGATGAATTCCGCAAGCACCACACCAGCTCGGCGGCGCGCGAAATCTGGTTGCGCAAGCCCGACGGCAGCCAGGTGCAGGCCACGCGCTTCGCCGGCGAGGATCGCGAACCCGTGTGGCGGCCGCAGGGTGGCTTCTATTTCATCAGCGAGCGGGACAGCTGCCTGAACATTTTCGCCGGGGAGGTGGACGGCCCGGCGCGCCAGATCAGCTTCCACAAGCAAGAGCCCGTGCGCGGCCTGGGCATCAGCCGCGATGGCCTGTTGTGCTACACCCAGGGCGGCGCGCTGTGGACGCTGCGTGAGGGCGGTCAGCCTCGCAAGCTGCAAGTGGAATTGGGCGCGGACACCCGCGCCTCCCACCCGGTGAACCTGCCCCTGGACGGGGAGATCAGCGAGGCACTGCTGTCCCCGGACGGCAAGGAGATGGCGTTCATTGCCCATGGAGAGGTCTTCGTGTCCAGCGTGGCCCACGGCACCACGCGCCGCATCACGGACACGCCGGAGCAGGAGCGCGGCCTTAGCTTCGGCCCGGACGGGCGCAGTTTGGTCTACGCCGGGGAGCGCAAGGGCTGCTGGCGCATCTACCGCAGCCAGCTGGGCCGCAAAGAGGACCTGCACTTCACCACCGCCGCCCTCATCACCGAGGATTGCCTGGTGGACGGGCCTGATGACTGCTTCCAGCCACGCCTGTCGCCCGATGGGAAGGAATTGGCCTTCCTGGCGCGGCGCACGGAGCTGCGCGTCCTGAATCTGAAGAGCAAGGCCGTGCGCGTGGTGCTGCCCGAGCGCCTGGGTTACAGCTATGTGGACGGGGATCAGGCTTTCGCCTGGTCGCCGGACAGCAAATGGTTCACCTTCCATTTCCCTGACAAGGGGCGCTGGTCCAGCGAGGTGGGGCTGGTGCCCGCCGCGGGAGGCCAGTGGACGAACATCAGCCAGAGCGGCTTCGAGGACTACGAGCCCCGCTGGGCGGCCAATGGCAAGGCCGTGCTTTTCCGGGGCGACCGCCAGGGCATGAAGAGCCAGGGCGGCTGGGGAGGCCAGGAGGATGTCTACCTGTTGGGGCTGTCCAAGGCGGGTCACGAGTGGTTCACCATGGACGAGGAGGAACTGCAGAGTTTCAATGAGGCGGACAGTCTGGCCAAGGTGGCTGAAGAGGAGAAGCCCGGGCGCAAGGGCCACAAGGACGAGGATCTGGAAGCCACGGAGGACTCTGTTCATGTGGAGGTGGAGCTGGCGGGCATTGATCGCCGCGTGCGCCGCCTGAGCACCACATCGGCCGTGCTGGCGGACTTCATCCTGAGCAAGGACGGTGAGACCCTTTACACCCTGGCCGCCCACACCAAGGGCTTCAACTTGTACGAAACCAAGCTGCGCAAGGGCGAGAGCACCTTGCTGGGAGAACTGGAGCTGGATCACGGCTCCTTTGTGGGGCAGACGGACGAGGCGCTCTACATCCTGGCGCCGGGCGGTCGCATCATGGCCTTCAAGCTGGCGGATGCATCGCCTGAGGATGTGGCCACCAGGCCGGAGATGACCCTGCACCAGGACAAGGAGTGGGAGTACCAGTTCGACCACATCTGGCGGCAAGTGCGCGAGAAATTCTACGACCAGCATTTGCACGGTGTGGATTGGGAAGGACTTGGCCGGATTTATCGCCGCTATCTGCCGGCCCTGGACCACGACCGCGATTTCGCCGAGTGCATGTCTGAGCTGCTGGGCGAACTCAATGCCTCCCACACCGGCTGCTTTGTGTCACGCGGGGCGGAGGATGGCGATGCCACGGCGGATCTGGGCCTGCTCTTCGATCCCGCCTGGCAGGGCGAAGGCTGGCGCATCCTGGAAATACTGCCCCAGGGCCCTTGCGCCCGCAGCACCAGCCGCATCGCGGTGGGGGATGTGCTGCTTCAGGTGGAGGGCAGGCCGGTGGGCGGCCGGGATGTCGCCTGGCAGGGATTGAATCGCCGCGCGGGCGACCGCCTGCGCCTCAGTCTGCGGGATGCCAAGGGCAAGGCCTACGACGAGGTGGTGAAGGCCGGCGACGGCGGCCAGCGCCAGCAGCTGCACTACCAGCGCTGGGTGGATCGCAATGCCGCCGAAGTGGAGCGTTTGTCCAAAGGGCGCCTGGGCTATGTGCATGTGGCAAGCATGGACGGCGGATCCTATCGCCGCCTGGTGCACGAAGCACTGGGACGCTGCGCGGACAAGGAGGCGCTGGTGGTGGACAGCCGTTACAACGGTGGCGGCAACCTTACCAACGAGCTGATCATGTTCCTGGGCGGAACGCGTGTCTTCCGCAATGTGGTGCGGCCGGACGGCCACGAGCTGGGCGAGGAGCCCTGGCAGAACTGGCTGAGGCCTTCCATCGTCATCATGAATGAATCCAACTACAGCGACGCCCACTGCTTTCCTTTCGCCTACAAGTTCAACCAGCTGGGCAAGCTGGTGGGCATGCCGGTGGCGGGCACAGGCACCAGCGTGTGGTGGGAGGGCCTGATGGGCGGAGGTCTGGTCTTCGGCATTCCCGAAGTGGGCCTGCGCGACGAGTCCGGCCTGTTCCTGGAGAACCATCAGCTGGAACCGGACATCCGCGTAGACAACGCGCCGGGTACGGTGGAGGCGGGGCGGGACCTTCAGCTGGAAGCCGCGGTGGCTGAGCTGCTGAAGGAGATCGGGGAGAAGCCCACGCGGTGAGGGAAGAGCTGGCGGAACTGCTGCGGGATTGCCTGGTGCGGCGCTCACGGGGCTCCGGGCCTGGCGGACAGCATCGCAATGTCACCGAGAGCCGGGTGGATGTGCTGCACCTGCCCAGCGGTCTGCGTGTGGTGTGCGACGAGACGCGCAGCCAGCACCAGAATCTTGAGCTGGCGCTGGAGCGGTTGGCCCAGCGCCTGGAAGCCGCCTCCCGGGTGGCCATTCCCCGCGTGACGCGGCACACGCGCCTGAGGCGGGTGAAGGAGCGCATCCTGTCCGACAAGCGGCGCAATTCCCAGGTGAAGAAGAATCGGCGGTCCCCGGGTGATGGAGGCGGTCATGACTGAGCTGGATCCGCTGGAGGCCACGCGACCGCCACGGGCGCCGCGTCCCCCTTTGTGGTGCGCGCTGGCGGGACTGGCCGCCTTTGCTGGAGGCGCATTCCTGGCCTACCTGCTCTTCACGGTGCTGATGCTGCTGGCGGAGCCCACGCGCAATTCCCTGCTGGCCATGCTGGCCTTCTTCCTGCTTTTCGCGGGAACGGGCGTCTCGAGTGGTCTGGGGATTTTCCTTTACCACAAACTGGGGCGAGGGGTGGAGGAAGCCCGGTTGCGCGCCCAGCACGGCCAGGTGTTCAACGGGGACTGGCGCAGCCAGGACGAGGCCTGAGCCTTAGGATGACGGCAGCGCCTGCTTCTGTCCTTCCCCGTTCACACGCACGAAAGTGACCGTGGTGGCGAAGATCTCCTCGCCAATGGCCGCGCCGCCGCTCTGGCCGCCCGGGCTGGCGCCCTCACTGCCGGCGCGGGAGACGCGCACCTCGTAATCCACGCTGGTGCGGCCCTGGCGGATGGCCTGGATGTCCAGCTTCAGCAAACTGCCAGACCGCACATTGTGGCGGAATTCCACCCGGTTCATGGCCACGGTGACGAAGCGACAACCGGGGAAGTCCAGGCTGGCGGCGATCCACGCGGTTTCGTCCACCCACATGAGCAGGTAGCCGCCGAAAAGGAAGCCGTACTGGTTCAGGTGCTCGGGACGCACCAGCAGATGTTGTTCCATCAATGGCCCCCTTGGCTCACTTGAACACCCAGGATTCCTTGCCTTCCAGTTGGCCCTCGCGCAGGGCCCGGTTCATTTCACGCTCCAGTCGGCCCCGGAACACTATGCCGCACAGGTGGCCTTCGACATCCTGCACCGGCAGGTATTCCGCGCTGCACCGCTCCAGCAGAGCGGCCGCCTCCGCAAGTGAATTCTCCGGCAGCAGCCGGGGCACGGGGCGCACCACCTCCTTCACGCGGATGATGTGCAAGGCCTTCTCCTGGCCCAGGATGAAGCGCAGATCGGCGAAGTCCACCAGACCCTTCACGCTGCCATCCTCATCCACCGCCACCAGATCCTTCACATCGTGCTCGCTGAAGGCGGGCAGGATGTCGCCCAGCACGGCGGACGCGGGCACCATGGGGCGACGGGGATCCATCAGTTCCGCCACGCTGCGGCTGGACAGGCGGGAGACAGCGCCGCCCTCCTCCAGCAGGTTGGCCTTGCGCAGCTTGTAGAGATAAAGGGAGCGATCCTTGATGAGCAGCTGGATCACCAGCGTGGAGGCACTGACACTGACCATGAGCGGCAGGGTGAGCTCGTAGTTGCCGGTCATTTCAATGAGAAGCAGGAAGGCGGTGAGGGGAATGCCGTTGACACCTGCCAGCACTGTTCCCATGCCCGCCAGGATGAAAATCACCGGGTCGGAGAAGATGCCCAGCTGCACGAGCATCAGTCCCAGCGCGCCGCCCAGCATGGCGCCCATGAAAAGGCTGGGTGCGATGATGCCGCCAAAACCGCCAAACTCCAGGTTGAGAGCCGTGAGCAGGAGTTTCAGCGCCATCAACAGCAGGGCGATGGTGATGGGAAAATCGCCCGCCAGCAACTGGTTGATGCCGTGGTAGCCCACCCCCAGCACCTGGGGAAGTCGCAGGGCCACCAGACCCAGCAAGAGTCCGCTCAGGGGCGGGAAGATCCAGCGCGGCCAGCTGCGCAGGCGTCCCCAAACCAGACGGGCCAGGAAACTGGACCATCGGCTGAAGACGACGCTGATTCCTCCTCCCAACACGCCCAGCAGCAAGAACCAGGGCAGCAGCGCGCCTCCCGGCACGGCGAATTCCGGGATGGCGAAGACATCGTGGTGTCCGGTAAGGGTGCGGCTGACCACATTGGCCACCACGGAGGCCATGATGAGCACGCCGAAGGTGACATCCTTCAAATCATTGAGGAGGATGATTTCCAGGGTGAAAAAGACTCCACCCAGGGGCGCGTTGAACATGGCGCTGATGGCGGCCCCCGCGCCGGCGGCGGCCATTACTTTCAGGCGGGCGGGCGACACATGGAAGAGCTGTCCCAGCCAGGACGCCACGCCGGCGCCGAACTGAACGGCGGGGCCCTCCGGTCCCACGCTGCCGCCGGTGCCAATGTTCAGGGCGGGAGCGAAGAAGTGGAAGAGCGTGGTGCGGGGCTCGATGATGCCGTCGCCGCGCTTGAGGGACTTCATCACCTCCACCACGCCTTTGCGTGAGGCGATGTCCGGCAGGTGGTGGGCCAGCAGGGCCTGCAGACCGCCGCCCAGGATGGGGATGAAGAGCAGAAAGGGCCAGGTCAGCTGGCTGAAGGATTCTTCCCCGCACTGGAAGAAGAGGTACTGGAAGCCGCTCATGAGGCGGTGGAAGAAGGCGCCCAAAAGACCCGCACCCAGTCCGATGATGCTGCTGTAGAAGAGGGTCAGGCCGTACTCGGAGTTTTCGTGGGCCCTCAGCCAGGCGCGCAGGCGGGTCATGCGGGAGGTGATGATGTCGCGAAGCTTCATGGACACAAGGTAGGATGCTGGGGAAAGGCGGTGCCGGGACGGGTGAATTGATAGCTTGGCCCCGCGGATTGTGAAAGAGAAGGGGATGGGTGTGGGCCGCAGCCGGGTAAAAGGATCACTGAAGCGCGAGGTTTTCGCCCATCCGGGCGAGATCCTCACGGACCTGGGCGAAATGCGCGCCCGCAGGGGAAGCTGGGCGCAGAGCCTGGACGGGCAGGCCCCTCTCCATCTGGAGTTGGGCATGGGCCGCGGCCGCTTCCTGGCCGATTTGGCCGCCCGGGAGAATCGTGTGAACTATGTGGGCGTGGAGCTGAAGCCCGACCGTTGTGTCACGGCGCGGGAGAAGATCCGCCGTAAGGCCCGCCGACCCTTTGTGGTGTTGAATTTGGCGGGGGAAGTGTTGCTGTCGGTGTTCGCCCCGGGCGAGGTGCAGCGCATCTACCTGAACTTTCCCGATCCCTGGCCCTCCCACATGTACCGTGCGCGACGCATGTTTGGCGAGAGCTTCCTGCGCATCCACCAGGAGCTGCTTGCCCCGGGTGGCGAGCTGCTCTTCCGCAGCGACCAGCCGGATTGCTACGAGGAACTCTTGTCCAGCCTTCCCCGCCACCTGAAGCTGGCGGAGCACGGGCGGGACCTGCATGGTGTCCACGAAGCCATGGCGGGCGGGCTGCGGGATTTCAAGACTGAGTACGAGCGCCGCTACCTGGCCGCCGGCGCCTCCATCCATTACGCGCGGCTGATCAAGGAAGTGTCCGGCATCGTGGAGATCCGGGCGGGCTGTTAGAGGGGGGGACGCAATGCATCAGACCTTTCGCGAGCGCTTCTTCGACGCCATGGAGGATGGCATTGCCATCCTGGGCGCCACGCCGGAACTGGCCCGCAACAGCGACACGGAGTACCGCTATCGTCCAGAGAGCGCCTTTTGGCATCTGACAGGGCTGGATGAGCCGGATGCCATCGCCGTGTTCCAGCGCAGTGGCAATACGCGGCGCTTCCTGCTTTTCGTGCGGCCCAAGGATCCCAGCATGGAGCTGTGGACGGGTCGCCGTTTGGGGCCTGAGGGCGCGGTGAAGGAGCTGGGGGCCACGGAGGCCTGGGCTCTGGAGGAGTTCCCCGTCAAGCTGGACGACTTGCTGAAAGGGCATGACCGGCTCTTCCTGCCTCTGGATGGGGGAAGTCTGCAGAGCCAGGTGCTGGGCGCGCTCAATCGCCTGGTGCGCAAGCGGCGCCAGCCGGGGCCCTTGCCTGGCGAAATCCGGGATGTGAGGCGCGTGACGGGCGAGTTGCGGTTGCGCAAGAGCGCGGCGGAGCTGGCCTGGATGGAGAAGGCCGCCAAGGTGACGGGCGAAGCTTTTCGCGAGGTGTATCGCCTGACCAAGCCGGGCCTTGCCGAGTACCAGTTGCGCGCCGTCTTCCCCTTCATCTATGGCATCCATGGTGGCGACTGGGCCTTCGAAACCATTGTCGCAGCGGGGGCAAATGCCTGCACGCTGCACTATGTGAGCTGCCGCGACCGGTTGAAGAAGGGCGAGCTGGTGCTCTTCGACGCCGGGGCGGAAATGGGCTTCTATGCCGCCGATGTGACGCGCACCATTCCCGTGGACGGGCGCTTCACCAAGCGACAGGAGCAGGTCTACCGCGTGGTGCTCAAGGCGCACAAGGCCGCGGTGGACACGGTGCGCCCGGGCGTCACCATCGACGAGGTGCACGGCGCGGCCACCATTGCCATCACTGAGGGCCTGCTGGAGTTGGGCATCCTCAAAGGCAAACTGAAGACACTGGTGTCCAAGGGCGCCTTCCGTCCTTGGTTCCCCCACGGCACCTCCCACTGGCTGGGACTGGATGTGCACGACACGGGCGACTATGCCCTGGATGTGGAGCCGCGCCGTCTGGAGGAGGGCATGGTGATCACCGTGGAACCGGGCCTTTACCTGGGCGCCGATGACAAGAGAGTTCCGCAGCCGCTGCGCGGCATGGGCATCCGCATTGAGGACGATGTGCTGGTCACTGCCACCGGGCATCGCGTGCTGACGGACGACATTCCCCGCGAGCCCCGGGACATCGAGGCCGCCATGGCCACCAAAGCGCGCTACCTGAAGGCGCTTGCCCTGCCCGAGCCGGTGAAGGCGGCCAAGCCCCGCAGCGCTTCAACCAGGACGCGCGCGGTCAAGAAGTAGGCATCACGGCCATCCAAGGGCGGGAGGAATCATGCGCGCAGTGGTGACGGGAGCCACCGGCTTCCTGGGCGGCGCTCTTGTGCAGGCCTTGCTCAAGGAGGGCCACCAGGTGCTGGCCCTGGGACGGGATCCCGGCCACATGGCCAGCACCCTGCCCGCAGAAGTCCAATGCGGCCATTTCGACTTGCAGGATCCCCAGGCGCCAGCTGGCCTGAAGGAGGGGGATGTGGTCTTCCACTGCGCGGCTCTGCTGGGCAACGCCAAGGCGGATCGCGACCAATACCTGCGCGCCAACACCGAGTCGGTGCGCGTCCTGGCCCTGGCGTCGCGGGATGCCGGCGCGGCCCTGTTCCAGTTCATCAGCAGCGTGAGCGCCAATGGCCCTGAAGGCAGCGAGGTTGAGCCCCTGCACGAGGGCAGCCCCTTCAAGCCCGCCTCCTTGTATGGCGAAAGCAAGGCGCTGGCGGAGCAAGCCCTGGCCCAGCTGGAAGGCCTGCGCGTGCAAGTGCTGCGGCCGCCAGTGATCTACGGGCCCGGCGCCAATTCGCACAGCTCCGCCTCCAAAATCTTCCGCCTCATGCGGGGCTCGGTGTTTTTCCGTCGCGGCGCGGGCCGGAACTTCTTCAATGTGATGTCCCGGGAAGAGCTGGTGCGTGCCATGCTGTGGCTGGCCACGCGGGCGCTGTCGGAGGGCCGTGTGCCACAAGGCCAGCCCCTTGCCCTGCCACCCAATGCGGATACCTGGATGTTGCGCGACGATCCCTGCCCCACCATGGCCGCCATGCAGGAGTGGATCGCAGAGGCCTACGGGCGAAGCCCCGTCATTCTGTCCCTGCCCTGGCCCCTGTTGGTCGGCTTGGGCGCCGTGGGAGATGTGGTGCGCGGCTGGGGCCTGGGCTTCCCCTTCAGCAGGGAAATTGCCCGCGGCTTCGGCACCAGCGGCTATTATTCCTCCATGGAGCGCATGAAGGCTGCTGGCTGGCGCCCGGCCGCCGATTCCCAAGCTGCCGTGGGCCGCACGGCGGCATGGTACGCGGCTCCTTGATGGACACTCGTCCGCCTTGGCCATTTCGGGAGCTCGTGCTGATTGCGGTCGATCTTTCGGAAACTTCGCGGCGCCTAGGGGGATTGTCCGCAAGAACAGCTTGAAACCTCTCCATGGCCGGGGCAAGGGCGCCCGTGATGTGGCCAAGTCCCACCCATCCAACAGGAAATAATGCAGGTGCGATTCCGTTCCATGGCCAATGACGGACGCTGAACTCATCCGGGCCTGGCGCGCTGGACATGGCTGGGCCCTGGCCCGGTTGATTGAGCAATGGCGGCGTCCCCTGTACGGCTATCTTCTGAAACACACGGGTCAGCAGGCGGACGCGGAGGATCTTTTCCAGGACACCTGGGTGAAGGTGATGGGCGCCCTGCCGCGCTACGAAGAGCGGGATCACTTCAAATCCCTCCTGTTCACCGTGGCCTCGCGGCTGGCCATTGATCACGCCCGAGCGCGCAACCGCCGACTGCACTTCTACGAAGAAGACGATGGGGAACAGGCCTTGGACGAGCGTCTGCCGGCCAGCCTGGAGTCCTGTCCAGAGTGGAGGCTGGCGGAAGGTCGGCGTGAGGACCTGCTCCATGAGGCCATTGACCAGCTGCCCGAGACCCAGCGGGTGGTGGTGCTCTTGAGACTGGAGGCCGGCATGAGTTTTCAAGAGATCGCGGATGTGCAAGGCGCACCCATCGGCACCGTGTTGCCACGCATGCATCGCGCCGTGAAAAGCATTCGCCGCTATTTTTCCGCAAGAGGGCATCATGAGTGAGCTTGGGAAGGATTCGGAGGCCCTGCCAAGAGACTTGGGCCAGGATCTTGAAGTGCTGGAAGCGGCGTGGCGTCCGGTGCCTGAGGCCGAGCTTCCTACTGGGTTGACCTCCCGCACCCTGGCCCGCCTGCGGCAGGAGGGCGTGGCGGACTATCAACCGCGCAGCAGCCGTTCGGCACGCTGGTCGGCCATGGCGGGTGTGGCGGCGGCCCTGCTGCTTGTGTCCCTGGGAACCCTGCTGGAGCCTCGGGAAATGCAGGGCTCCCTTCATGGATCCTCGTGGGCTGATGGGCTGGTGGTGGAGGAAGAATTCGACAGCATGCCTCAAGAAGTGGCTGCGCGTCTGGAGCGGGTCCAGCAGCTTCTGGCCGAGGACCTTTCTGTGGACTTGGACGGGAACTTGACAGAGGCGGATGAACTGCGTCTGCACATGGAGAACCTGTCCCAGGAATTGGAGGCCTTCTGATGAATGGATATCGCATGGTTTGGACGGGTTTTCCCGCCGTGTTCGTCTTGTCCTGTCTGCTGGTGTCGGCGGCGGAGGCGCGCCCTCCCCAGCCGCCAAGGCCCCCCCGACAGTCCAAGGAGCTGACGGAGCAGCAGCAGGAGAACAAGGACGAGGTGGTGCGCTTCATCCGAGAGCACTTCCCGGAGAAGGCCGCGCGCTTGAACCAGTTGAAACGCGGCAACCCGGAGCTCTTCAAGCGCAAGCGGCAGGAACTGGCCCAGGAAGTGCGCCGCCTGCTTGAACTGAAGGAGCGGGATCCCTCCGCCTTCCAGGTTCAGCTGGATGAAATGCGATTGCGGGATGAGCTGCAGCGCCTGGCGCGTGAAGCGCGCGGACTCGCTGCGGGAAGCCGGGAGCGCCAGGAAGCGGAAAAGCAGCTGCGCGAGGCTGTGCGCAAATCCTTTGACCTTCGGCAAAAGCTGAAGGAGGCGGAGGTGGCGGATCTGCGCCGCCGTCTGCAGGAGCTGGAGGGCAGCCTGTCCCGCAGGACGGAGCGTCGCGATCAGCTGATCAATGAACGCACGCAGGAATTGCTGGGATCGGGCGAGGAGGACTGGTAGCCTGCCGCCTCAACGGATCCGGCATTGGCCCGCAGGGGGGATTTCGCCACACTTGCCCCATGAGTGAGCGACTTCCCCTTCTTTTCCTGCACGGTATCCGCGGCTCCCGCTTGGCCGTGGAGACAGAGACCGGTCCGGAAATCATCTGGCAGTTGGCGGACGAGGCCCATCCCCGTGCGCCTTTGCTTGCTTTGTTGCACGACGCGGACGGCACCTTGCGGCCGGCGGACCCCACCCTTCCAGTTTACCCCTTGGATCTGGAGCCCGAAGTGTACGGGCCCTTCCTGGAGTGGGCCAATCAGCGGGGCGGACTGCATGCCCCGGCCTGGGATTGGCGTCTTGAACCCGGCCGTGTGGCCTCCATGCTGGCAGAAGAGCTTCCCCACAACACCATGGACGTGGTGCTGCACAGCATGGGCCTGCATGTGCTGTGCGAGCTGGTGATGGGTGGCGCGTTGCCGTTGGAGCGCATTCGACGCCTGGTGTTGGTGGCGCCGGCTTTCGGTGGCGCCCTGGATATTTTGCATGTCCTGTTGAGCGGATGTGATCGCGAGGCGGATGGCGCCGATGCCACAGGAAGGGCCTATGGCCACCTGGTGCGCAGTCTGCCTTCCCTTTACCGCCTGCTGCCCGTGCCGGGCTACGGCTTGCTGCGCGATGGCCAAGGACAGGAGCGCGATCCCCTTCGCTTCAATCATTGGCCGGAGGACGCCCTGGGAGACGAAGGCCAGCATGCCGATCACCTGCGGCTGGTGCTGGAGGGGGCCAGGCGTGATCGGGCCAGGCTGCTGGCCTTCTCTGTCCGCCTGCAGGAACTGGGTGACCGTGTGCTGGTGCTGGCGGGAACGGGGCAGCCCACGCCGGTGGGTTGCGCCATGACAAGTGAACGCATGTCCTGCCAGGCGTCACATCTTCAACTTGATCCAGCCGGCGATGGCCGATTGGCCCTGCTTGCCCAACAGGCGCTGGGGCATCGTCTTCCCATGGAAGTCATCGGCGATGAGCAATCCCCCGT
>CAIWAD010000041.1 GCA_903910645.1 uncultured bacterium | reverse complement strand
TTCCAGAAGAGTTCGCCCACCTTGCGCGAGCCGCGCGGGCTGAAATGCGTGTAGTCCGTGGCCGCCAGCGGCGGATCCGCCGCCACCCAGCTCACCATGCTGTTGCGGCCGCCCATGGCCGCGTACATGTCCCAGTAGACGGCGCCCTGGGCCAGGGCCTGTTCGCGCAGGCTGCGGTTCACATCCTCCAGCCAGGGCCGCGTCTCGTAACGGTCGCCCACCTTGGTGGCCATGTCGCCGGGGCCGATGACAATAATGCTCACGCCGGGGATCATCTTGCGGAAGCGCGCAATCTGCTTGCCCAGATCCTGCCCATAGCGGTTGGCCATTTTGGCGCTCTTCATGCCGGGGACCACATTTCCGCCATACTGCAGGATGAGCAGGCCAACATCCAGGTCGTCATACATGCGCTGAAGCAGGGCCTGGTTGCTGCGGCCAAACTCATAGCCCGCCGCTCCGCGCGTACCAATGTTGTCCACGCACACGCCGCCACGACTCTCCAACGAGAGGCCGTAGATATCCGGACTGTCTGGCCCATGCAGGGTAAGCTGCACGCTGGAGGGCGGGCGCTCGAAACGCCACTCGCGGATGAGCAGGTGATCGGCGGGCGGCACCACCTCGTGGGTGAGCACATGCCCGTCACCGGCCAGCGACAACTCCACCGGTGCCCGATGCCAGCCGTAGTAGAGCCGGGCCACCTGGATGTTCTTCAGTGTCTTGAAGCCCTTGGCCAGCGGTTTCAGCGAGAAGGTGGCGGTCTGTGCCACGGAATCCGGTGGCGCGCCAGGCTCCAGCACTGGCGTGTAGCGTGAGAAAACCGACATGGCGCCGAAGCGGTTCTGGCCGCCGGGCAGATTGCGGTACTTCATCACACTGAAACGGCCCCAATTGCTGCTGTGCTGGCGCTTCACGGTGAACGAGGGAACGGGATCCACCACGGCCACCAGGCCAGGACCGCCGCCACCGAAGCGCGCCTGCAGCTTGTTGCGCAAGTAGGAAGTGATGCGGTCGCCCTCAATCTGCGAGTCGCCGTAATGGATGACGCGCAAGGGGCGAGAACGGCCTGAGGCCTTCTCCAGCGCGGCGAAAATGCCGTGCAGGGCGCGATGGTCGCCATTGGGATAGTGGAGCACGGAACGCGCGTCCAGCTGCTCAATGGCCTTGGCGGGGGCGGGGCCGCTGCCCTTCTCTTCGTCCGTCGCCAGGGCCAGGATGGCGTCCATGTCCACCTTGGGCGCCTCGGGTCGGCGCATCAGGTCCTGGGGCGCGGGGAAGCGCACGGTCAGGCCAGCCACGGCAAGGCCGTCGCGTGGCATCAGCCAACCGACGAAAGCCAGCACCACGAGCACGGAAGTGAGAAAGGCGAGGGTATGGATGGGCTTCATGGAAGGGGGATGCGAATGCGCTGTCCTGGTTGAATTGTTGCCGAGATCCTGTTCAAAGCCAAGATGTCCTTCACGCGGACTCCCGGGTGGGCGGCGGCGATATCATAAAGCGTGTCCCCCGGGCGCACCGTGTACCAACGGAATGTGGCCTTCCCCTTGCGATCATTCAAGCGCCCCTCGCCTGCTTCTGCCTGGGAATCGCGCTCTGGCGAGGCGGGGCGGGCTGATTCTGTTGCTTTGCCGGATGAAAGGAAAAGGCGCTGCCCCGGGCGGATCAAGTCGTGGCGCAGCCCATTCCACTGCTTCAAGTGCCGGATGCTGATTCCATGACGCCGAGCCAGTCCCTCCAGGGTGTCACCGCTTTTCACAACAACCCGCTGGCGGGCTGGAGCCGGGCTATCCGGAAGAGCTTCAACGCGGGGTGTGGAAATGGAAGCCGCCGGCGCGGCGCTTTCACCAGACAAGGAGGCCGGCTTCTCCACCGCAAGGGCAAGGGCGGGCCAATGGCGTGCTTCCGGACAAGAGGTCTCCAACAATACAAAGGCCATGAAAAGCGGCAGGATGTGGCGCTCCGGCGTGGCCACCGCCTGTGCAAGAACTTCCAAATCAGCATCCGCGCCGCAATGGGCCTGGGCACGGGACAGATTGGCCGGCCCGCAAAGAAAGGCCACCAGTGTGGAGTTCCAGTCGCCATCCCAGGCCAACTGCAGCTCCTGCAAGCGGTCCAGCGCCGCGCGGGTGGATTTTTCCACACTGCGGCGGTCATCGCGCTGGGCATCCACGCACAGCCCATGGTGCAGGGCTGAAGCAAGATCCAGGCGCCAGGGACCGGCCTGGGCGAAGGGCGTGCCAGCCAGGGGGTGCCCGCCAAGGGCCAGGGGCAACAGGGAGAGCATCTGCGGCAGTTGGCGCTTCTCCAACTCACGCGTTGCTTCCTCCATGGCGGGACGAGCGGCTCGGCGAAGCTGAAGCCAGGATTCCCAGCCCGGACCGGCATACCAGCGCGCCAATTCCAGCACCGTGGCGTCCGCGTACAGGGGAAGCCCGGAATCCAGGCGGCACAGGACATCCAGAGCTTCTTCCTGGGTGGCGGGAAGTGTGGGACGATTCGTGGGAAAGCCCAGCGGCTGGGACACCAGGGACAGCTTTCCGGCAAGGGAATCCAGCCACCACACAGAGGCTGGGGACGCCGGACTCCCGGGTGAAGGATGGGCCAGCACCAGGGCAAGCAAGAGGATTGGCGCAAGGCCCTTGGGCATCCGGCGACTCCATGGAAGACTGGGGCGACAACTTACAAAGGGCGGGCAAGTCGAAGCGGATGAACAGGATAGGCCCAGAGGGACTTGAACCCCCGACCCTGCGATTATGAGTCGCGTGCTCTGACCAACTGAGCTATGGGCCCTTGAGCTGACACAAGCCAGCCGCGGCCCAAGGTACGGAAGGCGCAGGGTGGCCGCCAAGGCAGCCCGGTTCTGACGGAAAAGAAAGAGGCGGGCCCCGATGGGCCCGCCTCTGCCCGCCCCAAGGCGGATTCCCCTTTTCGCGGTGGCGATGAAAGAAGATGCCCAGGGTGGTGGGGTGGAATTGTGATGATTGACAAGGGCCAAATGTGACGGGGATCACATGGAGCCGAGTTGGTGAAGGGCCAATCACTTAAGGCCTTCACCCCTTCCAGAAAACACCACATACGCTTAACAGGGAGGGCTCCATGCCCGGCGAAGGCACTCATTCATCAGCTTTGAGACATTTCATAAATAATTGAAGGTCAACCACTTCAAAAACACCTAACGCCAACTGGAAATTTCACGGCACACCCGCAATCCACTCAGAAAAGGCTTGCTTTTTCGGAAGCAGGGCATTACTCTTGCGGCTCATTTTTCAGCGAATTCTCACCAATCCAGCGAGGTGATGCATGGCCTGCAAGTCCTGCAGTCGGGAGATCAAGGAAAGCGACGTCAAGTATCGGTCCACCCAGCACGGTTTGGAAGGTGATTATCACTGGTCCTGCTTTATCAAGGTATGTCGGGAAGCCAATCGCATCGGTAGCCAGATTCTGGAGAGCAACATCCAGTCCACCGGCAACATGCATGTGAACACGCCCACGGAAATGTTCTGAGGCCCAATGGGGTTTCAACCTGGAATTGGGGGGCTTCGGCCCCCCTTTTTCATATCCCTGCCCACTTTCCCGATTTCCGGGT
>CAIWAD010000040.1 GCA_903910645.1 uncultured bacterium | reverse complement strand
TGTCCTGGTCATGCTGGAGGATGAGAACGGGCCCAAGGGCGGGAAGGATTTGCGTTGTCGGGTGGAGTTGAAGCTGGAGGCTGGCGACAGCCTGCATGTGGAGGAGGGGGACACCCACTGCCGGGTGGCGGTGGACAGGGCCCTGGACCGGGCGGCGCGCAATCTGGTGCGCCACCTGGAGCGCTTGCGCGAGGAGGGACGCTTGTTGAAAACAGGGAGGGAGGCACGATGAAATGCCCGCGATGCACCGATGCGATTCTGGGAGAATTCAGTCGCGAGGGGATCCGCGTGGACGCATGTCCCCAGTGCCACGGAATCTGGCTGGACAAGGGGGAGCTGGAGCAGCTCATTTCCCGCAGCCGCAAGCACCACGATGATGACGATGACGAGGGTGGACACCGGAGCCATGAGCATCACGACCACTCTGGACGCCACGAGGACAAGCGGGAGCATCACGAGGGCCACAAGCGCCTGAAGTCCCGCCGCTGGCTGGAAGGCCTGGGCGACCTCTTCGACTAACACGAAAGGAACACAATGGATTCGCATGTGATGCCCGGCGCCCACTTGCGGGGCACGGGATCCTTCGGCAACCAGCTGCGCACGGTCTTTCTGCTGGGTGCCTTGAGCGTGGTGCTGGTGGGGATTGGCGGAGCCTTCGGGGGCGGGCGCTTCCTGCCCCTCTTCTTCCTGCTGGCCCTGGCCATGAATGTGGGCGCCTACTTTTTCAGCCACAGGATTGTGCTCTCCATGCACCGCGCCCGGGAGTTGGAGCCACAGGAGCATCCCGCCCTGCGTCGCATGGTGAAGGAGTTGTCGGCGGCGGCGGGCCTGCCTGAGCCCAGGCTTTACATCCTGCCCCAGCCCCAGCCCAATGCCTTCGCCACGGGGCGCAATCCCCAGCATGGCGTGGTGGCGGTAACAGAGGGATTGCTGGCGCTTATGGACGAGCGCGAGCTGCGCGGCGTCATTGCACACGAGCTGGCGCACATCCGCAACCGGGACATCCTGGTGGCCACGGTGGCCGCCACCATCGCCGCCGCGGTGAGCATGATCGCCCAGGCCGGTCAGTTCGCCATGATCTTTGGTGGTGGCCGGGACGATGAGGAGGGCGGCAACCCCCTGGCGTCCCTGCTCATGCTGATTGTGGCACCCATTGCCGCCACGCTCATCCAGCTGGGCATCAGCCGCAGTCGCGAGTATCTGGCGGACGCCACCGCGGCCCGCATCACCGGTGATCCCATGGGTCTGGCCTTCGCCCTGGAGAAGCTGCGTCGGGGCACGGCGGCCCATCCTTCGGATGCCGCGCCGGCCACCGCCAGCCTCTTCATCATGAATCCGCTGGGCGGGGTGAAACGCATGGCCAGCCTCTTTTCCACCCATCCCGCCGTGGAGGACCGTGTGGCCCGCCTGCGGGAGATTGCCCAAGGATGAGGACATGGTGAAAGTGAAGCGTCCGGCCGCCGAGCGCGGCCATGCCGACCATGGTTGGCTGGACACCTGGCACAGCTTTTCCTTCGCGGATTATCACGACACGCGCTGGATGGGCTTCCGTTCCCTGCGCGTGATCAACGATGACCGCATCGCGGCGGGGCGCGGCTTCGGCATGCATCCCCACCGGGACATGGAGATCATCACCTGGGTGCTGAAGGGACGCCTGCGCCATCAGGACAGCCTGGGCCATGCGGCGGACATCCTGCCCGGCGAGGCCCAGCGCATGAGCGCGGGCACAGGCATCCTCCACAGCGAGGCGAATCCCTCCCCCGGCGAGGAGCTGCGCCTGCTGCAGATCTGGCTGCTGCCGTCCTCGCGTGGCCTGGCGCCTTCCTATGAGCAGCGCGCCCTGCCGGAAGACGCCTCGGGTCTTAGGCTATTGGCGTCTGCGGAGGGGGACGGCGCCGTGACCATCCACAGCGCCGCGCGTGTGTGGGTGGCGGATCCCATTCCTGGCCAGACCTTGCGGCTCCCGGTGGCCGCGGGTCGCCATCTGTGGGTGCAGGTGGCCACTGGCAGTCTGCGCTGCGTGGACGAAGTGCTGCGTGAAGGGGATGCTCTGGCACTAAGCCAAGTGGAGTTGCTGGAGCTGGAGGGTCTGGAGGACGGCACGCAGGCCCTGGTGTTCGACCTGGCGTAGTGGGTGGTCAAAGCGGCGATGGCCCATGCTCAGGTCAAGGCCCCCATGCCACGCGTTCCAGGTGGCTCTGTCTCTTGCCTTCAGGACCGAAACGCAGGGCCAGTCCGGGCAGGCTTTGATCCTGGCGTGCGCCGTTGGCCAGGAAGAAGGCGCAGATTTCCAAGGAAGAGTCCTGCCTCCCAAGCTTGGGCAAGGGCCAGGCCGCCAGCACGCCATAACAGGGACCGCTTTGAAATCCTGACTCCAGCGGTGCGGACAGCCCGTGGTGCCACACCCAGCCAGCCGCAGCCTCAAACTGGAGCTGCTTCCACAGCACCTGGGACAGGGCAAGGCTTGCGCGCTCCCGCTGGAAGGCCGCGCACGCCAGTGCACTGCCCTGCACTTCCACGGCGCCGCGCCCCGCCTTCCACAGCATCCAAGCTCCGGCCCCCTCCAGGAGGGGATCCAAGGTGGAGGCCTCGGGATAGTTCAGGTCCAGCACCACATTGCCGCTGAGTTCGTGGTAGCCGTTCTGCAGGGCTTCGCCCCCCAGATTGCCCACGGCGGCCGCACCCGCTGCCGCGTGCAGGCGCCACGATCCCCTGTTCCAGATTCGCCCCACTTTGAACAAGCCCAGATCCACCCTGTGACCTTCACGGCGCTGTGTGAACACATGCAGATCCACAGCCGCGTCCCAGGCGCCTTGTCTTCCCAGCCCCTCCAGCCTGGCACCCACGGACACGGTCAACTGGTCGTCCTGGGCACGGGCGTAGCCGGTGCGCAGGAAGCGTTCCACATCCGCCGTGTCATTGCGGAAGATGAGGCCATAGGAGGGAGCCGCCAGCGCTTGGGCAGCAGCGCACACAAGGAGCAATGCGACGCAGCCGATCTGCAGGGAGGGTGGATTCAGGAAGGACCCTTTCATGGCCACAACTTGGCGAAGCGGGAAGTCTGCCGCTTCAAGCCTGGGGCGGTAGTGGGCTTTCCATTGCGCCTTGCAGCGCCTGGGCCGTGGCGATGGCGGTGGGGAAGCCGGCGTAGGCGGCCAGCAGGGCAAAGGCCTCGTCCAGCTCTTCCAAACGAAGGCCTTGCCCAAGGGCCAGCTTGAAATGCTCCACCGCACCTTGGGGAAAACCGCCGCCCGCGGCCACCATGCAGGCAATGAGCAGTTCGCGGTAAGCCAGGGGCAGCTGCTTCAGGCTGTAGAGGTCGCCGAAGACAAAGGAGCCCGCCTTGTCCGCCAGGGTGGGCGCCACAAGACCCACCCAGGAGCGCACCAGATCCTCGCCCTGCCAGCCCAGCTCGCCCAGATTCGCGACCCGCTTATCCTGTTCCATGAGACCTTCTCCTCTCACGCCTGAGCCGCTTTGCGGCGGCGCATCATCACTTGCTGCAGGCAGAGCGCCGCCACGCGACCGCTCTCCACATCCACCACCATGCCCTCAATGGTGGCCCGGGAATCCAGGATGCCCTTCACTCTGGTGTGGAAGAGCAGGGCCCTGCCCACGGGGGCCGCGCTGAAATGCATGGCGTAAGTGGCGGTCATGCTCCACAGGGCCGTGGCGGGGCCGTCCAGATAGCTCTCGGTGCCGAACAGAAAGCGTGCCGTGTCCGTGGGCAGATCATCGGCGGCATAGGCCATCAGGCAGGCGGCGTCCCGGGCATTGGCGGGAGCCTGGTCCAGCGTGATGAGCGCGGCCGTGCGCCCGGGCCGGGACTGCAGCAACTGGCGGGTGAAGCAGCCAACCTGGAAGGGGGCCTCACGGAAGAGCCCTTCCCGTGCCGCGCGCAGCTCCACTTCCGGCACCCGCTCCACGCAATCCACTCCGTCGCCGGGCCCGTCCGGGATGGCGTCCAGGGTGGCGGTCACATGGGCCACCTCTTGCCCTTCCTGCTCCACGCGTACGGCGCGCACGGCACGGCGCTTCGTGTCCGCCAGGCGCTCCACCAAATGCTCCCGCGCCAGCTCGCACCGGGCGGGACGCAGAAAGGCGCACTGGAAAGTGGATGGCGCGAAGCCGTCAGGCGAGGCCAACACCGCAGCCTGCAGGGCTTGGGCGGCAATGCGCCCTCCATAGACCCAGCCCCAGGGATAGACCGGTGAATGACCCAGCCAGCGGTCCACGCCCTGGGGCAGCAGATCCAGCAGCTCCGCGCTGGAACCCAACACGGCACACCAGGGGCGCAGGGCCGCTTCGGGCATGAACCGGGGTGAAGGCTGCTGTGTCATGGCATCTCCTGGCAGGAGGGCGCACCTCCCCGCGGGAGCGCACTCTGCAAGCTGCATGGCAGTGGAGGCTGGGCCGTCGGGGGGGCGGCCCACAACCCGGCGCACCGGGCCCACCAAGGTGGTGAAGGCGGGCAGCTGCGGCAATCCGCCAGGTTCGGGAGAATGGCGCCCGCGCAGGCGCTACATTGAGCCAGTACAACGGAAGGACAATGCCATGACGGTCGTGAAGCAAAGCAAGGGAACCATTGGCATTCTCACAGGCGGCGGCGATGTGCCGGGCCTGAATCCCGCCATCCGCGCCCTGACCGTAAGGGCCTTGCGGGAAGGGTATCGTGTGCTGGGCATCCGCCGGGGCTGGGCGGGCCTCATCGAACTGGTGCGCGACCCCAAGGCGGACAACAGCGAATGCGTGGTGGAACTCTCGGAGAACATCGTCAACAAGGTGGGGCGCACGGGCGGTACCTTTCTGCACACCTCCCGCACCCGTCCCAGCCATGTGCCGCGCGCCAATGTGCCCGAGCACCTGCTGGACAGCTACGGAGCCGAGACCAACGACCTGACGCCGGAGGTGATGAAGAATCTGGAATGGCTGGGCATCGACCATCTGGTGCCCATTGGTGGCGACGACACCCTGTCCTATGGCGTGCGCCTCCACCGGGAAGGCGTGAAGGTGCTGGCCATTCCCAAGACCATGGACAACGATGTGCCGGGCACGGACTACTGCATCGGCTTCTCCACCTGCGTCACGCGCACCATTGAGCTAACCCATGCCCTGCGCACCAGCGCGGGCAGCCACGAACGCTTTCTGGTGCTGGAGGTCTTCGGACGCTACGCGGGCTATTCGGCCCTGCTTCCCACCATGGCGGGGGCGGCCAACCGCTGCGTCATCCCCGAACATGTCTTCGACATCGAGCGTCTTTGTGAACTGCTCACCGCCGACCGTTTCAGCAGCCCTTCCAAATACAGCGTGGTGCTGGTGAGCGAAGGAGCCCGCTTCAAGGGCATGGAGGAGATGGCCTTCCAGGATCAGGAACAGGACATGTTCGGCCACAAGAAGCTGGGCGGCATTGGGGACATGGTGTCCAGCCGCTTGAAAGACCTTAGCGTGAAGTACAACCATGGCCGGCGCATCAATGTCATCAACCAGCGCCTGGGCTACATGGTGCGCTGCGGGGATCCCGATGCCACGGATTCCATTGTCCCCATGGCTTTCGGGAATCTGGCCATGGACCTCATCCTGGATGGCAGCGACGGCCGACTCATCTGCGTGCGAAATGGCCGCTACGACCATGTGCCCATTGGCGTGGTCACGGCCAGCAAGAAGCTGGTGGATGTGGCAAAATTCTACGCCACGGACCGTTTGCGGCCCATCTACGAGCGCTTCGAGGCCAAGCCGCTGATGATCATGACCAGCGATTACTGATTGCCGGAGCGGGCTCGCGGCCCGTTGGAACTGCCCGGGGGACTTGGGAATCTACCGGGCCACAGGCGCTGACGCGCCTTCACAGGCGCCCCAGGCGCCACAACCAAGGACGGACCCATGCTGGATCTGCGCCGCATTCGCGAGGCACCCGAAGAGGTGCTGCGCGCCCTGCACACCAAGAATCCCAATCTGGAACTGGATGAGATCCTGGCGCTGGACGCGCGCCGACTGAACCTGCTGCAGGAGAGCGAGAAGCTGAAGGCCCTGCGCAACACAGAGAGCCGCGCCATTGCCGAGGCGCAGAAGGCCGGCCAGGACGCCGCGCCGCGCATTGCCGCCATGCGTGAAGTGGGCGACCGCATCAAGGCGGTGGATGGGGATTTGAAAGAGATCGACGAGCGCCAGCACGATCTCCTCATGCGTCTGCCCAACACGCCACATCCCGCCGTGCCGGTGGGTCGCGATGAACGGGACAATGTGGAGGTGGGCTCCTGGGGCGAGAAGCCCGTGTTCACCTTCACGCCGCGCAACCACCTGGAGCTGGGTGAGGCCCTGGACATCCTGGACTTTCCCCGCGGCGCCAAGATTGCCGGCAGCGGTTTTCCCGTTTACAAAGGGGCGGGCGCCAGGCTGGAGCGGGCCATCATCAACTTCATGCTTGACCTGCAGACCCTGGAGCACGGCTACACGGAGATCTTCCCGCCCTTCCTGGCCAATCGTGAAAGCATGACCGCCACCGGGCAGCTTCCCAAGATGGAAGAGGACATGTATCACGCGGTGAAGGACGACCTCTTCGCCATCCCCACCGCCGAAGTGCCCATCACCAACCTGCACCGGGACGAAGTGCTGCCCGGCGAGTCGCTTCCCGTGCGCTACGCGGGCTACAGCGCCTGCTTCCGCCGGGAGGCTGGTTCCTACGGCAAGGATGTGCGCGGCTTTTTGCGCGTGCACCAGTTCAACAAAGTGGAGCTGGTGCAGTTCACGCGGCCGGAGGACAGCGATCGCACACTGGAGGAGTTGCGTGGCCACGCCGAAGAGGTGCTGCGCCGCCTGGGCCTGCACTACCGTGTGCTGGCCCTGTGCACGGGTGACTTGTCCTTCAGCAGCGCCCGCACCTACGACCTGGAAGTGTGGAGTCCCGCCGAGGGCCGCTACCTGGAATGCAGCTCCTGCAGCACTTTCACGGATTTCCAGGCCCGTCGCGGCAGCATGCGCTTCAAGGACAAGGGCGGCAAGCCGCAGATCCTGCACACGCTGAACGGCAGCGGCCTGGCCACCAGTCGGCTGATTGTGGCCCTGCTGGAAACCTGGCAGACCGCCGATGGCGGCATCACCGTGCCGCCGGCCTTGCGGCCCTACATGGGCGGCCTTGAGCGCATCGCTTAGGATGACCGCGGCCCATTACCGTGAGCAGGCCCGCCTGGCCTTGATGGCGGGACAGCGTGCCGGCATCCTGCCGGAGCGCGCGGCCCTGATGTGGCGCACCCATGACCATGGCCTGATGGTCTTCGAGGGGGAGCGTCTGGAAGAGGGCCTGGCCGCGGAACTGCGAAAACTGCTGGGCCATGGCCGCCAGTCGGCGCCGGAGGCCGCGGCCTTTCCCGTGCGCCTGCTCTATGCCCTTGCGCCGGCCGCCTTGCGCGGCCAAAGCCTGGAGACCCTGCCGGGCAGGGGTCGGATTGTGGAAGGGCGTGGCACCCGACTTTGCCTCTGTGTTGACCCCCTCACCTGCATGGAGGCCTTGGCCAACCTGGAGGAGCGCGGTCGCGCCCGGGTGCTGGATCATCTGCTGGACGCCCCTGGGGTTCAGGAGCCGGGTCCGCGTGAAGAGGATGATGGCAATCAGGGTTCCTGCGGCCAGTGTGGAGGCCTGTTGGGCTGCAGCGCCTGCGCGGGATCCGCCTGTGTAAGGCATGGCGGCTGAGCAAAGGCCGCGGTTTACGGATGAGCAAGTCGGGAGACCCATGCGAGGAGCGCGCCTGAGCCGTCTGTTGGCCAGCCTGACCCGCCATCTGCAGGTCAAGCTGGTTCTGCTGCTGCTTTCCGCCCTGTGCTGGGTGCTGGTGCATACCGCGCAGGACATGGAGGTGGAGTTCGACCTGCCCTTGCAGGTGGACATAGACCTGCCCGAAGGCCGCACGCTGGTTAGCGATCCTCCGGACAAAGCGCAGGTGCTGCTTCGCGGCAAGGGGCGCAACCTTCTGGTCTTCGCACTGTTTGGCAAGGGCCGCCTGCATGTGGACGGCGGTCGCGGCGGCGAGAGCATTCCCCTCACCAGCAAGCATCTGGAGCTGGAAGGCGCGGTGGACCTTAGCGTTGCGGGCATCCTGCCCGCCCTGCTTCCCCTGGATGTGGACCGCCTGGAAAGCCGCCGCCTGCGTGTGCGGCTGGGGGGAAGGCTGGAGGCGGCGGAGGGTTGGGTGGCCATGGCACCGGAGTTCACGCCGGAGCGCGTGCGCGTGCGTGGTCCGCGCAGCGTGCTGGACACGCTGGACTACATCGACACCGAGCCCGTGGAGATCACCGGCGTGAAGCGTCCCGTGGAGGAGGAGCTGAAGCTGGTGTTGCCCTGGCCATCCCTGGAGCTGGAGCAGGAGGATCAGCATGTGCGCATGAGTGCACAAGTGGAGCGCCGCGCCGAACGCCGCTTCACGGGCATCCCCTTGCAGGTGCGCAATCTCCCAGCGCCACTCAGTGTGCGACCCCGTTCCTTGAGCGTGACGGTGGTGGGTGGCGAGACCGCACTGGCCGGACTTGAAAGGGGGCGTATTTCCGCCATTCTGGACTGGCACAAGGTGGATCAACAAGCCGCGGAAGTGCCATGCCGCATTGTCCTGCCGGAGGGCTTCCAGTGGACGGATCCCACGCCGCCGCGCTTCCGCGTGGTGGGGCGCCGTCCGGTGATGTCCCCCGCGCCGCCAGACAGTCTGGCGGAAGCCACCGCTCCCACCCTGGATCAGCCATGATCCTGCTGGGCATTGAAAGCTCCTGCGACGAGAGCGCGGCGGCGGTCATTGACGGCGCCCGGGTTCTGTCCAGCGTGGTGTCCACGCAACTGGTGCATCGCCGGTGGGGAGGCGTGGTGCCGGAACTGGCCAGCCGCGAACACTTGCGCGTCCTGCCCCGTGTGGTGAAGGCCGCCCTGCAGGATGCCGGACTTGGGGTGGAGGCCCTGGAGGCCGTGGCCGCCACGCGTGGTCCCGGACTGCCCGGAAGCCTGTTGGTGGGTTATCATCTGGGGAAGGCGCTGGCCTGGTCCCGGGGGCTTCCCTTCCTGGGCGTGAACCACATGGAAGGCCACATCTACGCCAACTTCGCCCACGGGGAAGAGCCCCTGCTGCCCTGTCTGGTGCTGGTCATCTCCGGTGGCCATTCGCAATTGGTGCTGATGGAAGCGCCGCGCCGCTACCGCATTATTGGGCAGACCATGGACGATGCCGCCGGCGAGGCCTTCGACAAAGTGGCCAAGCTCCTGGGTCTGGGGTGGCCGGGTGGTCCAGCCATCAGCCGCACGGGCGCCACGGGCAATGCTGCCTTTTTGGCCTATCCCCGGGCACTCACGGGTCGGGAAGGATTCGACTTCAGCTTCAGTGGATTGAAAACCGCCGTTTTGCACAGCCTGCGCGCCCAAAGCGAGGATTGGCGAAACAAGCACCTGGCGGATATCTGCGCCTCCTTCGAGCAAGCCGTGTGTGACCAGCTGATGGCCCGCACCCTCAAGGCCGTGGTCACCACCGGCGCCCGGCATCTGGTGCTGGCGGGGGGAGTGGCGGCCAACACGCGCCTGCGCACCCAGCTGGAGGCCGCGTGCACGCCCCTGGGACTTCCCTTGGCCCTGCCGCCACTGGCCTGGTGCACGGACAACGCCGTGATGATTGCCCGGGCCGCCCACGGCCGCCTGCTGCGCGGTGAACGCAGTCCCCTTTCCGAGGATGCCACGCCGCGCTTCGATCTGGAGGCGGCTTCCCATGGCCAGGGCGCGGAGCAGGACGGGCGGTGACAGACCTCTCCTTGAGCCTGGCCCGCTGGTGGCCTTTGCTGCTGTGGCCCCTGGCCCTGGGCATGGCCTGGTGGAGCCAGCGGAACAGCCAGCCTGCGCCACCCCTCCTGGTATCCCGCGCACTATTGGCCTTGCGCATGGTGCTGTGGACCCTGCTCCTGTTCCTGCTGTGCGGACCACGCCTGGCCTGGAACGATGTGGAACGCCAGCCCGCCACTTTGGCCGTGTTGCTGGACAACAGCGCCAGCATGGTCCATCTGGAAGGTCGCCTGGACCACGGGGACTGGCTGCCCGCCCTGCAAAACGCTCTTCCCGACATGCGTGTGCGGCGCTTCGCCTACGATGGCTTGTTGCGCGAACTGGACGACCAGGAAAAGCCCATCCTGCCCGGCACCGGTGTGGAAACGGATCTGGACGCCGCCCTGGCCGGGGTGGAGCGTGCCCTGGCTGGCGAGCATTGGACAGGTCTGGTGGTGGTGGGGGATGGCAACATCACCCGGGGTGATTGGCCGCTGGAGAGGGCAAAGGCACTGCCGGCACGCATCTGGACGGCGGGCACCGGGCGGCTGGACCCGGTGGCCGATGCATTGGTGCGCCAGATGGATCTGAATCGACGCGTACGCAAGGGCCAGGTGCAGCCTGTTGAAGTGGAGGTGGAGGGCCGTGGCCTGAACGGGCGCAAGGCCCGCCTGCTTCTTCTGGAGGAAGGGGTGGAGCGCGCGGCTGTGGACTTTGTGCTGGGGGCGGATGGAGGTCGGCGCCGACTGGCCCTTGAATGGAAGGCCGAGCGTGTGGGTCCCCGTGCGCTGGAAGCCGTGCTTCAGGTCGAGGGAGGCGGCGAGCGCACATTGGAGAACAACCGCCGCAAGGTGCAGGTGATGGTGGATGAAGGCCGTCTTCCTGTGCTGCTATTGGCCGGCCGTCCTTCTGAGGATCTGGCCTTTCTGCGCCAGGTGCTTGAAGCCCGCGAGGATCTTGAACTCTTCTTCGCCATGCCCGAACGGCCGGGCACGGATCCGGCAGACCTGCGCGCCGCTGTGGACAAGGCCGCGTTGCTGGTGCTGGCGCAGTGGCCCCTGGCCGGGCGGGGCAGCAGGGACATGATCGCCCGTGTGGCCGCCAGGGCCGGACGCGTACCCATGCTGGTGCTGGATGGCGCCGGCCTGGATCTTGGGGCGCTTCAGCCCGCATTGGCGCGTGCCCTGGGCCCCTGGCAGACGGCATCAGAGGGGGCGGCGCGCGTGCCGGCGCTCGATCCCCTGTTGGGCCCCGAGGAGAACCTGGGCGAGCTGCGTTCCGTCTACAGCGAGATGCCACCTCTCATTGCCACGAGGGGACAGGAAAAGTCCAATGCCCTGCCTGCCGGATCACGGGCCCTGCTGGAGAGCGCGCAAGGCCATCCCTTGATCCTCCTGCAGGAGCGGGCGGGGTTGCGCCAGGGATGGATCCTCATGCAGGGCCTGTGGCGGTGGGGGGTGGGAAGCCAGCTGAGCCTGGGACATAATCGGCGCGCCCTTGAACTGGGGGATCGCCTGGTGGGGTGGGTGTTGGCGGCGCCTGGACAAGGCCTGCTGGATGTTCAGCCGGATCGCGACATCCTGCCCGTCGGTGCGCCGCTGGCCTTTGACGCCCGCCTGCGGGAAGAGGATGGCCGGTCGCGCGAAGGGGCCGCGGTGCGGCTGGTGCTGGTCAGCGATTCCCTTGAAACGCATGTGGATCTGGCGGACCTGGGCGGTGGGACCTATCGGGGCGAAGTGTCCGCCCTGGCGCCAGGAACGTGGAGCTGGCGCGCCGAGGCCCGGCAGGGCGATAGACCAGTGGTGGCGGACAGTGGGCGCGTGCTGGTGGAGGATCGCAGCCCTGAAAGCCTGGACGCCAGCCGTCATCCCCGCCTGCTGCTTGAGCTGGCCAGCGTGGGTGGAGGCCGTGCCCTGGATCTGGATCGGCAAGAGGATCGTCGCCGCCTGGCGGATGCTTCCGCCTTGGACAGCCTTGAAATGAGGCCGCTCCTGCGACGCGTGGGGCGCCAGCGGGAGCTGGCTGCCGAAGGCTGGATCCTGGCGGTCTCGATTCTGTTGCTGGCTGGGGAGTGGATCTGGCGCCGTCTGCACGGCATGCTCTGATTGCCCATCGTCGTGGCCCGCGCGGGCCCTGAAGAGAAAGGCCTTCCACCATGAAGCGCATTGCCCCATTCATCCTGCCCTTGCTCTTGGCCCTATTGGTTGGCCAGGCCCGCGCAGACAATCTGGATTCCCTGCTTAGCGTGCAGCGCCTGCGCGCCGGTCAGCGCGCGGAGGCGCTTTTCGCTCCCCTGGACAAAGGCAGCAGCCTTACGCTGGACGAGCGCGCGGACTATGGTTTCCTGCTGGCCAACCTGCCCCTGTCCGACCTGGCCTCCATGGAGGCGAAGGACCTGCTGGACAATGTGCGCGCAGCCATCCGCGCCAAACTGAAGTTCTCCTGGGCGCGCACTGTGCCCAGGGACTTGTGGCGCCATTATGTGTTGCCACACCGCATCTCACAGGAGCCGTTCACCCGCTGGCGCACCCGTTTCCTGAAGGAGCTGGAGCCCCGTCTGCAGGGGATGGGGATGAGCCAGGCCGCATTGGAGGTGAACCATTGGTGCCATGAGCAGGCCACTTACACACCCACCGATGGACGGGATCAGGACCCCTTGACCACTCTGCGCGCCGGCCGCGGCCGTTGCGAGGAGGAAATGATCCTGGCCATTGCCGCCTTGCGCAGTGTGGGCATTCCCGCCCGCCAGTGTTACACACCCTATTGGGCCCACAGCAATGACAACCACGCCTGGGTTGAGGTGTGGACGGAAGGCGCCTGGTCTTACATGGGCGCCTGCGAGCCCGCTCCCGCACTGGGTCAGGCCTGGTTCACGGACGCCGCGCGTCGGGCCATGTTGGTGGTCAGCCAGGCATATGGCACGGTGGAGCAGGGCGGCGAGCCTGTGTTGAAGGCTGAAGGCCGCAGCACCAGCGTGAACAGCACGGCCGTGTACGGCCCCGTGAAGACCTTGCGCGTGGAGGTGGTGGATGCCAAGGGTCGCCCCAGTCCCCGCACCCGCGTGGTGTTCAGCCTGTTCAACTATGGAGGCTGGATGCCCGCACTGGCCCGGGACACGGACGACGCGGGAATTGTGGAGCTGGGCTGTGGGCGTGGCAGCTGGCTGGTGAGCGCGGGAGGTGGAAAAGGGGCGTCCCTGGCCCACGCCGCCCCGGAGGATACGCATGTACGTCTGGTGCTGGCGAATGCAGGAAGCCTTGCGCCGCCTTCCTTGTTGGAGTACCAGCCTCCCGTGGCGCAGGCCACCCGTGAATCGGCTGGCGTGGATTTCGCCGAGGGTGTTGCCCGCGGCCTGATAGACACCACGGCCCAGCGCCGGCGTGATGAAGCCTTCCACACCCTTATGCAGCGGGAGGACAGCCTGCGCGCCGCGCGCATGTGGACCGCCAGGGAGCGCGAGGCGGATCCCTTCCGGCCGGACAGCCTGCTGGGCGGAGCGCCGGACAGCTTGCGCCTGAAGCCCATGCTGACCATGCTGGAGCGCCAGGGAGCGGATCCCCATCGCGTGATGCACCTGCTGCGCCGCGCCCGCGGAAATTGGAGCGTGGTACTGGGTCTGCTCGGCGCACCAAGCCCCCGTGGCGACCAACCCGCCCAGGCGGTGAAGCGTCGCCTGCGCTTGTTGGATGCGCTATCCGACAAGGACTTGGCGGAGGTGGAGGTGCCTTGCCTGGTGGATCATGAGATGGCGCTGTGGCATCCCCGAACAGGCCTGCCGGGCCTGCCCTTGCCAGATGAGGGGGACAGTCTGCTCATGGCCAGGCTGGACGCCCATGTCCTGCCCTGCCGCATAGACGGTGAGCCCTGCCTGCCCTGGCGTGGCGAATTGCAGACCTTCCTGGCCCTGCATCCAGAGCTGGCGGATTCACCTGGCGACAAAGCCCTGGTGAAGTGGTTGCGCCGCCAGGTGAAGGTGGATACCGGACGCGACCGTCTGGGCGCCCCGCTTACGCCGGCCCAAGTGCTTGTGCTGATGCGTGGCAGCCGGGGCGATGTGGCCCGCCTCTACCAGGGGCTTTGCCGTGCGCGGGGCATGGCAGCCCGCGTGGATGCGTTAAGCGGCCAGTTGCAGCGCTGGGATCAGGGGGCCTGGCAAAAGGTGGAGCTCTTCAAGCGGGAGAAAGGTGCCAAGGCCCCGCGGTTGGGGCAGTTGGAACTGGTGGCGGCGGACAGCGCCAGCGCCGCCGCGCCGGTCTTCAAGGACTGGTGTCTTAGCCGTTGGGAAGAGGATCATCTGGAGGCCGTGGATCTGGGCTGGGAGCAGCCATTGAGCGCCATGACCTTTCCCGTGGAACTGCCCGAAGGCCTTTATGTGATCAGTGGCGGACAGCGCCGGGAGGACGGCTCCGCCGCCGTGCGCCACGCATGGACCCAGGTGAAGGCCGGTGCCTGTGCCCGGCTCACTTTGCAAGTGGTCGCAATCCAGCCATGAGCCGGGGCCTGTTGGAGGTGGAGCGCCGTTTCCTGGTGACGGACGCCGCCGCGGCCGTGGGTTCTGCGCCGGGGCAGCTCATTCAGCAGGGCTACCTGAGTCGGGATCCCCAACGCGTGGTGCGTGTGCGCCTTGTGGAGAATCCGCCTGGGGGAGAGGAGGCCTGGCTGACGGTGAAGGGCGCGCCGGATCCTGGCCGGGGCGCCACCTTGTGCCGCATGGAGTGGGAGTTGCCCCTGGAGCCTGTCCTGGCGCGGGAGTGGCTGAAGCTGTGCCGACCTTTCGTGGTGGAGAAAAGCCGCCATGCCGTGGAATGCGGCGGGCGGCTGTGGGTGGTGGATGTCTTTCATGGCCTGAATGAGGGTCTGGTGCTGGCGGAAGTGGAGCTTGAGGATCCTTGCAGCTCCCTGTTGCTGCCCGCCTGGATTGGTGAGGAGGTGGGGGCCGACAGCCGCTTTCACAACAGCGTCCTGGCCGGCACACCCTACCACGTCTAAACTACTTCGGCCAACGGCTGTGCTTGTTGAGGTAGCGCCACGCGGCTCTTTTCTCGGCCTTCAGGGTCTCGTGATCCAGCTGCACATCCCCAAGGGAAGGAAGCCCCGCTGGGTAGGCGCACAAGCGCTTGAAACGCAGAGGATCCTGCACCTTCAAGTCCCCCACCAGTGTCAACACGCGGCTGCCCGCCGCGGCGCTTTGCACCTTGCAGGTACTCAGCTCTTTCAGCTCCAATCGGCGCAGTCCACCTGCCCACAAAAACAAGCCTTGGGCATCCACCGCCAGCAATTCGCCGGCGAAGAGGCGCGGCTTCAGTCCTGCCGGCTCCTTCACCAGGCCGCGCACCCAGGCTCCGGGCAGTCCGGCAGGCCCGGATGATGGACGGGGCATGAAGGGATGCCCCGCAGTCGGGGTATTTGCCTCCTCCAGCAAACGCAAGCGCGACTGGCGCTCCTCGGCGCGTTCAATGGTGGCCTCATCCATGGTGAGTACACGGGTGGACACGGGCTCGTCGCTGGCCAGTTGCAGGCTCAGTTCGTTCTCACCAAGGTTGGCGGGCAGGCCGCCTGGATAGCGTGCGAAGGGGATCAGATCGCTCCAGGTGCCATCGGGCACCGTCACAATGGGGTCGAAAGTGTAGTTCCCTGTCAGCACGCTGCCGGTGAGATGCCACAAAGGAAGGGTGATGATTCCCCACCACCCATGGCCAATGGCCAGGGCCGTGCCCGCTCCTTGCAGGCCCACCATGCTTCTTGTGCGGGTTTTCCAGGCCTCCAGTCGAGCCTTGCGCACCGCGCGCCAGGACAGGCGCTCCACGCGTCCATCGGCCACCAGCAAGCGCAGGCTGTCGCAGTCCACGGCCAGCAGTTCACCCGCAATGGTTTGCCGCTGCAGGGTCTTCAGCTGGATCCACGCGCCGCGCACATCCGTCTGCATGTGTTCGGCATCCGCCCGGTAGCCCCGGGGACTGCGGCTGACGGCGCAGCCCAGCATCAATAGGGCCAGCAGGCCCAAGGAGAAGTGGGATTTAGCGCGCATACTTGCTTCCCCAGAAGACCTTGTCCATCTCTGCCTCCACCGCCTTGTAGGAAGGGGCCAAGGCCTTCAATTCCCGCGCGGGATCCCTCAGCAGGCTGGCCAGGCGGCGGGGATTCTCCTCTTTCAACCACTCCTCGCGCATCCACTCCAGATACCAGCCCCGGGTCTCCAGAAAGGCCACATCGCCCTCATGGCCCGCCGGGATGTCATAGTGCAGGCGGTAGGCGTCGCCGGGCTCGGTCATGAGCAAACGGGCGGGGTCCCGCAGGGCCGCCAGCGCCTCCGGCGAGGGCGCGCCACCCCGGGTGACGGCTTGTGGAGCCACGCGCAAAGGCTCGGCGGCCGCGTCCAGGCGGGCCAGGGCCACGCGATCCCAGCGCCAGGCGCCCTGGGTGAAATCCAGGCGCACGCGTCTGGTTTCCTGGTCGGGGAGGTCCGCGGGCAGCGGCACCACATGTTCATCCAGGGCCAGGGGACCCACTTCACTGAAGCTGCCCGCCAGTCTCCACTGGCCACCGTCCCACACGCTTACGCGCACTTCGGCCAAATCCCCGATGCCGCCGTCCCAATGAAACTCCCCGCGTTCCAGGGCCGCCAGGGCGTCCCCGGCGCGGGTACCCATCCAGGCCAGGGCCTGGTAGAACACGAAGGTGGTGAGCAGGCTCTGGCGTCCGCAGATGGCCACGCCTTGCCGATGGCCACTTGAAGTGGGAAAGGTGAATTCCAACTGCCTGCGCCGACCCAGATCCAGGCTGTCCGCGCCTTCACTCCACTCCTGGCCGTCCTTGGTGGACAGGGCCGCCAATTCAACCCTTGACACTCCCGGCGCGCTGGTGGGGGCCTGCATCGTCCTGGCCGTCCAGAAGGCGCCCTGGGAATCCCGCAGAATCTCCTCCCCAGGCTGGCGCGGCAACAGCAGCAGATCCGCGTGGCGGATGGCGTGGGTCTCCAGGGCCTCGTTTCGCACTTCCAGCGTGAAGTCCCGGCCCAGGCCGTGGGGACGGCACATGGCATCCACATCGGTGGCTTCCAGGGCGGGGGCAATGCTGGCGGAGAAGCCTTCCGCCTGAAGCGCCTCTCCTTCATCCAGGGTGTAGAAAGTTGGGCAGCTGCCGAAGCAGGCCTTGGGGACGCTGATGCAGAGCAGGTCCCCCACCAGGTAGAAGCCTGCCATGCCTTGCAGCACGGCCTTGCCGCGGAATCGCTCCAGCGTGTTGGTTTCCAGCAGCACGGCGGAGTCCAGGGGCAGGGTGGTGAAACCCTCTGTCAGCGCCTTGCGTGAGGCACTGAAGCGCCGGGCCTGTCCCAACAGAGTGCCCGCCTCCTCATCCACAGTCCACTGGCTGAACAGCACCACGCCGCCGTCCAGCAGGTGGGCCTTCACATAGGGACTGCGCGGACTAAGGGTTGCCGCCTGGTCGGGCTTGAGAAGAGTGCGGTGGAGGACGAAGGCTTCACGGCAGGCGCCCAGGAGGCCAAGGCTGGCCAGGGCGACGAGCAGGGAAAAGGACGAGCGGTCCAGTCTCATGGGGTGCTCCGTCTTTGAGTTGCCAGTGGTGGGACGGCTCAAGGTATTACAGAGTTTGATGTGGACAAGGGCCGTTCATCGCCAGGCACGCTATGGCGGCCAGTTGGCACGCAATTGGCAACCGTGGGTGCCCATGGAAGTCCCAGGCTTGTTAACTGATTGACAGACAAGCCGCTGACTTCCAGCCCCTTCACGGAATTGACAAGGCAAGCCTTGGTCCTCCCAGGATTGGGAAGGCCCACAGCAGCGGAGGAATGCCCCATGGCATCCGGGGTGGAGAAATTGCGGGCCATGCGTCGCCAGGCCCAGTTGGGCGGCGGCGAGAAGCGCATTGAGGCCCAGCACGCCAAGGGCAAGCTCACGGCCAGGGAACGCGTGCTGCGCCTGCTGGACGACGGCTCCTTCGAAGAGTACGACATGTTCAAGCAGCACCGCTGCACGAACTTCGGCCTGGAGCAGCAGCAATTCCTGGGCGATGGCGTGGTTACCGGCTCCGGCACCATCGACGGCCGCCTGGTCTTCGTGTTCAGCCAGGATTTCACCGTGCTGGGAGGCAGCCTGTCGGAGACCTATGCGGAGAAGATCTGCAAGGTGATGGACATGGCCATGAAAATGGGTGCGCCGCTCATTGGGTTGAACGACTCCGGCGGGGCGCGCATCCAGGAAGGCATTGAGAGCCTGGCCGCCTACGCGGAGATCTTTCAGCGCAATGTGATGGCCTCGGGCGTCATTCCCCAGCTCAGTGCCGTGATGGGCCCCTGCGCAGGTGGCGCCGTGTACAGTCCGGCCCTGACGGATGTGATCATCATGGTGAAGAAGACCAGCACCATGTTTGTCACCGGCCCCAAGGTGGTGAAGGCCGTCACCGGCGAAGAACTCAGTGACGAGGATCTGGGCGGCGCCATGGTGCATGTGGCCAAGAGTGGCGTGGTGCACTACGCGGCGGAGGACGAGGAGGAGTGCCTGGTCCTGCTGCGCAAGCTCCTCAGCTACCTGCCCCAGAACAACCTGGAGGAGCCGCCGCTCCTGCCCTGCCGGGATCCCTACGACCGGGAGTGTCCCGTGCTGGACAGCATCATTCCGGACAGCCCCAGCAAGGCCTACGACATGAAGGAGCTTATCCTGGAGATCGTGGACGAGCACGAATTCCTGGAGCAGCAGCGCTACTTCGCCCCCAACATTATCACCGGCTTCGCGCGCATGAATGGCCGCAGTGTGGGCATTGTGGCCAACCAGCCCAGCTATCTGGCGGGCGTGCTGGACATCAACGCCTCCAACAAGGCCGCGCGCTTCGTGCGCCTGTGCGACGCCTTCAATGTGCCCATCCTTACCCTGGTGGATGTGCCGGGATTCCTGCCGGGCAGCGCCCAGGAGTATGGCGGCATCATCCGCCACGGGGCCAAGCTGCTCTACGCCTATTGCGAAGCCACCGTGCCCAAGATCACCCTCATCACGCGCAAGGCCTACGGCGGCGCCTATGATGTGATGAGTTCCAAGCACATCCGTGGCGACATCAACTACGCCTGGCCCTCGGCGGAGATCGCCGTGATGGGCGCCAAGGGCGCCGTGCAGGTGCTTCATGCCCGTGAGGCCGCCCAGGCGGAGGATCCCGCCGCCTTCCTGGCGCAGAAGGAGAAGGAGTACACGGAGAGCTTCGCCAATCCCTATGTGGCGGCGGGGCGGGGCTATGTGGACGACATCATCATCCCCAGCCGCACGCGCTTCCGCCTCATCCGCGCCCTGGAGATGTGCTCGTCCAAGAAGGACGGCAATCCGCCCAAGAAGCACGGCAACATTCCGCTGTAGGAGGCCTTGTGGACGATAAAATGAGCACGGCCTTCACTGCCCTGGGCATGGGCATGGGCGTGGTCTTCGTGGGCCTGACCCTCCTGCAATGGGCCATGTATCTCAGCACCTGGGCCTTCACCCGCAAGAGCACGGCCCTGGGCGGCGTCCCGTCGCCAAGCCTCGGCGGACAGGAGGGCACGGTGGTGCAGCCCTCGGGTGAGGGTGTGAAGGTGAGCAGGGCCGACGGCGGCGCCATCAGTGCGGAAATGGCCGCGGCGGTTGCCCTGGCTTTGCACCTGGACGAGCACGCCCACCGGGAGCTGGAGGCCCGCCGCCTGACCTGGACGGAGATGATCCGCCCCTTCAGCCCCTGGGTGATGGATGGAAAGACCAGTCTGCACACGCGCCGCCTGCGCTGGCGCGCCAACGCCGCCCCGGGCCGCATTGTGCGCGTTCCCCGGCAGGGCATGTAGGAGGAGAGATGGCACGCACCTACCGCTTTCGCATGCAGGACACGCCTTTTGAAGTGAAGGTCTTGCGCCACGACGAGGATGGCGCCCGCCTGCTGGTGAATGGGACGGAGATCACGGTGGAGATGGAGCGCGAGGAAGCGGCGGTCAGCAAAACGCCGCGCCTGGAGCGCACCCGGGTCATCCCGGAGACGGTGGAGAAGGCCGCCCTGACGGCGAAACCCGGCTCCGAGATCGGCGTGGGGCTGGTGAAGTCGCCGCTGCCGGGCATTGTGTTGCGCCTCTCCGTGCGCGTGGGGGACAAGGTCCAGGCGGGACAGTCCATCATGGTGATGGAGGCGATGAAAATGGAAAACGAGATCCGCTGCGCCCTGAGCGGCACCCTGCAGGAAATGCGGGTGAAGGAAGGGGACGCGGTGCTGGAAGGAGCAGTGCTGGCCGTCATCCAGCCGGCTTGATCCTTCACCCCATCGGGAGCGCGTACATGCAGACCATCCACGAGTTCTGGAATTTCACGGGCTTCGCCAACGGCATCCTGGGCAACTATGTGATGATCGCCGTGGGCCTGCTCTACATCTGGCTGGCAGTCTACAAGGACTTCGAGCCTCTTCTGCTGGTGCCCATCGGCTTCGGCATCCTCATAGGCAACATTCCCTTCCTGCCTGGGGACGGCATTGGCATCTACGAGGACGGCAGCGTCCTGAACCTGCTCTATCAGGGCGTGAGCCGGGGCATTTACCCGCCCCTGATCTTCCTGGGGATCGGGGCCATGACGGACTTCAGCGCCCTTATCTCCAATCCCAAGCTGGTGCTGCTGGGTGCGGCGGCCCAGCTGGGCATCTTCGCCACCTTTTTCGCCGCCCTTTACTTCGGCTTCGACTTCCGTGAGGCCGCCTCCATCGGCATCATTGGCGGCGCGGACGGACCCACGGCCATTTTCAGCGCCAGCCGCATGGCGCCGCACCTGCTGGGAGCCATCGCCATTGCCGCCTACAGCTACATGGCTCTGGTTCCGGTGATCCAGCCTCCGGTGATGCGCCTTCTCACCACACCGGAGGAGCGCTGCCTGCGCATGAAGGCCAGCCGCGAGGTGAGCAAGAATGAGAAGGTGCTCTTCCCGATTTTCGGCTTCATCGTCACCTGCTTCCTGGCCCCGGCCGCCCTGGTGCTGCTGGGCATGCTCTTCTTCGGCAACCTGCTGAAGGAGTCCGGGGTGACCACGCGTCTGGCCACCACGGCGCGCACATCGCTCATTGATGGCGTCACCATCCTGCTGGGCATGTGCGTGGGCGCTTCCACCCAGGCCCAGACCTTTCTGACGCCCAAATCCATCGGGATTTTCTTCCTGGGGGCGGCAAGTTTCGTGGTGGCCACCGCCGGAGGCGTGGCCTTCGCCAAGCTGATGAATGTCTTCTTGAAGGCGGAGGACCGCGTGAATCCGCTCATTGGCGCTGCGGGAGTGAGCGCGGTGCCCATTGCCGCCCATGTGGCGCACAAAATGGGCCAGAAGTACGACCCGGGGAATTATCTCCTCATGCATGCCATGGGGCCCAATGTGGCGGGAGTCATTGGCAGCGCCATCGCCGCCGGCGTGATGCTTGCGATGTTTGGCTGAGAACTCGACCACCCATCAGCAACTCTCGAAAATGAGCGCTGTCTTCCCAGCGAAGGCGGGGGTCTTTTCTCGCCACAGCTTCCCGCTTTCGCGGGATTGACAGAGGCTTGTCCCACCGTGTCTTCCTGCCACGAGACTTGAGTACGGGGCAGTTAGGTGGCTGCGCAGTCACCAGCCTCGCAGGGATTCACTTCCACCACCACATGGGCAATCCCAGGCAATCTGGCCAGGCGGTCCTTGTAGTCCTGAGGTGCCAGCGGGCGATCGGCCACCAGACTGATGGCCACGGACAGCCGTCCGGGTCCCAGCTGCCACACATGCAGGTCGGCCACGCGGGCATCCCCGTCGGCCTCCACCCTGTGGCGGATTTCCTCCATCACCTGGCTGTCCGCGCCGCCATCCAGCAGGATAAGGGCGGTTTCCTTCAACAGGCCCGCCGACCAGCGCAGGATCAGCGCAGCGCCCACCAGACCCATGGCTGGGTCCATCCACTTCCAGCCCCAGAACATGCCGGCCAGGAGCGCGCCAATGGCCAGCACGCTGGTCAGGGCATCGGCCATGACATGCAGCAAGGCACCCCGCAAATTGTGATCCCCATGGTGCTCCTCTTTGCCTGCGCTGTTCATGCCGCTGTCGCGCGCATGCTCGTGCTCGTGCGTGTGGTCATGCTCATGTTCGTGCGCATGCCTGTGCCCGTGCCCGTGCACATGCGGGTGCCCATGTCCGCCCGCCCGCGAGAGCAGCCAGGCGCTGGCCAGATTCACCGACAGCCCCAGCACTGCCACCAGGATGGCCTCACCAAAGCGGATCTCCTCCGGGCGCAGCAGGCGCATCACGGATTCCACCACCATCATCAGGGCCGCCACCGCCAGCGCCACGGCACTGGCGAAGCCGCCCAGCACGCCCACTTTCCCTGTGCCGAAGGAGAAACGCGGATTGTCCCCGTGTCGCTCGGCAAAATCCCAGGCGAACAGGGCAATGGCGAATGCCGCCGCGTGGGTGGCCATGTGCCAGCCGTCCGCCAAAAGGGCCATGGATCCCGTGACCATTCCGGCCACGATCTCCGCCCCCATGGTGATGAGGGTCAGCACCAGCACCTGGGTGGTGCGACGGCGCTCATGATGGCGCTCGTCATGGGTGCGATGGTGATGGTGGTGGGTCTTCAGACTGTGCGTATGCATGGGGCCTCGCCGCTCTGCCAATGAATGGGGGGAATATCATTTAGCCACGGCGCTCCCCCTCGATGCAGGGAAGGGAAATCGCCCGACGGCTCAGCAATCCGGCTTTGGCGACAGACAATAAAGAAGAGCCCGGCCGTGTTGGCGACCGGGCTCCAGGTAGAAGCGGCAGGGGTGCCGCAAGGACGCTATTTGGTCAGGATCATCTTGCGCGTCTGCACCCCGCTCTCCGTGCTCAGGGTGTAGAGGTAGATGCCGCTGGGCAGGGCCGAGGCGTCGAAGGTCAGCTCGTGGCTTCCACGCTCCGCCATGCCGCTGAAGGGACGGGCCACTTCCACACCCGCCAGATTGTGCACCGCCAGCGTGGCGGGGCCAGTCTCAGCCATGGTGAAGGAAAGGGTGGTCACCGGGTTGAAGGGATTGGGATAGGCTTCGCCCAGCTGGAAAGCCTGCGCGCTCTCCGGCGCGTCCACGGTGCCATCGCCATTGATGCGCAGGGTGGCGCTGAACACAATGCCACCAGGTCCGCCCACATCGCTGGACAGCACATAGAGCACATTGGGGCCGGGGTTCACCAGGCCGGTGACGGGGATGCTGTACCAATTGGTCTCGTTGGCGTAGTTGCCGCCAATGGTGCCAGCCACACTCGACCCATTGAGGTGGAGTCCCTCGTTGATGTTGGCGTAGTACTCGCCCACCCAGTTGTCACACAGGAAGTGAAAGTCCAGCGTGGCGGAGCTGACCACCGCGCTGCTTACCACGAAAGGAATGGCGTAAAGGTTTGTGCTGCCGCTCCATGCACCGGATTGGCTATCCGAAACCCATTGGGCCAGGGGATCCGCCACCAGCGTGGGCGTCCATGCGCCGTTGAGCTGGGTCAGGATCTCTGCCGGCGGGCCAGCCAGGGCGCTGGCGTAGTCAATGGGCGTGAAGGGAACACTGAACTCGCCGTCCAGTGGACCTTGAAAAAAGGTCAGGACAGCGTCGGGGCCACCGGCAGGGCCATTGCCACTGCGCAGGGTGATGGTCTCCGCCTGGGCGGTTGCCAAGCTCCCCAAAAGCAGGGCGGCCGCCAGGGTCAGGACAGGTGTCGTGGCACGATGCATGGGACTCTCCTTCTGCGGAATCTTCCGCGGGTTGTAAACGGGGCCCGGCGGCAGGCACTCCGCCGGGCTCCCAGGTTGATGCGGTTGGGGTGCCGCACGGGGTTGCTACTTGGTCAGGATCATCTTCCTCGTCTGCACGCCCTGGGCCGTGCTCAGGGTGTAGAGGTAGATGCCGCTGGGCAGGCCGCTGGCGTCGAAGGTCAGCGCGTGCTCGCCCCGCTCCGCCAGGCCGTTGAAGGGACGGGCCACTTCCACGCCCGCCAGGTTGAACACCGCCAGGGTGGCCGCACCGGTCTCCGCCATGGTGAAGGAGAGGGTGGTCACCGGGTTGAAGGGATTGGGATGGGCCGCGCCCAGCTGGAAGGCAAGAACCTGCTCAGGTGCGTTCACAGCATCGCAGCAGGGCACCCAGATCTCCCGGCTGATCACATTGCCCGGGCAGTCCGCCGATGTCACTTCCACCGTGTAGAAGCCCCAGTAGTCGCAATAGGGCTCCATTGCCGTGATGAAGAAGGAGGCCGCGCCCACGCCACCGGGGGCCAGGTCGCCAATCCACACCGGCGCGCCGCCGATCAAGCCAGCGCCCGGGTAGACGGTGGCCACCACATCGTGGCAAAGCTCGCCACCCGTATTCGTCACCAGCAGGTTCACATCAAAGGGATTGGGCTCAATCTCGCCATTCTGGCAGCTCAGGGCCGTGGTGCCGCCCAGACTCAGGCTTAGCTCACCAGGCACCGTGTATTCGGTGCAGGTTCCGTAAAAGGTCTTATAGGAATCGCCCTGGCCCGGCATCATCAGGCCGGCGTTCCAGCGCAGCAGGCAGCCGCTGTCGCCGTAGCCGTAGCCCGAGCAAACAAAGTCGAAGGGGCCACCGTACACATTGCCCCAGGCACCAAAGGCTGCGAAGTCCGGTAGGGTGGCGCCGAAGCCGTTCAGGATGCCACAACCCACCAATAGACTGGGATCCTGGGTGGGGCTTTCTTCAAAGGCCTGCCAGGTGTTGGGCACCTGACCGCCGGTATAGCAGCTTTCCACAGCGATGTAGCCATTGCTGGTGGAAATGGGCGCCGCGTCATTCCAGTTCACCATGGTGTCCATTTCCAGCATCACCGAGACCTCGCGTCCATAGGTGCTGGTGTTCAATACCTCGTAATCAATGGCCACAGTGCCTTCGCCGTTCACCATCACCGGCGTCAGGGTCTGTGTGAGCATCACGCCATCGGCACTCCACGATGTGACGATGCCATTGCCCACAATGGCCGGTCCCGCCACGGGCAACATGGCCACATCAAAGAGACCGCCGCCCTCCGGGGCGTACACCAAACCATCCACACGGATGCGCACATAGCTGCTCCACGGGTCGCCACCGTGGCCGTAAAGCAGGTATTCGCCCGCCCCCGTGCCGATGGTGAAGCGGCCCGTGTTGCCTGTGCCCAGTTCACCCACATGGGCCTCCACGGCCCCGTTGCTCACGGAAAGGAAGCTGCGCTGGGCGCCCGAGGGCCCCTGCGACGCCTTCCATTGGGAGTATTCCTCTGCCAGAACCGCCTGGGACAGCCCAAGCACCAGGGACAAGACAAGCGCCTGTTTCATGATGGACTCCGATGGTTGAAAATGTGCTGTGTGCAAGCCCGCCAAGCGGGTTGATGGAGAGATATTGGCAAGAATCAGGCCAGTCGGTGGAAATTCCCGATAGAAATCGTTAAAAATTGTATGAATAGACTATGGATGTTGCTGATAATTGGATGTTTCTGCCGCCCATTTCATGGTGAAAATGTTATGAAAATGAACAGAAGATTCTGCGAAATGTTGCAAATCGGTCACCACTGAACAGATCTTAAACAGAACATCGCCCATTGGCCTTGACGCAAACCTCCAAATCCGTGGCTGGGCGTCCATCCGCGCGGGATGCCCCTGCGGAAGGCGCTTCCCCCTTCCTATATTCGGCCATGGCTGAAATCATTGCGTTTGCCAATCAAAAGGGTGGAGTTGGCAAAACCACCACCGCCGTCAATCTTGCCGCCTGCCTGGCTGTCTCGGAGCGCCGTGTGCTTCTGGTGGACATGGATCCCCAGGCCAATGCCTCCAGTGGCAGCGGGTTGGAGCGGGAGGACGGGCGTCCCTGCGTCTACGAATGCCTGCTGGATCCCTCCCAAGTGCGGGAGGCCATTCATCCCACCCAGATCGAGGGGCTGGACATCCTGCCCAGCAGCATGCGTCTGGTGGGGGCGGAAGTGGAGCTGGTGGCCGCGCTTGGCCGCGAGTATCGTCTGAAGAAAGCACTGGCCCAGGTGGCGGCGGACTATGAGTACATCCTCATTGACTGCCCACCCTCCTTGAGCCTGCTCACCGTGAACACCCTGTGCGCGGCGGACGGCGTGATCATCCCCATCCAGGCCGAGTACTACGCACTGGAGGGTCTAAGCCAGCTGCTGAACACCATCGAGCTGGTGCGCGAAAGCCTGAACCCGCAGCTGGTGGTGCGTGGCGTGGTGCTTACCATGTACGACAGCCGCCTGAATCTGTGCAACATGGTGCGCAAGGAAGTGGAGGACCACTTCGGCGACCGCATGTACTCCAGCATCATCCGCCGCAATGTGAAGCTGGGCGAGGCCCCCAGCCACGGCAAGCCCATCCTGCTCTACGACGCGGGCAGCCCGGGCAGCCAGAACTACATCGCCCTGGCCCAGGAGATCCTTGATGAATCGGTCCAAACCACTGGGTAGAGGCCTATCGGCCCTCATTCAAAAGCCCGCCGACACCGCTCTTGCCACGCAAGCCACCGAGCCTTCTCTTCCCGACGGCGAGCGCGTGCATCAGCTGCCCCTGGAACTGATCAATCGCAACCGCCAGCAGCCCCGACGGGACTTTGAATCCGCCGAGCTGGAGGAGCTGGCCCAGAGCATCCGCGCCAATGGCGTGTTGCAGCCCGTGCTGGTCTTCGAGGACGGCGGCCTGTACACGCTCATCGCCGGCGAGCGCCGCTGGCGCGCCAGCCAGCTTGCCGGACGCAAGACCATTCCCGCCCTTGTGCGGGAGCGGCCGGACGAAGGCGGGTTGATGAAGCTGGCCCTGTTGGAGAACATCCAGCGCGAGGATTTGCACCCCCTGGACTTGTCCAACGGTCTGCGCGTGCTAATTGAGGAGCACGGCATGAGCCAGGAGGAATTGGGCCAGACCCTGGGCATGAGCCGCCCGGCGGTGAGCAATCTGCTGCGCCTGAACAAGCTGCCCACGGTGATCAAGGTCAGTCTGAAGGAGGGCAAGATCTCCTTCGGCCACGCCAAGGTGTTGCTGGGCCTGGGCTCGGACGATGAGAAAATCCGCTGCTGGCAGCTCTGCGTGAAGCGGGATTTAAGCGTCCGCCAACTGGAGGAGCTGGTGCGCCGCCAGCGTGAGGCCCAACCCGCGCCGGCGGTGGTGAAGCCCTTCGACATCCTGCAGGCGGAGGAAAACCTCTGCGGTTGCCTGGGTGCCCGCGTGAGCATCAGCCCCAACCGCAACCGCGGGCAGATCCGCATTGAGTATCACACCCGGGAGGAGCTGGATCGCCTGGTGGAACTGCTGCAAGCCATGGACGCCTCATGAGACTGATCCTCTTCGAAGATCCCCAGGTGCGGGATTTCTATCCCTTGACGGAACTGCGCCCTGTGTGGGACCTGCGCACAGGGCTGGGCACCCTGCGGGAGCGCCTGGAATGGCGCCTGGGAATGGTGGCCTCCGGCGGCCTGTGCCGAGGACCCTTGCAGGCGGTGGCAGCGCGTCTGGGGTTGGGCCAGCCTGAGTTTGAGGAGGGTGGGGACATCCTGATGGTGAACGGCCGCCTGTTGGAGCTGGACGCCGAGGCCGTGCTCTCCCTTGAACCCGGTCAGGGCATTCTTTCCGAGGATGATGTGCTGATGGCGGCGCGCCTGGAGGCGGATGGCCTGGCCCACCTGGATGGCGGAGGGCCGGAGCTGGACATCATGGAATGCCCGGAGGGCATGGTGTTGGCCCAGCGCCTGTGGGACCTCGTGCATGTGCTGCCGCAAGCCGCGGAGGCGGATTTCCCATATCTGGAAGAGCGCCTGCAACTCCTGGGAGACGCCGCTCCACCGGAAGGCGTGGACTTGAGTGTGCGCTTCCTGGCCGCCGAACGCATCCACATCGAGGCCGGCGCCACCGTGGCGCCCTATTGTGTGCTGGATGCCTCCCATGGACCCATTGTCATTGACCGCGGCGTGCAGATTGGCCCTTTCTGCGTGGTGGAAGGGCCGTGCTTCATTGGCGAGGGATCCCGGTTGAAGGCTGGCACGCGCCTGTTGGGTGGCAACCACCTGGGGCCCTGTTGCCGTGTGGCCGGTGAGGTGGCGGAGAGCATCCTGCAGGGATACGCCAACAAGCAGCACGACGGATTCCTGGGCCACGCCTACCTGGGTGAATGGACCAACCTGGGGGCGGACACCAACAACAGCGACCTGAAGAACAACTACGGCGCAGTGCAGGTCAGCCTGCGCGGCCAGAAAGTGGACACGGGCCAGCGCTTCGTGGGCCTGATGATGGGCGACCACGCCAAGACCGGCATCAACACCATGTTCAACACCGGCACCGTGGTGGGCCTGTTCGCCAACATCTGGGGCGGCGGTTTTCCCCCAAAGGAAGTTCCGCCCTTCTCCTGGGGCGGACCCCAGGATGGCATTGACGCATATGATTTGGAAAAAGCCCTGGCCACGGCACGCATTGTGAAAGAGCGTCGGGGCTTGACGCTTGCTTCCTGCGAGGAAGAGCTGATGCGCTTCCTGCATGGTCTCTATGAGAGGGAATTCGCAGGAAAGTAGCCCCCCTGGTCATCGATCCTCCTCGAGTCGCACATCTTGAGGAGGGGAGCTGATGCGTTGAAAAGCTTGAATTGGACCTGTCATTCCCGCGAAAGCGGGAATCTGTTTTGTCGCGAGATCCCAGCCTTGGCTGGGATGACACGATTGAGGACTCGCGCAGCGAACCCGCGAACGAGAGCCACTGGCTGAGAAGGATCTCAAGACTCGAGTCCGAGAGATGTTGGGTGGCGGGAATTCTCGGTGACGGCCGATAGGCCGGAACCAACTGCCATGGCGTCACCTTGGGCGCAATGCGCGCTGCCAAGGACGGCCGGGAGGCCGGCCGCTTCAGCGCGCTGGGGCTTGGAGAGCGCTCTTTGGCGCAACCTTTCTGGCGCGACAGAAAGGTTGCATTTGCGCCGAGTAGGATCTCAAGGCCCGAATCCAGGGAGATGTTGCGGTGGCGGGAATTCCCGGTGACGGCCGACAGGCCGGAACCAACTGCCATGGCGTCCCCTTGGGCTCAATGCGCGCTGCCAAGGACGGCCGGGAAGCCGTCCGCTTCAGCGCGCCGGGTCTTGGAGAGCGCTCTTTGGCGCAACCTTTCTGGCGCGACAGAAAGGTTGCCTTCACCTTCAATGCGAAGCGTTGAAGGCCTCCGCCCTGGCGGACTGGAGAGGAGACATGCGCTGCGCATTGAAAGAACCCGCGGCTCGGGCAGGAGAGCTGCTGAGAGAGTCTTGGAGGCTGGATGTTGAGCGCTGAACAGCTGCGCGAGCTGGAGGCCGCCGTGGGAGCGGCTTCGCTCATTTTGGACGAGCGCCGCGTCGCCTTTGCCGCCGACGAGCTGAAGGTGCCCTACCTTCCCCATGCAGTGGTGGAGGCCCGCAGCGTGGCGGACATCCAGGCCTTGCTGCGCTGGGCCAATCGCCACAAGGTGCCGGTGACGCCTCGTGGAGCGGGGACCGGATTGTCCGGTGGCGCGCTTGCTGTGCGGGGCGGAGTGGTGCTCAGCATGGCGCGGTTCAACCGCATTCTGGAGATCGATCCCGTCAACCGCTGGGCCGTGGTGGAGCCGGGAGTGATCAACTTCCAATTGCAGGAGGCCGCCGCCCCCCATGGCCTCTTCTACCCGCCTGATCCTGCATCATGGGAGTCCAGCAGCCTGGGCGGCAATGTGGCGGAGGACGCCGGCGGGCCACGCTGTGTGAAGTACGGCGTCACGCGGGCCTATGTGTTGCAACTGGAGGCCGTGCTGCCTTCCGGCGAGGTCATTACTTGTGGCCCCCGCACGCGCAAGGGTGTGGCGGGCTACAGCCTGCGCGATTTGCTCATTGGCAGTGAAGGCACCCTGGCGGTGATCACGCGCATGGTGTTGCGCCTGCAGCCCAAGCCGGCCCGCACCCTTACCCTGTTGGCCCTGCTGCCCGATTCGGCCTCCGCCTGCGCTCTGGCCGCCACCATCAACCGGGAAGGACTGACGCCTTCCGCCCTGGAATTCATGGACGAGGCGGCGGTGGAGCTGGTGCGCGGTGACCTGCCCATGGCTCTGCCAGAGGGGTGCCGCAGCCTTCTACTCCTGGAGGCGGACGGCGGGCGCGCTGAGGCGGAGGAGCTGGCGGAGCGTCTGGGACATCTGTGCGGGGAGGCTGGAGCCCTGGATGTGTGGATGGCCGAAGGCGGCGAAAAGGCCGCGCGTTTGTGGGAGGTTCGCCGCAGGTTGTCGCACACCACGCGGGAACGCTTCGCACAGAAATTGTCGGAAGACATCGCCGTGCCCCTGGATCGGTTGCAGGAATGCCTGGAGGCGTGTCGACGCCTGGGACAAGCAAAGGGCGTGCATGTGCTGGCATACGGACATCTTGGGGACGGCAATCTGCATGTGAATGTGTTGTCCAGGGAGGAGGGAGAGGCTTCCCTGGCGCGCATGTGGCAGGTGGTGGAGGAAATCTTCCGGCTGGCCGTGGATTTTGGGGGAACCATCACCGCCGAACATGGTGTGGGTTGCTGGAAGCAGCCTTATATTGGCATTGAGCTGTCTCCGCAAAGTGAGCAGCTGCAGATGAACATCAAACGGCTTTTTGACCCAAACAATATTCTGAACCCGGCCAAGATCTTTTCCTGGCCCCAAATCGAGGAGTTCGACGCATGAACACTCTGCGTACCGCCCTGTTGGTCGCCCTGGTGGTGGCCGCCGGACTGGGCAGCACGGCATGCAAGAAGAAGGTGGATCCCGCTGCCGAGCAGCAGCTGACCCAGTCGGAGCAGGTGGACGATGCCGCCGCCAAGGCTGCCGCCGATGAGGCTGCCCGTCTTGAGGCCCAGCGTGCCGCCGCCGCCGCCGAGGCCGAGCGCCTGGCCGCCGCCGAGCGCGCCAAGGCCCAGGCCGAGGAGCAGGTCCGTTTGGCACGCGCCAATGCCGTTGGCAGCCTGGGTGCTGTCTATTTCGATTTCGACCGCTTCGAGCTGCGCGAGGACACCCGCGCCACGCTGGCCTCCCACGGGGACCTGCTGCGCACTTATGGCGATCTGCGCGTGAAGCTGGAAGGCCATTGCGATGAGAATGGCAGCGTGGCCTACAACCTGGCCCTGGGCGACAAGCGCGCCAATGCCGTGAAGGGATATTTCGTGAACCTGGGCCTGGACGAAGCCCGTTTCGAGACCATCTCCTTCGGCAAGTCCCAGCCTGTGGACGCCGGCCATGACGAGTCCGCCTGGTCCAAGAATCGCCGCTGCGAGTTCAAGGCCCTTAATCCATGAGTCTTTGGGGCTTTGTCGCTCACGCATCGCTCTTTTCCAAGGCCGTGCTGTTGATCCTGGTGCTGCTCTCCGTGCTCAGCTGGACGGCCATCCTGGATCGCATCCGGTATTTCCGGCGCTCCAAGGAGGCCGAGACGGCCTTTGAGGAAGGCGCCGACCAGGTGCGGGGCTTGCCCGATCTGGTGCGATTGGCCGAGCATCACAAAGGGGCGCCCAGCGCCCGCATGCTGCAGCAGGCGGTTCGCCGCCTGCTGCCGCATGTCCCCCAGGGCGGTCCGCCCAGTGGCCGTCCCCTGCCTCCCGCCGCCGTGTGGGAAGGCGTGTTGTCCACCGCCGAGCGCAAGACCATGGCGGAAGCGGATCGTCACTTAAGCCTGTTGGCCACGGTGAGCAGCTCCAGCCCCTTCATTGGCCTGATGGGCACGGTGTGGGGCGTCATGGTGGCCTTCCTGCGCATTGGCAATCAGCAGGGCCAGGCCATGCTGGAAGTGGTGGGGCCGGGCATCGCCGAAGCCCTCATCGCCACAGTGGTGGGCTTGGCCACGGCCATTCCCGCCACCATTGCCTACAACTACTTCCTGGCCTCTTCCCGCCGCCTGCGGGAGCGCTGCGAATCCCTGAAAGAGCTCGTGACCGCCCTGGTGCGGGAGGTGGGACCGGCATGAAGGCCGCGCCCGACCGGGGCCCCCTGTCCGAGATCAACGTCACTCCCCTGGTGGACGTTTTCCTGGTGTTGCTGGTGATTTTCATGATCACCGCGCCCGTGCTCAAAACGGCGCTGGAAGTGGGTTTGCCCCAATCCGAAAGCGGCAGTCGCCGGGGCGACACGGGCATTACCGTGGAATTGCGGCGTGACGGCCAGCTGGTGCTGGGTCGCGATCCCGTGCGGGCGCAGGAACTGGGCGAGCGACTGCTGGCCCAGGCCCTGCCCCTGCAAGGTGGCGACAGCACGGCCGCCCGGCGCACACCCATTTTCCTGGCCGCCGACGAACGAGTGGCCTATGGCGAGGTGGTGGCCCTGCTGGATCGCATCCGGGAGGCGGGTTTCGAGGATGTGGGCCTCATGACCGAGCCCCCCTCCCCCGACGCCCGTCCATGAGCTCATCCTCCGGCGGCGTCTTCCAGGGCCGCTTCCTGCTCTTCTCCCTTGCCCTTCACGGCATTCTGCTGGCCTTGTTGTGGTGGGGCGGGCCACGCTGGAAGCAGGAGCAGGCCTACCAGATCCGCATGGTGCGCCTGGCGGGTGGCGGCCAGGGCAAGGCCGGCTGGGTCTCCGAGGACATGAGTCCGGATCCCCAACCCGCCAAGCCGGAACCCGAGACCGAAGCCGTGGTGGAGGAGGCGCCTGCTCCGGCGCGCAAGGAACCCACCCTGGCGCGCACGCCGTCCACAGCTGCCGCCCCACAAAAAGCGCCTGCACGGGAACCCAGGACCCCTACCCGGGAGTCTGAGCAGGCCCTGCCCACCGATGGACGCCAGGGCAGGACGCGGGACACGGGCGCCGGACCCCGTGGGCAAGGCAGCAGCCGCACTGGCGCCTTGTCCGATCAGCCCGACGCGCCAGGCATGAGCCAGTACCTGACACGGGTGGAAAACGGCATCCAGCGGGCCTTCAAGTACCCAGCCCGCTCCAGTGGCAAGCGCGCGGTCTTTCATTTCATCATTGACCGCGCGGGACATGTCGAGGATCTGGAGCAAGTGGTGGAATCGGGCTTGCCGGGCCTGGATCTGGCCGGGCGCAGCGCCCTGATGCGCGCCCAGTTGCCGCCCTTGCCGCCAGCCTTCCCCTATGACAAAATCGGAGTGACTTTCACCTTTGTGGACGAGTAATCCCCCCCGCCGGGCAAGCGCCGGACATGCGCTTCCCACGCTTTGTGTCCTGCTCTTCCTGTTGGTGCTTGTGTCCGCGTGGGATGCAAGGGCCGAGGACAAGGTGCCCGAGGGCGGCTTCTTCCCGCCCGGCGCCGTGCCGGAAGTGAAGCTGGAGGCGCGCACTCTCAGTTACTATCGCCCCGGCCTTGTGCTGGCGCCGGCCCTGCAGGGCTCTGTTCCTTTGCAGACCTTCGAGAACCGCCTGCGCGAAGCACTGGCTCTGGCGGGCACGCTGAAATTGTGGGAAGGCCAGCCCAAGGCCGAACAGCTCAGTTCCTCGGAAGCCGCCAGCCTGGTGCGTCTGGAGGAGAGGGTGAAGGACAAGGGCGCGCGCCTGGACCTGGCCCTGGTGAATGTGAGTGGCGGAGATCCGGTGGCGGACTGGAGTCTGCCCCTGGGCGCCGATGCCGAACAGCGCGCCCTGGACATGGCCCAGGAGATTCTGCTGCTACTTACCGGCTACAAGGCGCCCTTCGCCTCGCGTCTGCTCTATGTGCAGCCGGACAAGGGGGGCACCCAACTGGTGCTGGCGGATTTCTTTGGTGAAGACCGCCTGGTGCTCAGTCGTGGCGGCAAAACCCGCGTGATGCCCGCCTGGAGCCCCAACGGACGCTTCTACGCCTGGACCCAGGTGCATCCAGAGCGGGGCGCCGACATCTGGAGCGGCCCGGTGGCGGGTGGCGAAGCGGAACTGGTGCTGGGCGGCCGGGAATCGGAAGCCGCCCCCGCCTGGTCCCCCGATGGCCGCTGGCTGGCCTGCGCCGCCACCGTGAACGCCAACACCGACCTGTACCTCATCCCCATGGATCCCGCCACCGGGCGCCGCACGGGCGAACCGCGCCGCCTGACCCGGCATCAGGCCATCGACACCAATCCGTCCTGGGCCCCGGACGGCCGCCATCTGGTGTTCAGCAGCGACCGCAGTGGCAGCCTGCAGCTCTACACCGTGATGGTGGACGGCATGGACGAACAACGCATCAGTTTTGTGGGCACGGGCAGCGACTGCCCCAGCTGGTCACCGGACGGGGAATGGATCGCCTTCATCAGCCGGGAGCGCAACGGCTGGCAGATTTTCCAAATGCGCCCGGACGGCAGCGACTGGGTGCGTCTGACGGATGAGGTGGGCAATCACTTCGATCCGCGCTGGTCACCGGACGGTCAGCATCTGGCCTATACCTGGAAAAATGAAGTATGGGTGATGATGGCGGATGGCACCGGTCGCCGGCAGATCAGCCGCGGCGGTGGTGAGAACCCCAGTTGGGAGCCGGTGAAAGTGGAGTAGGCCCTGGGAGCATTCCCAGGTGGGCTTTCCAAGGAGATGTGCATGAAATCCCTCGTCATCCGCGCAAGTCTTGCCGGCGCCCTGCTGGTGGGCGGATGTGCCAGCCGCCGGGAGATCCTGGGCTTCCAGGAGGAGCTGGCCAGCATCCGTGGCACGGTGGAGGCTGTCCAGTTGCGTCAGAGTGATCAGGACAGCCTGCTGATTGGCCGGGTGGAATACTTGAAGGAGCGCTTCCGCGACACGGAGACCGTGCTGCGCGTCCTGAAGGCCGATCAGCTTCAAGGCACGGAAGACCTGCGCGGCCTGATCACCGAAGTGCGCAGCACGCTGGAGGATGCCCAAACCTACAATCGGCGTCTGGCCCAGAAAGTGGATGAGCTGAACCTGATTCTGGCCCGCCAGGGCTTGCGCCAGGAGCGGGACAGCCTGGCCCAGGCGGATCCTTCCTGGCTTTACAACCAGGCCAGCCTGGATCGCGTGCGCGGCCTGCCCCAATTGGCCCGGGCCGGTTATCGCGAGTACCTGACGCGCTTTCCCAAGGGTGAAATGACGGCCTTTTGCCGCTATTGGATGGGTGACACCTGGCTAAGCGAACAGCAGCCGGACTCGGCACTCATCCAGTATCAGGCCTTTGAGAAGCAGCATCCGGAGCATGCCCAGGTGCCCGCCTCCATGCTGCGCCGGGCGATGATCCTGGCTGGCAAGGGGAAGAAGGAGCAGGCGCGCAGTCTGCTGGAAACCATTCGCAGTCGGTGGCCCCAGCGCCCAGAGGCCGAAATGGCGAAGGAACGCCTGGCGGAACTGGGCTCTTGATGTGGACCTGGTCATGTCCCGAAAGCGGCACTTTCTCATTCGGAATTCGGGACTGACCCCAGCCAGGAAGCCAGTCCTGCATGGGGAAAGCACCAGGATCTTGGCCTCTTCAAAGGCGCCAAACCCTTGCAAGGCTCAAGCTTCATTGGCTTTCGAACCGCAAAAGGCGCAGATTTTCCGCAAGAGTGGGGAACCGTTAACGCTCCCGTTAACGCTGGGCCCGCATTCTGTCCCTGGACGATGGGGGCGGAGGCGCGGCGGTGGCTTCTTCCTTCCATCGAAGGGGAGCCCTGCCCACCCCCATCCGGTCCCCACCATGGGCATCTTGCATCAGATTAGTGTGGCAGTAGTGGAGCCCCCGGCAATGGGGGCTTCACATTTGCGTCTTGTACGGAAATAAGTCAAGTGAAGGCGTTGTTGAATTCCTATTTTGACCCGCAGTCCCTTGATGCTCGTTTCCTTGCGGTCTTCAAGTCCAATCGGGTCAGCTGGCTGGGCCTTCGCCTGCGCATGCCGCACATGTGCCTGGTGAACGGCCCCCATGCAGAACGATCAGGACGCGATCCCACTGGAATGTCACTCTTGACGAATATCTGACAGGCCGATCACCATCAAATTCGGGAGTGGGATGTCATCCCCCGATCGCATTGCCCAGAAAAAGGATCCGGCCCTGCGCACGCAGGAAAAGGTCTCCTTCATGCCGCAACAGAATGTTCAGGGAATTGAAGCGAACGCCTTCAACTTCGGCTTGTGGCATGGAATCACGGCCACGCTGGTGTTCCTGTCGTCCTTGACCCTGTATTTCATGACCATGGCGCCCACCACCAGCTTTTGGGATTGCGGCGAGTTCATCGCCAGCTCCTACAGCTTGTCCGTGCCCCATCCGCCGGGCGCGCCCTTCTTCCTCATGCTGGGCCGGCTCTTCACCATGGTGCCTCTCTTCGAGGACATTGGCGCCCGGGTGAACTTCATCAGCGTGCTTACCAGCGCTTTGACCGTGCTTCTGCTCTATCTCACCACCGTGCACTTGATCCGCTACTGGAAGCCGAGGGAAAGCATGGGCTGGCAGGAGCTGGCCGGCGCGGCCATTGGCGCCCTGGCCTTCATGGCCACGGACACCTTCTGGTTCAACGCGGTGGAGGCGGAAGTCTACGCCATCAGCATGCTCTTCACGGCCTTGGTGGTGTGGCTGGCCTTCGTATGGCACCAGTTCGAACTGCGCCAACAGCACGATGGCGACCGCATCCTGCTGCTCATCTTCTACATCATTGGACTGGCCATTGGCGTGCACTTGCTGAATGTGCTGGCCCTGCCCATGGTCTTCCTGGTTGTGTATTTCCACTGGCAGGAGGGCAAGCCCTTCCGCTTCGAGCATTTCCTGCTCTATTGGGGACTGGGCACCTTGAGCATTCTGCCCTTCTATCCCGGCATTGTGTTGTGGCTGCCCAAGTTCATCAAGTGGCTGGAAAGCGTGGGCGGGCATTGGTCGGCTCTGGTGGGCCTGCTGGCTCTGTTGGGAGTTCTGGCCGCGCTGCATTTCGTGGGGCGCAACAAGGGCAACCGTCCCCTGGCCCTGGCCAGCGCCGGTCTGCTTCTGGCCATGCTGGGCTATCTCAGCTATGTGCTGATCTTCCTGCGCAGCGGCCTGAATCCGCCCCTGGATGAAAACGACCCCCAGACCCTGAGCGCTCTCATCTCCTACCTGAGCCGCGAGCAGTACGGCACGGAGTCCATCGTCACCCAGCTCCTGAGCCGCAAGGCGGACTTCCTGGGCTGGCAGATTGGCCACATGTATGTGCGCTACTTCAACTGGAATTTCATTGGGCGGGACATGGCGTCGGGGGCGTGGAACCTGCAGCTCCTCGGTCTGCCTTTGCTGGTGGGCCTGTGGGGTCTGGGTGCCCAGGTGGCAAAGGACTGGAAGCGCGCTTTCACCGTGGCCAACCTTTTCCTGCTCACGGGCTTGGCCATTGTCGTCTACCTGAATCAGGAAAATCCCCAGCCCCGCGAGCGGGACTACGCGTATGTGGGATCCTACTACGCCTTCGCGCTGTGGATTGGACTGGGAGCCTGGGTGCTTATCCAGGATCTGGGAAAAGCGGCCCGCAAGTGGGCCACGCCGGTGCAGATCCTGGCGGCCATTGCCCTCTTCGCCCTGCTGCCCCTTCACATGACCCGTGCCAACTACTTCGTGCATGACCGCAGCGGCAACTTCGTGGCCCAGGATTATGCCCGCAATGCCCTGGCCACGCTGGAGGAAGGCGCCATTCTGTTCACCAATGGGGACAACGACACCTTCCCCTTGTGGTACCTGCAGATTGTGGAAGGCTTCCGCACGGATGTGCGCGTGGTGAACCTTAGCCTGCTCAACACCGGCTGGTATGTGAAGCAGTTGCGTGACGAGGCCCCCACCGTGCCCTTGGCGGCGGAGTTCACCGACACCATGATTGCCGAATCCATTGACGGCACGGGGGACCCGGCCTTCCAGTGGCGCTACTGGGGTGCGGATCTGTGGACCGGCACGGAGCTGCCGCCCTTCAGCATACCCATGCGCACGGCGGATGGCCAGTCCTATCTCATCCAGGTGCCGCCGGTGATGGCCGTTCCATTGGGCGACGGCAGCAACGAGCGCAATTTCCTGCGCGTGCAGGACCGCATGATCCTGGAGATTGTGCGCGCCAACAACTGGAAGCGCCCCATTTACTTTGCCGTCACCACCTCCCGGGACAATTTTGTGGGCCTGGACAGGAACTTGCGCATGGACGGCCTGGCCTACCGCGTCATGGACCGGCCCCAGCGGGAAAATGCGGTGGACACGGACGTGCTGGGCGCCAAGCTGGATATCATGGAAAAGAACCTGCGTGGCCTGGACGATTCCGGCGTCTACTACGACGACAACATCCAGAAGCTGGTGCAGAATTACCGCAGCGCCTTCATCCAGCAAGCCATGGAGCTGGACGCCAACAAGCAGCGGGCCCTGGCGCTGAAAACCTTGAGCCGCATGGACAAGGCTCTGCCCGAAACGGTGGTGCCCAGCGTCAGCCCCATGCTTACCATGCAGTTGGGCCTGCTGTTCGAGCGTTTGGGCGATGCCAAGGCCCTGCGCAGCCGCCTGGAAATCCAGGACCCCGCCAAGCTGAGCCAGGAGGAGCGGTTCTACCTGGGCAGCTACTGGATTAGCCCCCTGGGAGACTTGAAGCGGGGTCTGGCCGTGTTGGACAGCTTGGCGTCCGAGGATGCCAGCCAGCAGGTGCGTTTGCAGACGGCCGCAGTGCTGGAAAGCCTGGGCAAGGAGAACAAGGAGGCCATGGCCGCCGCGCGGGCACGCTACGAGGCCGTGCTGAAATTCCAGCCTGACCAGCCCGAGGCGGTGGGTGGCTTGATCCGCGTGCTGGAGGCCCAGGGCGATTACGCCGCCGCCATCCGAAGCGTGGAGGCGTGGTTGAAACTTAGCCCCAACGATCCCGGCGCCCTGGACAAACTGGCGCGCTTGCGGGCCTTGGCCGCCGGCAAGCCCTTGCCCGCCGCCACGGAAGAGCAGGCGGCCACCACGCCGTGATGGAGGCGGCGGAGACGAAGCTCCCAGGGGTGGCGCTGGCCCGCCGGGTGTCGGTCATCATTCCCCATGCGGGGGGTGAGGGCATCCTGGCGGCATGCCTGCGCAGCCTGCATGGCAGCCACCACCTGTGCCGCGTGCTCCTGGTGGACAACGCCAGTCCCGACGCCAGCCTGTCCATGGTGCGTCGGGACTTTCCCTTTGTGGAAATCCTGGCCCAGACGCGGAACCTGGGCTTTGCCGGAGGCTGCAATGTGGGCCTGCAGGCGGCTCTAGACGACCCGCATTGCGCCTATGCCGTGCTGCTCAACAACGACACGGAACAGGACGAAGGCTGGCTGGAAGCACTGGTGGCGCAAATGGATGCCCATCCCGGTCTGGGGGCCGCCCAGCCCCGCCTGCTCAGCATCCCCTTTCCCGGCAGACTGGACTACAGCGGCGCGGCGGGCGGCCTGTTGGACGTCTACGCCTTTCCCTTCGCCCTGGGCCGCATTCTGGGCATGGTGGAGGAGGATGGTGGCAACTGGCGGGAGGCGCGCCTGCTGGCCTGGGCCTCCGGCACCGCCTGCATCCTGCGCACGGAAGCCTTGCGCCAGGTGGGCCTGCTGGAGGAGAGCTTCTTCATGCACATGGAGGAGATTGATCTGGACTGGCGGTTGCGCCTGGCGGGATGGAGCATTGCAAGCGTTCCCGACAGCCAGGTGCGTCATCACAGCGGCTACAGTCTGGGGGCGGAGTCCCCGTTGAAAGTCTATTTGAACCACCGCAACAGTCTGCGCATGCTGTTGCGCAATGCCGGCAGCGGCACGCTGTGGCGCCGCCTGCCCCTGCGCTTGTTCCTGGACGGCGCGGCCCTGCTTTCCTATTTGGCGGATGGGCGCCCTTCCCATGCCTGGGCGGCGCTGCGCGGGGTGGCGGGATTTGTGCGACGACTGCCGGAGGATCTGCGGGCGCGGCGTGGCATCCAGGCCCTGCGCAAGGTACCGGAGGCGGAGCTGCAGGCCCTGCATTATCCGGGCAGCATCGCCCTGGCCGCTCGCTTGAGAGGCCGGCACACGGTGAAGGATGTGAACTGGCTTCCCCCCCTTATCACCAAGAGAGTGGAGAGAGTGCATGGCTGAGCTGCGCCTGAGCGTGGTGATCCCGGCGTGGAACGAGGAGAGGCGCATTGCCCCCAGCCTGCGTCGCAGTGTGGATGTGTTGCGCAGGCTGGTGCCTGCCCATGAGGTGCTGGTGGTGGACGACGGCTCCAGCGACGGCACGCTGGAGGCCGCCCGGGAGGCGGCCAGGGATGCCCATCTCTTCACCGGGCTGGTGAACGAGAGGAACCTTGGAAAGGGCGGCGCCGTGCGTCGGGGCATGTTGGAGGCCCAGGGCGAGTTCATTCTGTTCTGCGACGCCGACGAGAGCACGCCCATGTCCATGCTGGAACATTTCCTGCCCTCCATGGACGCCGGTCATCCGGTGATGATTGGCACGCGCAAGAACCGCCAGGCGGTGATTGCCCGCCATCAGCCCTGGTTGCGCGAGAGCATGGGCAAGGGCTTCACCTTGTTGGCCCAGTCCCTGGCCGGCGTGCAAGTGACAGACTTCACCTGCGGCTTCAAGCTGTTTCGCCGGGATGCGGCTCGGGAAATCTTCAGCCGCCAGACTTTGACCAATTGGAGTTTCGACGCGGAAATCCTCTTTCTGGCCCGGCACCTGGACTACTCCATCACAGAAATCCCCGTGATCTGGACCAACGATGAGGACACGCGCGTACGCTTGCTGCGGGATACCGCAGGCAGCCTGAAAGGCCTGCTGCATATTGCCGGACGGCGCCTGCGGGGAGCGTACGGCCCCGGGCGGAAGGGCTAAGGCTTCCCCTCTTTGGAAGGCGCTGGGCTGCGGGTTTGTCCGGGACGCTGACCCGTCATACCCGCGAAAGCGGGACTCTGTGCTGAAGAGAGATCCCGGCTTGTTCAGGGCTGGCAGAGCGGGAATCCGCGAACCGTTTGCGCTGTGAAGGATATTCGAAGCTCGAAGACGAGAGCTGCGGAGAGTGTGTCAGGTGATCGGGGAGAGAGATGCTGAATCAGGGTGTTGTTGAGCTTCGCCTGGGCCGCCGGACCCTGGGACTGGATCTGATTCTGGTGCTCATCATGGCGCTGGCGGCCATTTGGCGCTTCAACGGCCTGGACTGGGGCTGGACGGATTTCGATCCAGCCCTGCCCGGTGCCCGTGGCGAGGGCCACTTCTACGCCTTCCACCCGGATGAGGCCTCCAATATCCGCGCCGCCCGCCTCTTCACCGAATCCGACAGCTGGCGGCCCACCGGCGAGCTCTATGGTGAGAAGGTGGATTACAGCCTTTATGGCGCCACCACCATCTATCTGCACAGCGCGGTGGTGAATGTGGCCGCCGCCCTGGGGAGTTTCACGCCCTTCGACGAGCAGGACCCGCGCAGTTTCCGCAACACCTGGCTGGCCGTGCGCTGGCTGACCGCCTTGTTGGGCCTTGCCTGCATTCCCCTGCTTTACGGCGCGGCCCATGTTCTCTACGGACGCGGCGTGGCGCGCCTGGCGGCCCTGCTGCTGGCCGGGGCGGCCTTTCACGCCCAAAGCGGCCGTTTCGGCACCGTGGACATGCCCATGGTCTTCTTCATTCTGTGGAGCTTCTTCCACAGCGCCCGGCTGCTGGCGCGCCCGCGGCAGACGGCCTTGCGGAAAGTGGGACCGCTGAATGTGGATCTGGATCTGGTGCTGGCCACGCTGGCGGCGGGTCTGGCCGTGTCCACCAAGATCAACGCCGCCCTGGTGGCGCTTCCATTGGTGGCGGCCGAGCTGCTGCGCGATCCCCTGCCTGGCGGTGCCGCAGCCAGGGCCACCAGCCTGCTGCGCCGTCTGTTCACTATCAGGTTGTGGGCTGCGGGGGCGGGCGTGGTGGCGGTGTTCTTCCTGATGAATCCCTACGCCATCCTGGATTGGCGTACCTATCTCTTCGCCGACCACGCCTTTGGGCTGGTGCACATCCTGAAGAATGTGCGCGGTGAATTCTATTACCCCTTCCAGATCCAGTTCCAGGACATCTCGCCCTTCCCTTTCCTGGTGGGGAATGTGCTGTGGTGGGCCGCCGGGCCCTTCCTGCTGATGGCAGGCCTTGTGGCGCTGCCCTGGCTGGCCTGGAAGCGCCGTCCCGCCGATTGGATGCTGCTGGTCTGGTTCCTGCCCGGCCTGCTCCTCACGGGCGGCGCCAAGGTGCTGTTCATGCGTTACGCCCTGCCCTTCCTTCCCCTGTTGGCCATCATGGCCGCCGTCCTGCTTTGGGATTTGGTGGAAATGGCGCGCAGGAATTCCGCCGCCCGGGTGCTGGTCTGGCTCTTGGTGGCGGCCGTGGCCCTGCCATCCCTGGCGTGGACCGCCGCACTGGCCAGCGTGCACGGGAAAGAGGACAGCCGCATCGCCGCCGGGCGCTGGCTGGCGGCCCACCTGCCCCAAGGCGTGGCCCTGCTGCACGAGCGCAGCGCCAATTCCATCAAGCCGGTCCTTCACATGCCCCGCTACCGCAATGTGTGCATGGAGATTCCCACCGTCTATCGCGCCACGGGTTCCACGGAGGCGGAGAAGCTGGATTTCCTGGGCGAGCGCCTGCGCCAGGTGGAATGGGCAGCCATCCTGGAAGCCAATCGCAAACTGGGCTATGACCGCTGCAGCCGATATCCGGCGGAGCGCCGCTTCTACGAGGAGCTTTTCGCCGAACGCCTGGGCTTCACCGTGGACACGGTTTTCCAGGAGCTTCCCGCCGTGCTGGGTTTTCCCGTGGACGACCACACGGCGGAATTCAGCCTGCGCTACTACGACCACGACGCCGTTTTCATTTTCCGCAAGAAGGATCCCGCCGCTCTGGATTCCGGCATCCAGCGCCTGAAGGAGGAAATGGCCTCCACGACGGGCACGGCGGATCTGGTCCTGGTGGGCATACGCCGGTTGCTGGAGCAGGGGGACCTGGAAGGCGCACGCAACCAGGCCACTTCCCTGGTGCAGGAGGCGGAGGCCGACATGCGTCAGGGCGGCCACCGGGCCTATGGACAGGCCGCTGCGCTGCAATTGCTGGCGGATGTGTTTGAACGCAGCGCCTCCACCCTGGCGGCCTCCGGCAGGGGCGCCGAGGCCACGCCCCTCCTGCAGGAGGCGGATCGCCTGCATTCCCAGTCCGTGCAATGGCCCAGCGCCCCGGCGGGCATGGATGGCCGCCTGGCCCAATGGCTGAGCTTCCGCATGCGGATCATGGGTCCGGACGCGGCGCGGGAGCTCGCGCAGCAGGCCGCCCAGGCTGGCATGACAGGACCTCTCTTCAACCAGGCGGCGCGGGAGCTGGGTCTGGTTCTTCCCCTTGCCGGGGCACCGGATGCCACCTCCGGGAATGTCACGACGGAGCCATGATGGGCCGCCTCCTTGCCGCCTTGCTGGTGGTGGCCTGGCTGCTGGGCTGCGCCCGTCCCCAGGCCACGGGGGATGCCTGGGAAATCACCGTGCTGGCGGACAGCTCACGCCATGCGGAGCTGGCCCCACTGCTGGACCAGTGGCTGGCGGAAAGCTGGATTTGCCCACGGCCCGAGCGCCGCATCTCCTGGCGCTGGGGCAATGCCACCACCCCTGACCTGTCCCTGTCCGCGCGCAACCTGCTTATCCTGCACGATGGCGTGGCCGGGGGACCTGTGGCCGCGCTTGCGGAAAGGTTGATGGACCCCGCCCTGCGCGATCGCGTGCGCAAGGAGGAGAGTTTCTGGCTGCGCAAGCCCCAGGCCTTCGCCAGCGGCCAGCTCCTGGTGATTGCCGCGGCACCCGGCGCGGCCAGCTTCCGCCGCCAGTTCCTGGCCGCGGCCCAGGATCTGCGACAGGCCTTTGTGGATCACGAAGAAGAAAAGGCGCGAAGCGGCCTGCGCTCAAGCGCCCTGCAACAATCCCTGGAAGACAGTCTGGCCCTTGCCTGCGGCTTCCGCCTGGCCATTCCCCAGGACTGGTTCATCATCCAGGGGGCGGAATCCCCCGCCTTCATCCGCTTCAGGGCTCTGCGTCCCGACCGCTGGATCACCGTGCACTGGGTGGATGGCCTGGACAGCCTTGCCGGCGAAGCGTCCCACTTGCTGGCCCAGCGCCAGGCCCTTGGGCAGGCCTACCTGGACACGGACATCAGCCTTCCCCAACCGCTTGAACTGGACACCCTGCGCCTGAATGGCCTGGCCGCCACCCGGCTGGCCGGCCTGTGGGAATCGCCCTCCCTGCCCGGCGCATCCTTTCTCTTCCACGCGGTGCATGTTCCCGGCGCGCGGGGCCTCAGCCAAGGACGCACCTTTTATATTGACGCGGCGGTGGCCCGCACCGAGGGCCCCTTGTCTCCCAGCCTGCACGAACTGGTCCTGTTGGTGTCCACCTTCGCGGGCACCAACGCCGAAGGCAGTTCCATTGGCCCCCTGCAACCGGAGGAGGAGGAATGAGCGCCCGTGTTCTGATCCTGATGGGTTCCGAAAGTGATCGCACGGTCTTTGAGGCTTCGCTCCCCTGGTACGCCCATTTCGGCATTCAGGCGGAGATGAGGATCTCCAGCGCCCACCGCAATCCGGAGCAGACCGCGCGTCTGGCGCGCGAGGCCCGTTCCCAGGGTGTGGCGGTGCTTGTGTGTGGCGCGGGCATGGCTGCCCATCTGGCGGGGGCCGTGGCGGCCCACAGCACCCTGCCGGTGATTGGCGTGCCCCTGGACGCTTCGCCCCTGGGTGGGCTGGACGCCCTGTTGGCCACCGTGCAGATGCCCGCCGGCATTCCCGTGGCCACCCTGGCCGTGGGCAAGGCCGGCGCCATCAATGCCGCGGTGCTTGCGGCACGCATCTTGTCCGTGGGCGACGCCGATATGGCCAGGAAGCTGGACGCCTTCATGGAGGCGGGGGCCCGTCTGCCTTGATGGATGCCGCCACCACCGGGGAAGATCGTCCCCGCATTCTGCTTACCGGCTGCCATGGCCGACTGGGCCAACATCTCCTGCGGGTCCTGCTGCCTGATGCGGAGGTGCTGGGCCTGGGGCTGGAGGAGCGCAGCTTCGTGGCCCATGCGGGCTTTCATTATGCTCCATTGGGTGGCGTGTCCCGCCGTGAGCTGGTGTCCCACATGCGGAACTTCCGCCCCCACGCCGTGATCAACGCCGCCGCCTTCACGGATGTGGACGGCGCCGAGACCCGCCGGGAGGAATGCTGGCGGGCCAATGTGGAGCTGACGCGCAGCCTGGTGGCCTGCTGCCGTCCCCATGGTGTGTGGCTTGGCCATGTCTCCACGGATTATGTCTTCAATGGCCTGCAGGGGCCTTATCATCCCGAGGATCCTCCCCAGGCGCGGGGTGTTTATGCCCAAAGCAAGCTGGCGGCGGAGAATGAAGTACGGGGCGGTGAGATCCCCCACGCCATTTTCCGCACCATCGTGCTCTTCGGCAAGGCCCTGCGGGTGAAGCCGGACTTCTTCGAATGGGCTCTGGGTGAATTGCGGGCAGGACGCCCCATCCGAGTGGTGACGGATCAGCTGGGCTCCTGTTGCTGGGCGCTGGATTTGGCCAATGCCATGCGGCAAGCCCTCTTCATGCGCCGCACCGGGCTCTTCCACGCGGCTTCGCGGGGACACATGAGCCGCTACGCCATGGCGCAAATGCTGGCCCGCCTGGCGGGAGCGGAGGAATCTCTGGTGCGTCCCGTCACCACCGCCGAGCTGGGACAAGCCGCGCCGCGTCCTCTGCAAGGGGGGCTGATGCTGCAGGAGACGGAGGCGGCCCTGAACCTTCGCTTTCCCGACATTCAAGACGCGCTGAAATGCTGGCTGGCCGACCAGCCGGAAATATGGTCGAACAACTGATCGGCATTGCCGGTCGTGAAGAAATGGATGTGCCCATGAGACCCGAGCGGGTGCTGGTGGTGGTTCCCACCTACAATGAGGCGGAAAACCTGGAGGCCATCGCCGTCCAGGTGCTGCTCCAGGATCCCCGATTGGATCTCTTGGTGGTGGACGACGGCAGCCCCGATGGCACCGGCCGCATCGCCGACAGCCTGGCCGCCGCCAATCCCCGCGTGCATGTGATGCATCGCCCCGGCAAGCTGGGACTGGGCACGGCCTATGTGGCGGGATTCCGCTGGGCCGTGGAGAGCGGCTATGACGCCGTGTGCGAAATGGACGCGGATTTCTCCCACGACCCTGCCGTGCTCAAGGATTTTCTTAAAGCCATCGAGCACTGTGATTTGGTCATTGGCAGCCGCTACAAGACGGGCATCAACGTGGTCAACTGGCCCTTGTCCCGCCTTCTGCTTTCCTACGGCGCCAGCCTGTACACGCGCTGGATCACCGGCATGCCTGTGCGGGACGCAACCAGCGGCTTCAAGTGCTTCCGCCGCACCACGCTGGAGAAACTGGATCTGGGCCGCATCCACAGCGGCGGTTACAGCTTCCAGATCGAGGTGAATTTCATGGTGTGGCGGAAGGGCCTGCGCATCGAGGAAGTGCCCATCATCTTCGTGGACCGTCTGCAGGGCCACAGCAAGATGAGCAAGGCCATTGTGCGCGAGGCCATATGGATGGTGTGGAAACTCAAACTGCGCGCCCTGTTGGGCCGCATCTGAAGGACGGGACATGGCACAAACAAGCCCCATGGATTTTGAAGCGCCGGTGGCGGCGCTGGAGCGTCAGCTGGAGGAGATGCGGGCCAACGCCCGTGTGGACATGCGCCAGGAGATCGCCAGCCTGGAGGCCAAGCTGGCCCGCCTGAAGGAGGAGACCTACAGCTCCATGAGCTGCTGGCAGACCGTGCAGGTGGCGCGGCATCCCCAGCGGCCCTTCACCATGGATTATCTCCAGCGCATCAGCCCGGACTTCACCGAGCTCCACGGCGACCGCGCCTTCTCCGACGACCACGCCATCGTGGCGGGCTTCGGGCGGCTGGGCGGGCGCAGCGTGGCCCTGATCGGGCACCAGAAGGGCCGGGACACGCGCAGCAACATCTACCGCAACTTCGGCATGCCCCAACCGGAAGGCTACCGCAAGGCCCTGCGCGTCATGAAGACCGCCGAGCGCTTCGGTCGGCCCATCATCACGCTGGTGGACACGCCGGGCGCTTATCCCGGCCTGGGTGCCGAAGCCCGCGGCCAGGCGGAGGCCATTGCCCGCAACCTCTTTGAAATGGCCCGCCTGCGCGTGCCGGTGGTGACCGTGGTCATCGGGGAAGGGGGAAGCGGCGGCGCCTTGGCGCTGGCGGTGGGGGATCGCATTCTCATGCTGGAGCACGCCATCTATTCTGTGATCAGTCCGGAGGGCTGCGCGTCCATCCTCTTCCGGGATGCCGGCCGCGCCCAGGATGCCGCCGAGGCCATGCGCCTCACCGGCGGAAACCTGCTGAAGATGGGCGTGGTGGATGAGCTGGTGTCCGAACCGCTGGGCGGTGCCCATCGGGACCATGACGCCGCCGCCATGAGCCTGAAAGAGGCCGTGGTGCGCCATTTGGACGAGTTGGAGGCCCTGGGCGTGGAGGAACGCATCGCCCGCCGCGTGGCCAAGTTCGAGGCCATGGGCATTTATGATGCCTGATGCCGGGCCCGCCGCCCTGCGCGAAGTCTGCCGCCTGCGCGTGCGCTACGGTGAGACGGACCAGATGCGCTTCGCCTACCACGGCCATGCCGCCGTGTGGTTCGATCAGGCTCGCACGGAATTGCTTCGCCTGAGTGGCCACTGCTACCGCGATCTGGAGGAGCAGGGCTTGTGGCTGCCAGTTCTGTCCCTTCATGTGGATTACCACTTGGCTGCCACCTACGACGACGAACTGCGGCTCAAGGCCGGCTTCCGCCCGGTGATGAAAGGCGGAGGGCCATCGGACATCCAGTTCCTCATCGCCTATGAGGCCTGGGTGGGCCAGGCCCTGTGCTACACGGGCCACACGCGCCACTGCTTCATGGAGAAAGGCCCCGGACGCAATCGCGCCATCCGCATGCCCAATTCCCTGCGCCCGCTCTTGCAAGGGCGCCTCGCCCCGGAGGAGAGTCCCTCATGAGCCAAGGCCCGTCCACCAGCCTTCCCCAGGGCATGCCGGAAAGTCTGCGGGAGCTGTTCATTTGCCCGCGCTGCCAGGGCAGGCTGGACTGGAATCCGGCGGGGGCGCGCTGCCAGCCTTGCCAGGCGGAATATCCCTGGCGGGAAGGCATGCTGGACTTCGTGGGCAATGTGGACGAAACAGCCGCGGACCCCTCCCCCCATGCCTGAGTCGGGGCGCGGGGCCCTTGTGCTATGGGGCGCCCTGCTCTTGGTTCATGTGGCCATTGCCGATCCCTCCTGTGGGCGCCTCCTTTCCCTTGAACTGAAATGGCCGCCAGGCCTGGAGCCCCGTCCGGTGGAACTGTGGCTGCCTCCGGCCTATCTGGCGGACAGCACCCTGAGCCTGCCCATTTTGTTCGCCCAGGATGGCCAGAACCTCTTCGACCCCGCGCGCAGTTACAGTGGCGTGGACTGGGGCCTGGATGAGCTGCTGGCCGCGCCCGTGGACAGCCTGCACCCGGGCCCAGCCATTGTGGTGGCCATTGGCAACAGCCCCCAGCGCCGCCGGGAGTACATGCCCCAGGGACTTTACGACGCACTGCCTCCGGCCGCCCAGCAGGCTTTCCGCAATGCATACGGCGGAGCGCCTTTGTCCACGCTCTATCTGACTTGGTTGGCGGGAAGCCTGGTGCCAGCCGTGGCCCGTCAACTGCATCAGATTCCCGCGCCGGAGCGCAGTTTTCTGGTGGGTTCCAGCTTTGGCGGGCTGATTGCGCTGGAGGGGGCCCTATGCCATCCCCGGCACTTCAAAGGTGCCGCCGCGCTCAGCACCCACTGGGTGGCCGGAGAACAGGGGCTGGAGAAGTGGCTGGATCAGCGCTTCGCGCACCCCAGTGGACAACGCCTGTACATGGATCACGGCGACCAGTCATTGGATGCCGCCTATCCGCCCCTGCAGGCTCGGGTGAACGCCCGCCTGGATTCCCTGGGCTGGCGGCGGGGAGTGGATTGCCAGGCATTGGCCTTTCCCGGCGATTCCCACCACGAAAGCGCGTGGCGCCGCCGGGTGGGTCCTGCCCTGGTCTGGCTTCTGACGCCTTCCATTTCACGCTGAAAAGGCCCACTTCCCGCCGCGCCGGGCTTCGACTCCCCCTGCCGCTTGCTACCTTCAGGTGGTGTTAATCCCCAACAACATGGAGTTCGAGATGCCGATTTTCGCGCAGGCACAAGGTGGCATGGGTGGCATGCTGGTCACATTCGGCTTGATGTTCGCCGTTATGTACTTCCTCATCATCCGCCCCCAGCAGAAACGCCAGAAAGAGCACCAGGCCATGCTGGATGCCGTCAAGAAGGGGGATCGCGTCATCACCAGCGGCGGCTTGCACGGCGTGGTGAAGGATGTGCGCGACGACACCCTGCTGGTGAAGATCGCCGAGAACACGGTGGTGGAGATCAGCCGCGCGGCCATTGCCAGCCGCAGCGGTGACGGCCAGTAGGCCGGGAAAGGACCCCATGCACGCTGAGGACCAGGATCTGGAGATCCGCATCATCGGGGATCCCGTGCTGCGCAAGCGCGCCGCCGATGTGACCGAGTTCGGCACGCCCCTCAAGGCGCTGGCGGACCGCATGTACGACATCATGGCGGACGCCGTGGGCATTGGCCTGGCGGCCCCGCAGATCGGCCTCAGCATGCGCTTCCTGGTGGTGGGCATTCCGGAGGACGATTCCGACGACATGGCCCTCTACGCCTTCGCCAATCCGCGCATCCTGGAGCAGGATGGCCGCTGCGTGATGGAGGAGGGCTGCCTGAGCATCCCGGAAATCCGCGAGGAGGTGGAGCGCCCGGCGCGCATCCGCCTGGCCTGGCAGGATCTGGACGGTGTTGCCCAGGAAGCCTGGTTCGAGGATTTGGAGGCCCGCGTCATCCTGCACGAAATGGACCACCTGGACGGCGTGCTTTTCACGGACCGCATCAGTCCCGCCCGCAAGGCCACCCTGAAACGCCGCCTGGAGCAGGTGGCCCAGCGCGGCCGACTCTGACCATGGGGCGCCTGGTCTTCATGGGCAGCCCGGACTTCGCGCTGCCTTCCCTGAAGGCCCTGCTGGCGGCGGGCCACGAGATCGCCTTGGTGCTTTCCCGTCCCGACCAGCCCGCCGGCCGCGGTCGGCGCTTGTGCCCCACCGCCGTTTCCTCCTTCGCACTGGAGCAGGGTCTGCCCCTGGAGCGTCCGGAGCGCTTGCGGGATCCGGCCTTGCGCCAGCGATTGGCGGAGCTTGAGGCGGATCTTTTCGCCGTGGTGGCCTACCGCATTCTGCCCGCCTCGCTGCTGGAGCTGCCCCGCCTGGGCAGCATCAATCTCCATGGCAGCCTGCTGCCCCACTATCGGGGGGCCGCGCCCATCGAGCGCGCCCTCATGGACGGGGCGGAGCGCACGGGGCTGAGCACCTTCCTGCTCAACCGCGGCGTGGACACGGGCCTGGTGCTGGATCAGCTGGAAGTGGCCGTGCCCCAGGATGAGACTTCCGGCGAGCTGCGGGCCCGCTTGATGGAACTGGGCGCTCCCTTGTTGACGAGCACGGTGCAGGCCGTGCTGGATGGCCGGGCCCAGGGTCATCCCCAGCCGGAGGGCGACTTCCCTCTGGCTCCCAAGTTGGGTCCCCAGGATCGCCTGCTGGACTTTCAATTGGATGCGTCTTACCTGCACAATCGCGTGCGGGCATTGTCGCCCAGTCCGGGAAGCCTGGCCATGTTTCGCGGCCAAACCCTTCAATTGCTGCGGACCCGTGTGGAGGAAAGTCCCCAGTCCGGCCAAGCGGGCCGCTTGCGCATGGTGAAGGGACGCCTGTGGGTGGCTTGTGGAACTGGTGAACTGGAAATCCTGGAGCTGGTGCCCGCCGGGCGCCCGCGCATGACGGCCCAGGCCTGGCTGGCGGGAGCGCGCCTGCAGGCGGGCGAAAGCTTTGAATCGGCCGCCGAGGCGGCCCCAAGGGAGGGACACATCGCATGAAGCCTTGGACCATGCCCCTGGGTGGCGCCTTGATGCTGGCCCTGTGCCAGGGCGCCGCCGCCCAGAGTTTCGATGATCTGCTGGCCGGACAGGCCGAAGCCCAGGTGAAGACCTATGCCCAGCCCCTGGGCGACGCCTTGAGTGTGGTGGCTTCCGCCGGGGCCTTCCATGGAGCGCGCTCCAAGGGCATCGCCGGGCTGGACGCCGGACTGAAGGTGGTGCTAAGTCCACTTGGCGCCGCGGACATTCCTGCCGGGACCTTGCTGAAAGAAACCGAAGCCAGCGCCGTGGGCCTGCCCATGCTGGTGGTGAACAAGGGCCTGTTCAAGGGCTTCCAGGTGGGCGCCCGTTACATGAGCCTGGAACTGAGCAAGGATGTGGGCAAGCTGGACCACATGGGAGCCAGCCTGCGTTTCGAAGTGAATGAACTCTTCCATGTGCCCCTCATCATGCCGCGCATTGGCCTGCAGGGGGACTGGAATCAGTTGAAGGTGGGCGAGAGCATCACCACCACCACCACGGGTGTGGATCTCATTGTGTCCAAGTCCTTCCTCATCCTGGAGCCTTATGCCGGCCTTAGCCTGGTGAAAGGCACCACGGATCTGGACTACACTTACGATGCCGCCGGGACGCCGGTAAATGTGGGCGTGTCCCTGGATTCCGATGTGACGCGCCTGACGGCGGGCCTGAATCTGACGCCCTTCCCGCTCCTGCGGCTGAATGCCGAGTACGCGCTGACGGATTATCCCACCTACACCCTGGGTGTGTTGGTGAATCTCTTTTAGGCCGCGTGCCGGATGCTACAAGGGAAAGGCCAAGACGCGTGAGGCGGGAGAAGGCATGAGCGCATCGTCGCGGGAGGGCGTGCTGCTGCTGGGTTCCACCGGCAGCATTGGCGAATCCACCCTGGATGTGGTTCGCCAGCATCCGGAGCGCTTCCGCGTGGTGGGGTTGAGCGCTGGCCGCCGCTGGGAGCGCCTGGCGGAGCAGGCCCGACTTTACCGTCCCGACTTTGTGCATGTGGATGTGGCCCACCAGGCCGAGCTGCGCCGCGAGCTGTCGGGCACGGGCATCGAGGTGTTGTGCGGCCGCCACAGTCTGGTGGAACTGCCCGCCCGGGAAGGCGTGGACACGCTCTTTTCCGCCTTGTTGGGCACCGCGGGCCTGGAGCCGCTCATGACCGGGCTGCGGGCCCATCGGCGCATCTGCTTCGCCAACAAGGAACCGCTGGTCACGGCCGGCGAAGCCGTCATGCGCGAAGTGCGCGCCCGTCAGGCCGTGTTCATCCCCGTGGACAGCGAGCACAGCGCCATCCTGCAGTGTCTGCAGGGCGAAGCGCCGGAGGATGTGGCGCGCATCTGGCTCACGGCCAGTGGAGGGCCTTTCCGTGGCTGGAGCCGGGAGCGCTACCTGGCGGCCACCAAGGAGCAGGCCCTGCGCCATCCCACCTGGTCCATGGGAGACAAAATCACCGTGGACAGCGCCACCATGATGAACAAGGCGCTGGAGATCATCGAGGCCGCCTGGCTCTACGACCTGCCGGAGGAGCGCATCGGCGTGCTGGTGCATCCCCAGTCCATCATCCACTCCATGGTGGAGTTCCGGGACAAGAGCGTGAAGGCCCAACTGGGCCTGCCGGACATGCGCATTCCCATCCTCTACGCCCTGTGCTGGCCCCGCCACGAGAGCCTGGAGATGGAAGCCCCTGATTGGGCCCGCCTGGGCCGTTTGGATTTCGAGGAACCGGACACGGAAGTCTTCCGCGCCCTGGATCTGGCGCGGGAGGCCCTGCGCCGGGGCGAGGGCTGGCCCTGCGTGCTCAACGCCGCCAATGAGGTGGCCGTGGAGCTTTTCCTGAAGGACCGACTGCCCTTCGGACGCATCGCCGTGGTGGTGGAGGAGGCCCTGAACGCCTACTCCGGCGGCCACCACGAGCTGCACGAGCTCATCGAACTGGACCATTCAACCCGACGCCGCACACGCGAACGCTGCGGCCATGAGGACGCGCCATGCTGCTGACCTTGCTTTCCTTCGTCGTCGTCATTGGTGTGATCATCCTCGTGCACGAATGGGGACACTTCATTGCGGCCCGCCTTTGCGGCATCCGCGTGGAGGTGTTCTCCATCGGCTTCGGGCCCACCATGTGGAAACGCGAGAGCGGCGGCACGGAATACCGCGTGGCCTGGTTCCCCCTGGGCGGATATGTGCGCATGGCGGGCATGATCGACGAAAGCCTGGACGACGGCGCCAGCATCACGGGCGCGGCGGACGAGTTCATGAGCAAGAACGCCTGGCAGAAGGCCTTTGTCATCAGCGCCGGCGTGCTCATGAACGGCATCCTGGCCATCCTGCTCTTCACCGTCATCGCCGGCGTGTGGGGCGTGGGGAGGGCCTCCCGCGAGCCAGTGCTGGCGGGCCTAAGGCCGGACATGCCGGGGGCCGCGGCGGGACTTCTGGCGGGGGATCGCGTGCTTGCCGTGCAGGGCGCTCCCATTGCCACATGGGAGGAGCTGGCGGAAGCCATCCACCAGCGTCCGGAGCTTCCCACCACCCTTACCCTGGTGCGCCAGACGGCATCCGCCCCGGCGGACACACTGGACCTTAGCCTGACTCCCAAACGCGTGGCTGTGCCCGGCCAGGGCCAGGTAGGGCTCATCGGCATCGATCCCGGCGTGGAGATCGTGAAGGTGGGAGTCTTTGGCGCCCTTGGGGCTGGCCTGCGCAAGACCTGGGAGGAGTCGCGCATGGCCTACGCCACCATCGCCGCCTTGGTGACGGGGCAGGCCGGGCTGAAGGATCTGGGCGGGCCCATTCTCATTGCCCAACTCTCAGGCGAATCCGCGCGGGGAGGCCTGATGGTCTTCCTGGGCTTCATTGCCTTCATCTCCGTGAACATCGGCTTCCTCAACATCCTGCCCATTCCGGTGCTGGACGGTGGTCACCTGGTTTACATCATCATCGAGGCCGCCATCCGCCGCCCCATCTCCAACCGGGTGAAACTGTGGGTGCAGCAGGCGGGCATGGTGCTTCTCCTGCTCTTGATGGTGCTGGTGATGAAGAATGATGTGATGCGCCTGGTGCAGCGCGCCCAGGGCACCGTGGATCCTGTGGAAGAAAGCAAGTGATGGCTTCAGCCCAACGGATCAGGCCGCCCCTGCTGCTGCGCCTCATCCTGCTGGCCATGGTGCTGGCCGGGACAAGTCCACATTCCGCCGCCGCGACGCTTCTGCCCAACTCATCATCCCAGGCCGATCGCCTTTGTCTGCAGGGCAGCCTGTCGGAGATGCAGGGGGATCTGGGCGTGGCCCGCGCCCTTTACCGCAAAGTACTGGATGAAGTGGACGCCCCCGCCGTGGCGGCGGAGTCCCTGTTCCGCCTGGGCCTGGAAGCAGGAGACGACGATGCGGTGGAGAAAGCCGCCCGCTGGCTGATGGTGAAGGAGCCCGCCCGTCCCGAGGTGCAGGTGTGGTTGGACCGCCTCTATACTGGCGGGCGTCTGGGCGAACTGGACATGGCCTTGCAGGCCTTGCCGGACACAGTTTCCATCCACCTGCGCGTGCAGCGCCTGCTGGATCCTCCCATGGCCGGTGTGCGGGTGGACAGCCTGGGGCGCGTGCAGGCCCTGGAATCCCTTTTACGCCACCTTCTCCGCCAGAACGCCGATTCCTGGGAGCGCTGGGGTGTGCGCAGCAGGCTGTTGTGGGAGCAGATCCTGCTTTTCTCCATGCGTCAGGATCGCCTGAAGGAGGCCGATGGGTGGCTTGCCACCTGCCCCATGGCAAGTCAGGACGCCGCCGCCTGGCTGGTTAGGGCGCGCATGGCCGCCCTGTCCGAAGATTTGGTGGCGTTGCGCCGCGCCGTGGAAGTGGGCCGTGGCCTGGACAGCCTGGAGGCCTTCTACCCCGTCATGGCAGGCCGCCTGGCGCTGGAGGACAAAGAGCCTTTGCTTGCATTGGAGGAACTGCGTCTGGCCCGTCGCCTGGATCCGGAGGATCCGGGCATCATCAGCCTGATGGCCCTGGCCCAGGAAGATGCCGGATTGCTGGACGAGGCGGAAAGCAGCTTGCGCGTTCTGTTGGTCACCACACCAGAGGATGAGGATGTGTGGACGCAACTGTGCTCCCTTTTGCAGGGCCAGGGGCGCAACACGGAGGCTTTGTCCCTTTATGACCGGGGCCGACGCGAACTGGGCGATACTGCCACTCCCAACTTCATGAACAACTACGCCTATGCCCTGGCCCAGGTTGGCGAAGGGCTGAACGAAGCCTTGGCCATGGCGGAAAAAGCCGTGCAGGCGGAGCCGGACAACGCCGCCTATCGGGACACCATCGGGTGGATCTACCTGCAATTGAATCGCATGGCCGATGCTGAAACCCAGTTGGAAAGAGCCCGGGACCTGATGGCCGGTGCCCTGGACTGGGAGGTGCTTCTGCACCTGGGCATCCTGCGCAAGCGACAGGGCCGCGTGGAGGAAGCACGGGCCCTGTGGCAGAAGGCATTGGAGCTTCTGCCTGCAGACTCGCAGGATAGCCATGGCTCTGTGCTGAGGGATTTGTTGTCGGGCCTGGAGCCGTAGGATTGCACGCTGAGATTCCAGACCCGCTTAAGGACTGAAGGGACAACAGAAGGCCCAACCACGGGGGGGCCATGCATGAGCGCCAAGCAAGGAGCGCCGCCATGAGTGTCTACACGAAGGAAGCCCAGGATGTCATCCTGGATCGCACGCTGGATTTGTGCCGGGGCGTGGAACGGGCGGAGCTGCGCTTCAGCGCCAGCGCCGAATCCCTTTCGCGTTTCGCCAACAACGGCATCCAGCAGAATCTGAGTCAGCAGGACGCCGCCCTGCACTTAAGCGTGGTGGAGAATGGCCGTGAAGGCTTCGCCACCTCCAACCGCCTGGACGAGGAGGGTTTGAAGGCCCTGGTGGAGGCGGCCCGTCGCACGGCCAGTTTCCAGGATCCAGCCAAGGATCTCCTGCCCCTGGAGGCTGCTTGCCCAACGCCGGAGAAGGACTGCCTGGATCCCGCCACGGCGGAATGGGGCCCGGAGGAAAAGGCCGCCCTCCTGGGGCGCACCTTCGATCTGGCCCGCGAGCGGGAGATGACGGCTTCCGGCATCCTGAGCAACAGCTGGTCCCAGCTTGCCCTGGCCAACAGCGCCGGCCTGCGCTGCCGCTACCAGAGCAGCCGCGCGCGCTTCTCCACCACCTTCCACGGCAAGGACGCCAGCGGCTGGACGGAGGGCGAGGCCCGGGGCTTCGCCGGCCTGGATGTGGAGGCCCTTAGCCTGGAGGCGCGGCGCATCTCCCTGGCGGCGGCCAACCCAGGCAAGGGTGAACCCGGCGCCTGGACCGTGGTGCTGCCTCCCGCCGCCGTGGCGGACCTCATCATGTTCCTCAACTGGTTGGGACTGGGCGCCCAGGATTACCTGTCCGGCACCAGCCCCCTGGCGGGCAAGGCGGGTCAGACCCTCTTCTCGCCCCATTTCAGCGTCACGGACAACGCGGCCCATCCCCTGGCCGACGGCATGCCTTTCGACTTCGATGGCGTGTCCCGCCGTACCGTGCCCCTGGTGGACAAGGGTGTCTTCCTGGGCCCCGTGCACGATCGCATCACCGCGCGTCAGGCCGGTGTGGAGAGCACGGGACACGGCCTGCCACGGCCCAATTCACACGGACCCTTCCCGGGTAACCTGGTGGTGGCTCCCGGTGACTCCACCGTTGAAGAGCTGGTGGCGGGCACGGTGCGCGGCCTCTTTGTGACCCACCTGCACTACACCAATGTCCAGGACCCCAACGAGATGCTGCTCACGGGCATGACGCGGGATGGTCTTTTCCTCATTGAAAACGGACGCATCACCCGCCCCGTGCGCAACATGCGCTTCACCGAGAGCCTGTTCAAGGCCTTCGCCAACATCGAGGCCGTCTCCCGTGACCAGGCTTTCCATGGCGGCTTCTTCGGTGGGGGATTCGTCCTGCCGGGGATGAAGATTCGCGACTTCCACTTCACCAGCGAAAGCGGATTCTGATATGAAGGACATGCTGCAACTGGCGCTGGACGCCGCTCGCGCCGCCGGCGCGGACTGGGCCGACCTGCGCATCATCCACACCCGTTCCCAGGTGATCCAGACCCGCAACGGCAAGGTGTCGGGCTTGTCGGACAGCGAGGACATGGGTTTTGGCATCCGCGTGCTGGCCGGCGGGGCCTGGGGTTTCGCCTCCAGCAACCGACTGGAGCCGGCTGAATTGAAAGCCAAGGCGGCGGAGGCCGTGCGCATTGCCCGCGCCAGCGCCAGCCTGAACCAGGACGCCGTGCGCCTGGCGCCCGAACCTGCGTGGAGGGACTTCTGGCAGACTCCCGTGCAGATCGATCCCTTCAGTGTGGGATTGCCGGAGAAGCTGGCCCTGCTCATGGAGTGCGACCGCATCCTGCGCGCCGACGATCGCGTGAAGGAGGCCACCTGCTCCATGAGCTTCCTGCGCGAGCACCAGCACTATGCCAACAGCGAGGGCGCGCACATTGAGCAACGCCTCACGCGGAGCGGCGCCGGCTACACGGCCATGGCCGTGAAGGACGGCGAGGTGCAGCAGCGCAGCTATCCCATGAGCCACGGCGGCCAGTACATGGGTCTGGGCTGGGAACTCATCCTGGCGCTGGATCTGGCGGGCAACGCCGAGCGCACGCGGGAGGAGGCCATTGCCCTGCTCAGCGCGCCCCAGTGTCCCAGTGGGCGTCTGGACCTGATCCTGAAGCCCATGCAGCTGGTGCTGCAAATCCACGAGAGCGTGGGCCACGCCAGCGAGCTGGACCGCGTGCTGGGCTTCGAGGCCAACTACGCCGGCACCAGTTTCGCCACCACGGACAAGCTGGGCAACTTCCGCTACGGCAGCCCCATCGTCAATCTGGTGGCCGACGGCACCGTTCCCGGCGGCTTGGCCACCCAGGGCTACGACGACGACGGCGTGCGCCAGGGCCGCTGGCACATTGTGCAGGACGGCATCCTGAAGGGTTACATGACCAATCGCGAGCTGGCCCATCGCGTGGATGAGGAGCGCAGCCGGGGCTGCAACCGCGCCGAGGGATGGTTCCACCTGCCCATCACGCGCATCAACAATCTCAGCCTCATGCCGGGCACCCATTCCTGGGAAGCCCTGGTGGGCGAGGTGGAAGACGGCGTGATCATGGACGCCAACAAGTGCTGGAGCATCGACCAGCAGCGCCTGAACTTCCAGTTCGGTTGCGAAATCGGCTGGCGCGTGCAGAAGGGGAAAATCACCGGTCTGGTGAAGAACCCCACCTACCAAAGCATCACTCCGGAGTTCTGGGGCAGCTGCGATGCCATTTGCGGACCGGAACATTGGCAATTGGTGGGTGTGGCCAATTGCGGCAAGGGCCAGCCCGGCCAAACGGCGGAAATGAGCCACGGCTCCAGCCCGGCGCGCTTCAGGAAGATTGAAGTGGGCGTGTAGGAGCAAGCATCAGATTCCGGCAGCTCTCTCCTCGTACTCGGGCCTCGTGCTCGAGTACGCGAGCCGCCGGGAGTGAACGAGCTCTCAGGACCTGACCTGTCATTCCCGTGAAGCGGGAGTTCATGCTGACAAGAGAACCCGGCCTTCGCTGGGAACACCGTGCTCAAGGAACGCAGTTGACGCTGGGATGGACTCCAGGGATCGAGCACAGGTATCGGCTTAAGTTTTTCCATGCCCAGCCGATGAAGGATGGGGCTGTGCGCTCGTGCATTCGTCCAGGCACCCAAGGCAGAGGTGGAGCATGAAGCTGGTGGTGAAGATTGGTGTGGGCCTTGGCATGGTGGCAGTGGCCGTCGGCCTGGGTTTCGGCGTGGCCCGCATCCTGGTTCCGCCCATTGACGCAGGGCAGGCCACCGTGGAAGCCGGGGACGCCCATGGGGAAAAGGGTGAGGCCAAGGACGCCCACGGCAAGCCCACAGAGGGGGCCGAGGGCGAGAAGGCTTATGAATTCGGCGCCGTCCATCCCATCCCGGACCTTATCATCAACCCGCGGGGCAGCTCCGGTCGCCGGGTCTTCAAAATCAGCCTTAGCCTGGAATACGACCCCGCCAATCCCGAGTTGGCCAAGGAGTTGGAGGAGCGCACGCCTTTCATGCGTGACTACCTCTTGAATACCCTGGGCGCCATGACGGAAGATTCTCTCTCCAACATTTCCTATCGTGAGGCCATGCGCGACAGCTTGCGCACGGCCCTCAACCGCTTCCTGAGCGCGGGGACCGTGGATCGCGTGCTTTTCCAGGACTTCATTCGCCAATAAGCAACACACACCTTCGACGACGGACTTCACGCGTGGCGTTTGCGCCCCGTCACAAGCGGGGCGCTTGGCATGCGCCTTATTTTGGCCGAAGACCGGGCAAGGTGACCGGGACCCAAGGAAGGGAGACCCCATGAACAGGATGATCCGGCAGCTGGGATTGGCCCTGCTGCTCAGCACAGGCAGCGCGTGGGCCTTGCCGCAATTGAATATTTCCGTGCCGCCCTATGACCTCTACTATGTGGGTGATCTGGATCCCCGGGGCACCCTGGGGGGCGTGGCGGACGAGATCTCCATCAACTTGACCAATGTGGAGCCCGGCCCTTACCACTTGGTGGCGGGCTTGTGGTTTGGTGACCATTGGCTGGTGCGCGGCACCATCACCGGCGAGGTGCTGAACGGAGGGGACTTCCACTGGAACCTGGGAAACATCCGCGAAGGGTTGGACGATGGCGTGTTCCATTCAAGCGCCGGAGAGTTCAATGAGAATTTCCTGGACCAGATCAGTGGAAATGCGCTGCCCAGCGGCACCTACGAGCTGAGACTGGAGTTCGCCCAGCCGGAGACGGGCCGGGTCAGCCAGTTCTTCAGCTTTTTCGATCCCCGCCAGGTGGATGTGCAGCTGCCCTTCGATGGTGCCCGGGTGCACACGGACCAGCCCGCCTTCTCCTGGAGCGGGCGTGCCAGCCGCTATGTGCTGCGTGTGTGCGAGTTCAATCCTGAGCGCCACGGCAGTCCGGAGGAGGCCATCCACGGCGATCCCATGTGGGAAGCGGAGCTGCTTGGCCAGACCAGCGTGGTCTACGGCCAGGGCGGTGGTCCGGCGCGCCCCCTTGTGGACGGCGGCCGCTATGTGTGGGTGGTGGAAGCCCTGCTCAGCACCACCTCCGGGGACCAGCGTTTTGCCGGACCCCTGCGCAGCTTCGTGGTTGGGCTGGATGAAGGGGGTGGCGGCGATCAGCCGGACATGGGGCAATTGCTGGACTTCCTTACCCCTGGCCAGCTGGCGGCGGTGGCTGCGCTGCTGGAGGGTTACGAACTGGGTGGCACCATCCTTGTGGACGGCCGCCCCGTGAGCCTGGAGGAGTTCCAGGACCTGCTGCGTCGCCTGGGATCGGGCGAGCTGAACCTAGCGTCCATTCGTGTTGAATAAGGGGGCCGCCATGAAGACGAATCCATTGCGAAGCCTGCTGGCCGCCCTGTTGCTGCCGGTGCTGTTGGGTGTGGTGGCCACTTCCTCCATGGCCCAGGACAAGAGCGTGGCGGTTACGGTGAAGGCCACGGGCGAAGTGCTGGTGAAGGCCGGTTCTTCGGAGAGTCCGCTGAAGAGCGGGGCGCGCCTGAATGATGGAGACCAGGTGCGCACCGGACCAGACGGCCGCGCCGTGCTGGTGTTCACCGACGACAAGAGCCAGCTGAAGTTGACGCCCAACACCAAGGTCGTGCTGCACGCCCGCCGGGGCAGCGGCCGCACGGACAAGGAAGTGGAGATGAGCCAGGGCACCCTGTGGAGCAAGGTCACGCGCCAGCAAGGGGAGTTCCGCATTGCCACCCCCACCAGCGTGGCCTCCGTGAAGGGCACGGCCTGGTGGACCAAGGCCGATGAGGAAGGCACGGACATCATCACCGAGGAAGGCATCGTGGGCCTCACCTCCCGCGAGAGCAGCCAGGAGGTGGATGTGATGAGTGGCCAGACCGGGCACTCCGACGGCCAGGCGAGCACGGTGCGCCCCACCAGCGACGCGGACCAGGAAGGTCTGGAGCGCGGAGAGTTGAAGCGCGTGGTGGTGCCCATCCAGGACGGCGACACGCGTCGCGAGCTGATCATCGAGTACTACGAGTAGGCGCCCGGCGCCGCTTTCCCGTGGAGGGATCCCCATGACTCTTTCTTCATTTTTGCGTGGCACGGCCCTGCTGGGCCTTCTGCTTGGCCTTGGCCTGCCGGCCCAGGCCCGCTGGACGCACTATGCCCCGGCCCAGGGCTTTGCCGACCAACCCCTTGCGCTGGAGTTCCTGGATCCCGCCGCTGCCCAGGCGCCGGACGAGGCCAGGCTCTGGCTGGAGCTGGACGGCCGCAGCCTGCCCGCCCTGTCGCCCACCACGCTGGAGGCGGGCCGCGTGGTCTTCACTGTGCCCGCCGGCGTGCTCACCGGGGCCGAGCTGGCCTACCGCGCCGAGTTCCGCCAGGGCTCCCTGCGCGAGACGTCTCCGGGGTCGGGCTCCTGGCGTCTGCCTTTGGCGGCCGGTGGCGGCGAGGCGCTTGTCCTGCTGTTGAGCGAAACAGAAATCCAGGCCGGTGAGGACGCCTTGCTGGCCTTCAGCGCCGTGGGGGACAGGGCGGACTTGTCCACGGCCCGCCTGCTCATTGACGGCAATCCGGCGGGTGGGGAATTCGAAAAGGATCCCTGGCTGGTCACCTGGCGCGGGGTGCTGGGCGCCGGACGCCACGCGGTGGAGTTGCAGCTGAAGGACCGCCAGGGCCGGGATCTGCCCGCCTACCGCAGCTTCCTGACCGTGGAGGATGGCAGCCGCGTGCCCACGGGCATCAGCGCCTCGTCCTGGCAGGAGTTCAACATGGACTGGCAGGACAGCCGGGAGACGGCTTCAGTGGAGTCCTGGCAGCGCTACCACGCCGGCCAGTTGCGATTTCACGCCTGGCGTGGACGCGGGGAAGAGGCGTGGAACCTGCGCGGACGCGTTCTGCTCTCCGCCGTGGATCTGGAGCATGAGGACCTGCAGCCCCAGTCGCGCCTTTCGCTGGAGCTGGAGCGCAAGGGCTTCCTTTTGGGCCTGGGCGACCGTCAGCCGGAGCTGGGTGGACTTGTGCTCAATGGCACCCGGGTGCGTGGCGCCGAGCTGAATGCCGAGTTCAAGGACTTCGGCCTGCATGTGGTGGGCGGTCGCAGCCAGGAGGCGCGGGATCCCGGCGCGGGGGACAACGCGGCATTTTCCGGGGCATTCGCGCGGGATCTCTATGGACTGGATCTGCGCATGGGCCGGGCCCACGGTCTTTTCGAGGGCGGCTTCAGCGTGCTGAAGGCCAAGGACGATGTGGAGAGCATCTCGGGCTGGGATGAAAGCCAGGTTGCCCCCCAGGACAACGCCGTGCTGGGCGCGCGCCTGGATTTCAACGCCTTCAAGGGCAGTTTCACCGTGCGCAACCAGGCCGCCTTCTCCCTTTACAATTCCAACATCACGGACGGGGCCTGGACGCAGGAAGACCTGGAATCCCTGGGTGGCGCCTGGAAGGACCTGCCGGATCCCAGCTCCTATGACGACATCATCGTCATCAACGAGTACTTCAGCCCGCTGGATCTGGCGGACGGGGATGTGCTCACCGCCACGGCCCTTAGTTCCAACTGGCAGCTGGCCCTTGGACCCAACGAGACGACGGTGGACTTCCGCCGGGTGGGTGGCGCCTACCGCAGCCTGGGCAACGGGTTCCTTAGCCCCGACCGGCAGGACATGCGCTTCAGCGACCGCTTCCGTTTGTGGCGCAATCAGATCTATGTGGATCTGGGCGCGGGCCAGAGCACGGACAACCTGGACGGCCAGAACGATGGCAGCGTGGGCACCACCACGCGTGACCAGCTCAGCGTGGGCCTGGGCTTCTACCCCAAGGGGCGGGACCTGCAGGTGCGCCTGGGCTTCGAGCAGCAGGGCGAGATGAACGAGGCCCTGGACATCGCCGCCGAGGCGGGGGCCGCGGCGGGATCGGAGGCCGAGCGCAACGCCAGGGGCCAGCAGGTGGAAGGGTCCCTGAGCCAGGTCCGCCTGGGTCTGGGTGGCGGCTTCACCTGGCTGGACCGCCGCCTGCAGTGGAGCCTGAACCTGGTGAGCCAGGCCTACAGCGATGAAGTGGGACAGGTCGATACCCTGCGGGCGGACCGCAGCTTTGGCGGCAACCAGCTCAGCCTGGGCTGGAAGACGCCCCTGGTGCTGGACACGCGCCTGGATGCCGCCTTCTCCATCTACAGCACGGACTACGACGACGACACCATGGCGGACTACGGCCACTGGAGCCTGCGCGCCGCCGTGGGGCGTCCCTGGCTGAACAAGCGGCTCGAGAGCACGGTGCGCCTGCAGTTCCAGAGCGTGACGAGCGAGTCGGCCCTGGAGAGCGGGAGCTTCACGCGTCTGGATCTGGGCGGCCAGGTGGACTGGCGCTTCCGCCAGGGCATGGAACTGGCCGCCCGGGTGGACTGGCAGTCCTGGGCCGGAGACCGGGAGGACGGCTATTTGAAGACCGTTTTGCGTCTGAGTCAGGAATTCTGAAACGGCGGGCATCCACCGCCAAGCATGTGATTCTCGGCGGGGCCCGCGTGGCCCCGCCTGTGCAGGAGGCCCCCCCCATGAAACTGCTCAGCGACCGCGGCTCAGGAAGTCCCCTTGCGCTGGTGTGCGCTCTCATGTGCGACGAAGAGCTCTTCGCGGGGCAGGCGGATCGGCTGGCCCGGCGCCGGCGGGTGATGATCTTCCAGTCGGAGGGAGAGGACAGCATCCGCGATGCCGCCTCAGAGCTGCTGGCCATGCTGGGCAGCCTGGGGCTGCGTCGTTTCGACCTGGGCGGGCTGTCCATGGGTGCGGCCATTGCCATGGCCGGCGCTGCCCGCTGTCCCAGCGCGGTGAAACGCCTGGTGTTGATGGGCGCGCGCCACGGGGCGGACACGCAGGAGGGGCGCGTCGCACGGCAGGAGATGATCCACCGCCTGGAGGAGGGGCGACTGGAAGAGGTGATGGACGGCTTTCTGCCGCGCATGCTCTCACCTCAAAGCCTGGAGGACATGGGCGACACGGTGCGCCACATGTTCCGCCGCCTGGGCGCGGGGCTCTTTGTGCGCCAGCTGCGCATGCTGCTCACGCGGGAGGACATGGCGGAGACCCTGCGCGCTTTCGAGGGCCGCGCCCTGGTGCTGTGCGGGGCCCAGGACCAGCTGACTCCCCCTGACCTGCACATGGCCATGGCCGGGCTGATGGAGGCGGCGCAGTTGGTGGTGGTGCCAGGTAACTGCGGCCACCTGGCCAGCCTGGAATCCCCCCGGGCCGTGGCCGATGCCCTGGAGGACTTCCTGGGCGCGTCCTGAATCCTACCTTCGCCCATGGCCCACACCCTGATGGAGATCGGCTGCCTGGGAGCCGATGCCAATCCCCAGCGCCCCTGGTTGCCCGCCCTGCTGCGTTTTCTGCAGACAGGGCTTGGAGTGCGCCTGCGGCCCTACGATCCCGCCCACCGGCCCGTGGAGCGCGTGCTGGTGCTGGGAAGTCCGGGCCAGTTCCAGATTCCCCCCACCGTGCGCATCGTGCTCTATCTGCCTGTAAGTGGAGAAGGAGAGGCGTCCCTGCGCAGCGACTGGATCGAGCCTGGACCCATTCCCGTCTTCGGTTCACCCGTGCGCTTTCCCCGACTGGGGGAGCTTCCCTGGCGCTACATGGGAGGCGGGGCACCTGTCAGCTGGGCCATGCGGGGCGGGCAGACCCTGCTGCAGCTGGGCTTCGATCCACTGCAACCCCTGGCCCATACCCTGATGCGTCATGTGGAGCGGGGACCCGGGGGCGATGCATGGAGACAGGCCCTGCTGGACGCTTTGCCGCCGGATGCCCGCCACTTGGCCTTGACGCCCTGGGTGGATCGCCTGCTGCGTCTGCTGGCACGGCTGCTGGATGTGGATGCCGGCCAATTGCCGACATCCTTGCCGCGCTGGCCGGGCGGGGCCTCCTGGGCGGCCTGCCTGAGCCATGATGTGGACATGCTCTTCAAGTGGCGTTTGCGCACGGTGGTGCGCCTTCTGCTGGAAAGTCCGCTGCACGCCCTGGATCATCGCCAGGCCCAGCTCCGCAATCGCTGGAAGGAGTTGCGCCTGCGTCTGCGCACGGGGCAGGATCCCTGGTTTCTGGTGGATGAAATGGTGGAGCTGGAACAGCGCCATGGTCTGGTGTCCACCTTGCTCTTCCTGGCGGAGCCGCGGGATCATCAGACCTATCGCTACCAGTTGGGCAGGGCCCAGGTGCGCGGACTTCTGGCGCGCTTGCGGGAGCAGGCCGTGGAAGTGGGTCTGCACGGCGGCTGGACATCCTGCATGAGCGCCAGGCGCATGAAAGAACAGGCGCGGCAGCTGGAGCGCGCCATGGGAAGCAAACCCCTTGTCACGCGCCAGCACTGGCTGCGTTTCAACATCCAGCACACCTGGCCGGCCCAAATGCAGGCGGGCCTGTGCGTGGACAGCAGTCTGGGCTTCAACGATCGTCCAGGCTTCCGCGCGGGAACCAGCCTGCCCTTCCATCCTTTGAATGAAGAGGGTCACGCTCTGAATCTGCTGGAGCTTCCCCTGCTGCTCATGGACAGCCAACTCTACGATGAGCAGAAGCTTGCGCCCCTGGCCGCCAGACGCCAGGCGGAGGAAGTGATGGAGCAGGTGCGCCGGGTGGGCGGCCTGTTGACGGTGAACTGGCACCCTCACACCATGTGTCGCGAGGACTTTCCCGGACGCCGCGAGCACTTCGAAAGCCTGCTGGCAAGGCTGGATCAACCTGATTGCTGGGTGGGCGGGATGGGCGCGGTGGCCGACCATTGGAGAGCCCGGGCGCGGCGGCTGGAGGAGGATGTCCAATGGGGAGGCGGCCCATGCGCATCCTGATGGGCATTCTCTCCGAATTGTCCCACGAGCGCCGCCAGGAACGCATGGTGGAGAGCCTGGAGCGCGCCGGCCACCAGGTGAGCGCCACCTGGGTTGACAACGGGGAAGCCCCGCTTTCGGACTTCTGGAAGGAGCGCCCGCTGCACCGCCTGCAGGCCTCCCGCGCCCTGGGCGGCAAGCTCTACTTCCTGCGTTTCATGGGCTGGTTCCACCGCCTGATCCTGCAGGAGAAGCCCCACGCCGTGTTGGCCGTGGATCCCCCCGCCCTGGGACCGGCCCTGCGCGCGCGCGCCAGTCGGCCTTTCCATTTGGTGTACGATGCCAGGGAATACTGGAGCGAGTTGCCCACTGTGCGCAGCCGCCCCCTCATGACCGCCGTCTGGAAATGGACAGAGGGGCGGGGCATGCGCCAAGCCGATGCCTCCTGTGCCGTGTGCGCCTCCATCGCCCGGGCCTTGCAGGAGGACTACCACCTCTCCCGCGAGGTGGCCGTGGTGCGCAATGTGCCCGCCCTGTCCTGGCGGCCACGGGAAGCCACGCGTCGCCACCAGTTGGGCCGTCTGTGGCCCACGCTGGGCCAAGGGCCCGTAGTGGTCTATGCCGGCGGATTCTGGCCCGGTTATGATTTCCGGCCGCTCATGGACGCCGTGGGCCTGCTGGAGGAGAAGGGCCGGGGGGTGAACCTGCTCATGCTGGGTGACGGCCCGCAATGGGAATTGCACCGCCGCCACGCCTCCACATTGCCATGGAAGGAGCGGGTGCTGTTGGCGGGAAAGGTCCCGGGCCACCAATTGGACGGCCTGTTGCGAGGCTGCGACGCCGGCACGGTGATGGTGCCGGACCTGGGTCTCTCCTATCGCTACCTGCTGCCCAACAAGCTCTTCGAATACATCCAGGCCGGTCTGCCCGTGTTGGCCAGCCCATTGCCGGAGACCGCATCGGTGGTGCTGGGCCGTGGATTGGGACGCTGTGCCGATCCCCAGAATGCGGCGGCCATTGCCGCCCAGCTCACGATTCTGCTGGATCCTGCCCGGGAATCCACCTGGCAGGCCGCGCTGGAAGCGGCGGCACAGGACTTGTGCTGGGAAAAAGAGGAGTCCCGCTTCCTGCAGCTCTTCACTCCCCAAGGCGGCGGAGCCCTGGAAAACGGCCCTGCCAGCATTGGGCGTTGAGATTGATGGACAACACACCGCTGAAGGATTGGGATCGCAGCTCCTTGATCGCGGATTGAACCGAGACTCGTGGACGAGAGCCGCTGCGGGGGCAGGCCATTTCGGTGACAGGTGATCCCAGCTTTCGCTGGGAAGACAGCGCCCGCCCATGGCGGGGGGAATCCGAGAACGAGAGCTGTTGCTCACGGGATGGCTCCCTTGTCCCTTCCTGATTTTTGACCTTGTTCACGACAAAGAGGCAACAGACGAGGGCCGCGCATGGATTTCAGCGTCATCATTCCCAGTTACAATGATGGCGCCCTGCTGGCCCGTTGTCTCCAGTCTCTTTGCCGTTTGGACACGGATCAGCGCTGGGAGTTGGTGGTGGCCCTGGATGGTTCCACCGACGGCAGCGCCGCCCTGTTGCGCCGCGGCATGGGCTGGCCAGGCGCCGATGGCGGACCCTTGTCCACCCTTGTGGAGTCGGGCGGCTGGCGGGCACTGCCTCTGGTGCTGGTGGAGCTGTCCACCAACCGGGGGCGCAGCGCGGCACGCAACGCCGCCCTGGCAAGGGCGCGTGGCAAACATCGACTCTTCCTGGACGCGGACTTGCGCGTTGGCCCCGACTGGGCGGAGGCTCTGCTGGCCATGGCCCAATCTTCCCGGTGCGTGGTGGTGGGGGAAATGGTCTATGAGACAGATCCCGCCGCGCCGCTGGATTTGGCGCTGGTGGAAGGCCAGGCCGCTGCCGAAGCCGCCCGCCGCTCTGGATTGAAGGCCTACCAGCGCTATCTGGAAACCCGCGGTCCCTGGAAGTACCGGGAGGGCGGGGCCATGCCCGGCCGCTATTTCTACACCTGCAACAGCTGCGTGCCCGCCCAGCTGTTGGAGAAGGCCGGACCTTTCGATGAAAGGCTGCGCGGCTGGGGTGGCGAGGACATGGACATGGGCCTGCGCCTGGAGGCGGCGGGTGCGGAAATGGTCTATTGCCGTCAGGCCCGAGCCCTGCACGCCCAGGAACGCTCCTTCTCCGCCCACTGCGCCAACCTGGAGCGCATGGGGAGGGAAGCGCTTCCCTTGCTGGTGGAGCGACATCCCGCGCTGCTGGATGAACTGCAACTGACGCGACTGTTGCCTCCCCATCCCCAGGGGGTGCTGGAGGCCGCCTGGCGCCTGGGCTTGCACCGCCTGCTGGTGGCCCTGGATGCCATGGGCCTGCCGCTTGGGGAAAGGCTCTACAACCTGGCCGTTTTCCTGCACTACGCAGGCGGATTCCGCCAGGCGGCAATTCACACACAGTCATGAGCGCGAAGGCCAAGGAGGACGGATGGGCACCTTGATTGACGGCAAGGCCATGGCGGGCCAGATCCAGGCCGAAGTGGCCCTGGGCGTGCAGGCCCTGTGCGCGGAAGGACACCGGCCTCCTGGACTGGCCGCCGTGCTGGTGGGGGAGGATCCCGCCAGCCAGGTCTATGTGCGCAACAAGCACAAGGCCTGTCAGGGCGCTGGTCTGCGCAGCGAGATTTTCCGTCTGCCGGCGGATTGTCCCAGGGAGCAGTTGCTGGGACTTGTGGACCTGCTTAACGCCGATCCTTCCTGGGACGGCATCCTGGTGCAGCTGCCCCTGCCCGCCCATCTGGATGAGCAGGAGGTGATCGAGCGCATCCAGCCCCACAAGGATGTGGACGGCTTTCACCCGGTGAATGCCGGACGCGTGCTGGCGGGTCTGCCAGGAGCTTTCTCCCCCGCCACGCCGGCGGGCGTTCAGGAGATGTTGAAGCGTTCGGGCATTTCCGTCGCCGGCGCCCATGTGGTCATCGTGGGACGCTCCAACATCGTTGGCAAGCCCATGGCCAGCCTGCTGGTGCAAAAGGGCGAGGGCGCCGACGCCACCGTCACCGTTTGTCACAGCCGCACGCGCAACCTGCCGGAGATCTGCCGCCAGGCGGATATCCTGGTGGCGGCCATTGGCCGGGCGCGCTTCATCACGGCGGACATGGTGAAGGAAGGCGCGGTGGTGGTGGATGTGGGCATCAATCGGGTGGAGGATCCCTCCGCCCCCAAAGGCTCCAGGCTGGTGGGGGATGTGGACTTCGAAGGCGTGGCTCCGCGCTGTTCGGCCATCACGCCCGTGCCTGGAGGCGTGGGCCCCATGACCATCGCCATGCTCTTGAGGAACACGCTGGACAGCGCCCGTCGGCGCTCCCGTCCGTTGGGAGGAAGGGTCTGATGGCGCGCATTCTGCTTTTGCTGGGTGGAGAATCGGGGGAGCGTGATGTAAGCCTGGCCAGTGGCCGTGCCTGCGCCCTTGCCCTGGAAGGTCTGGGCCACGAGCTGCTCCTGCTGGATCCCTTGCGGCCCGAGGCGGCCCTGCCTCTGGCGGATTTCCCCTTTGGCACAGGCCCCACCACGGATTCACCGGAACTGCAAAGCCTGGACGCCCGGCAAGTGGCCCTCTTGGTGGATTGTCTGCGCAGCGTGCAGCCCGCCCTGGTGTTCAACTGTCTCCACGGCGGGTTCGGCGAGGATGGACATCTGGCCGCCCTGTGCGAACTGCTGGATTTGCCCTTGAGCAGCAGCCCCAGCCTGGCATCCGCCCTGGCCATGGACAAGGAGCGCACGCGCCAGTGGTTGAAAGGCCTGGGCCTTCCCGTGGCGCCGGGCCTCTTGGTACCGCGGGGGGAGCAGGTCCCGCCCGGCGACCTGCCCCTGGGCACACTGGTGGTGAAGCCCAACCGCATGGGTTCCAGTGTGGGCGTGCGCATCCTGGAGGAGCGGGAGGATGTGGAAGAGGCCCTGGATGAGGTCTTCGCCCTGGGGGACGACGCCCTGGTGGAGGCCTTCATCCCCGGTCGCGAACTCACCTGCGCCTGGGTGGACGGCCAGGTGCTGCCTTTGGTGGAAATCCGCCCGCGGGATGGTGGCTGGTACGATTACCGCCGCAAGTACAGCGGCGGCACGGACTACCTTTGCCCCGCCCCGGTGGATGAGGACACCACCCAGCGCATCCAGCACTGGACCCGGCAACTGAACCAGAGTCTGGGCTGCGCCGGCGCCACGCGCACGGACTGGCGCCTGGATCCCCAGGGACGGCCTTTCTGCCTGGAAATCAACATCACGCCGGGCATGACGGACAAGAGTCTGGTGCCCAAGGCCGCCGCCGCACACGGGTGGGATTTCCCCGCCCTGCTGGCCCGCATCAGCGCCGCCGCCCTGCGTGCCTGATGCCCTTACCGGCTTGTGGCGCCGCCATGTGGAAGCGCCGTTGCCGCGCCTTTGGCTGGGGCCCTTCCATGGCCGCATGCTGCGGTTGGCCCGCCCCGTGGAGCGACTGCTCCTGCGCGGGGATCCGGCCGCTCCCGAACTCTGGCAAATGCGGGATGGGCGGCGACAGCGCCGGGATCTGCCTCCCATGGCCTTTGTGGAGGAAAGGGCCCGCGCCCTGGGTTTGAAAGCGGCGGGCTTTCTGTCTTATGAAGCCGCGGCCCTGTTCCAGTCCTTGCCGCCTCCCCCCGGCCCGGTGGCGGGATGGCCCTTGATGGAGTTCCTGCTGTGCGCCGAGGAGGAGTCCCTTCCTCTTCAATCCAGAACTTCCGCCTGCTGGCGCGGACAAGCGGCCACGCTGCCCGCCACGGAGCTGGAAGCCCTGGCTCCGCCTGAAGAGTTCCGTCGGGGCGTGCGTCGGGTGCGACAGCTGATCCGCCGGGGAGACTGCTACCAGGTGAATCTGGTGCAGGCCTTCGGCGCGTCCCTGTCCCCGTGCCACGCCTCCGCCCTCTTCGCCGCCCTGCGCGCCCAGGATGGCCGCCCCTTTGGTTACCGTGCCCTGCTGGAATGGCGGGACCGCGCCCTGGTGAGCGACTCGCCCGAGCTCTTCTTGGCCCGACGAGGCCATCGCCTGTGGACCCAGCCCATCAAGGGCACCGTGGCCGTGGCGGGGCCGGGGCATCTGGAGAGCGCCCGTCAGCAACTGCTTGGCAGTGCCAAGGATCGCGCGGAGCTGTCCATGATCGTGGATCTGATGCGCAACGACCTGTCCCGCGTGTGCCGGCCGGGAACAGTGGAAGTGGGGCCCTTTCCCCAGTGGCTGGAGGCCCCGGGCCTGTTGCACAGTTACGCCACGGTCCAGGGCCGCCTGCGTGGAGGCGCGGGCCTGCAGGATGCCTTCGCCGCAGCGTTCCCTTGTGGCAGCGTAACCGGTTGTCCACGCCAGCGCGCCATGGAGCGCATCGCCACCCTGGAGCGCCAGGCCCGTGGCCCGGCCTTCGGGGCTGTGGGCTGGGTGGATCCACAGGGCGACTTCGCCTTCAGCGTGGCCATCCGCACCGCGCGCCTTGACGCCGGGGGCCTGCACCTGCTGGCGGGAGGCGGCCTGACCTGGGACAGCCGTCCCGCCGACGAGGAGCGGGAAAGCCGCCTGAAGACCTTGTCCTTCAAGCGCGCACTGGGTGCCCGGCTCAGCACCTGATTCTCCATCCGCCTGCCCGCAATCGGTACCTTTGGGCCGCTTGCACGCCATACACCCATCTGGGAGACACCATGAAACAGCTTGCATTGGGTCTTGCGCTGTGCGCGGCTGTCGCGTTGCCGCTCCACGCCCAGCGCCTCTTCGTGGGGCTGGAGGACACGGGATCGGCCATGCGCAGCTCGGATCTGTCGGGCTTTCCCGCCGTCAGTTGGACCGACCACGCCGTGCAGAGCGTGAACGGCGCCGCCGCCACCCCCGCGGGCAGCATCTATCTGGCCACGGGTTTCTTCACCACCCAGATCCTGCGCATGAATTCCGTCAACGCCCCGGCACAGGTCCTGTGCACCGCCAGCGTGGCCATCCATGCCCTTGGCTACGGCAACGGCGTGCTCTACGGCTTCGCCAACTACGCCACGCCCATGGGCATCTATTCCATCAACACCACCACGGGCCTGTGCACGCTGGTGGTGGACACCAGCCAGCAGGGCTACCGCTACTTCGGGCTGGACTTCAACCCCGTGGATGGCCTGCTTTACGGCTACACCGAGTACGGCAGTCCCGACGGCCTGCACTCCATCAATCCGGCCACGGGCCAGATCACGCCAGTGACGGGCAGTTTCCCGGCGGACAACACCATGGGCCGCGCCCTGGCCGTGGGCAACAACACGGTCTATGTGTGCGCCACCCAGGGCAGCATCGGTGTGGGCCTGCAGGCCTGGGACCTGGGCACGGGCGGCCCCTGGACCAGCTTCACGCAGCCTTTTCCCCAGTTCAGCGCCAATGGCGGCGCCACCTGGGTGCCCCTGCCCACTCCCCAATGCCAGGTAAGCCCCTCCAGCCTGGATTTCGGTGAAGTGGCCCCGGGAAACGCGGTGACGCGCACCTTCACCATCACCAACACGGGTGGAGGCACCCTGTCAGGCACGGTGTCGGAGAACTGCCCGGAGTTCAGTGTGCAAAGTGGCGCCACCTATAGCCTGGGAGCGGGCCAGAGCCAGACCGTGACTCTGCGTTTCCTGTCTTCAGGCGCCGGTCAGTTCACCTGTCAGGTGGCATCTGGTGGAAGTTGCGCGCCGGTGGAGTGCACTGCGGAGGTGGCTCTGCAGCCGGCCTGCGGCCTGAGCACCACCAGCCTGGATTTCGGCGAAGTGCCGGGCGAAGTGGTAAGCGCCATGCCCTTCACCATCACCAACACGGGGCAGGGCAATTTGAGTGGCACGGTGAGCCTGGGCGCATGCACGGATCAGGGCTTTTCCATCCAGGGCGCCAGCGCCTATGATCTGGGTCCCGGCGCCAGCCAGGACTTCCTGGTGCAGTTCCAGAACAGCCTGCCCGGCCCTCACACCTGCACCATCGAGACAGGCAGCAGCTGCCCGGACATCCTGTGCTCCGCCTCCACGCCCGTCACCGGCCTGCTCTTCGCCGGCCTGGAGGACGCCAGCGTGGCGCCTCTCTCCACGGACTTGGGAGGCTTCCCCAATGTGACCTGGAACGCCCACACGGCCTTCGACATCGCCGGGGCGGCGGCCACGCCGGAGGGCACGCTTTATGTGTGCCAGGGAGCCTTCACCACCCAGATTCACCAGTACAACCTGAGCTCCGGCGCCACCACCTATCTGTGCACCACCAGCGTGGCCCTGCACGGCCTGGGTTGGGTGAACGGCGAACTCTACGGCTTCGCCAACTTCGCCAGCCCCATGGGCATCTACCGGGTGGACCTGGCCAGCGGCCAGTGCGAGCTGGCGCTGGACCTGGGGGCCTCGGGCTTCCGCTTCTTCGCCCTGGACGGCAATGCCCAGGACGGCCTGCTCTACGGCTACACGGAGTACGGCAACCCCACCGGACTCTATTCCATTGATGTGGAGAGCGGCGCCACCACCTTCCTGGCCGCTTCCCACCCGGGCAGCAATTCCAGCGCCCGGGCCATGGCGGTGGGAAACAACATGGTCTTCCTGACGGCTACACGCGGGGACGATGGCGTGGACGCCTATGCTTGGAACCTGGGCACGGGTGGTCCCTGGCAATCCTTCACCCAGCCATTTCCTGCCTATCACAGCTCCGGCGGCGCGGCCTGGGTGGCCACGGCCCAGCCCAGTTGCGGCGTGGAGCCCGCCTCCCTGGATTTCGGCACCCTGCTGGTGGACGGGCACGATCAGCTGAGCTTCACCCTGATGAACACGGGCACGGTGCCCCTGGCGGGCACGGTGAGCAGCCCCTGCCAGGAATTCACGGTGCAAAGCGGCGCCTTCTACAGCCTTGCCCCCGGGGAGTTCCACACCGTCACCGTGCGCTGCGCGCCCCAGATGGCCGGCACCACGGCCTGCGACCTGAATCTGGGCAATGCCTGCGGCAGCCTGCCCTGCACGGCGGAAGCGGTGGCCCCGACCATTCGCCACGGCCAGTTCTCACCTTGTGGCACCGTGGAGGTGCTGGGCCATTTGCCAGGCGCCACAGATGGCTTCATTCCCGACTGGCTGAATGGCGCGGTGGGACTGGATCTGGCCAATGGCGCGGAGCACGCGCTTAGTGCCTCCGTGATGGTGGATGGCGCCGCCATGTGGACGGGGCCGGTGGAGGGCGATTCCTGGTCCGCCCTGTCCAGTGGCGTGAACCTGCCCGACTGGTACGGCATGGATGTGGACTTGTGGCTGGAGCTGAGTGATGGCGCCACCACCTGGAACGCCAACGGCTCCCTGTGTCGCTGGAGCCTGCCTTTCCTGGACCTGGATCCTGCCAGCGCTGCTAAGGCTTTCCGCTTGCTGCCCGCCGCGCCCAATCCTTTCAACCCCTTCACCACCCTGCGCCTGGCCAGTGCGCGGGCGGCCTTCACCACGGTGGAACTGGTGGACATGCAGGGGCGGGTGGTGCGCGTCCTGCATCAGGGCATCCTTCCCGCCGGGGAGACGAGCCTTCAGGTGGATGGCAGCGCCCTGCCCAGCGGCCTGTACCTGGCGCGGGCACGGCAGGAAGGAAGCACGCGCACGGTGAAGCTCTTGTTGGTGAAGTAAGGTCATGTGCGTGAATTGAACGAGGGCGGCCTTGGGACAACAAGGTCGCCCTTTCCATAACCGGGCCCTCATGGTGGAGCGCCAGCTTGGGCACAGAAATCGGATCAGGAAGCGAACAATTCCGTCCACCTGGAAGGGCGGAGTCCTCGCTCCGGGGCATGGGTCATGCTACATTGACCGCCCGTTTTGAGGGCTTTTTAACAGGTAGGAGCCTTGCCAGGCGCGTGGCCGCTTGAGAAAGTTCTTGACCTTCAAAGGGATATGTGCGGAATGAGCCTGAAGAAAGTACAGCTGCTGGCATGGTTGGGCCTCTGCCTCGGCGCCAGCGCCGCCGATGACTTCAACCACTTCACTTCAGTGGGTGAACTGGGCCTGACCATCACCAACTTCGGCGTGATTGGCCATGGTTACAACATTGAAGGCCAGCCCTCCTGTCTGTACAAGCAATACTCGGATCTGGACTTCGAACAGGTGGAGCATTTCTCTTACGGCGGACTGTGGATTGGTGGCGTGGTGGATGGCGAACCCCGCGTGTCCACCTCTGTGATGGACGGCACTTTCGGTGGTGAAGGCTGGGAGTGGAACAATGTCCCCACCGCCCAGGACCGCGCGGGCGCCATCCTGACGCGCTCCACCTTTTCCGACAGCCCCAACTTCCACCCCAATGCCGTGAGTCATCAGGACTTCCTCATGAGCTTCACGGACACCAGCCGCGTGGTGCCCTCCAGCGGCGAGGAGATCACCAACCACACGCCCCTGGGCTTGCGGGTGGATCTGGACACCCATGCGTGGAACTACAGCTACGCCAACGCCTTCACCATCCTGGACCTCACCATCACCAATGTCAGCCAGGGAATGGATCCGGCGGGGCAGGGCTGGACCATTGACAGCCTCTTCGTGGGTTACTGGATTGACGAGGCGGTGGGCAACTTCAACCTGAACAACTATTACGAGCCGGGCCGGGGCGGCTGGAGCTGGTACGACAACCTGGCGGGCATTGTGCTCACGGACGATCCCAGCCCTGTCCTGGGGGACAGCATCTGGATGGCCGTGGGCTACGACGCCGACGGCGACAACGGCTACTCGGAGAGCATCCTGGGTTGCCGCTTCCTGGGTGGCTCGGCGCCCCATGTGGGGGATCCCCGCCACATCCGCCCCTATGCCAACAGCTGGATCTGGAACCGCGATTACAACCTGGATTTCCCCGCCCTGGTGATGCCTTCAAATGAGGAAGGCCGCTACGCCGCCATGCAGGTGCATCCCAACCTGGGCGACACGGCCTACCCTTATGGATCGGCCAACACCAACAGCTGGATGATGCTGGCCAGCGCGGGCTCTTTCGGCCACCTGTTGCCGGGAGAGAGCTGCAACGCCGTGTTCGCCATTGGCTGCGGCAGCCGGGATTTTGTGCCGGAAGGTGAGATCCTGAGCGGTCTGGAGCGCCTGCAGCGCATGGCCGCGCCCCTGATTGCCAACACAACCTGGGCGCGCATCGCCTGGGACGGTGAGGACAAGAACCGCAATGGCCAGCTGGATCCGGAGGAGGATCTGGACACCGACGGCCTGCTGGACCGTTATCTCCTGCCCAATCCGCCCCCCGCGCCGGCCATGGCCGTGGAGGTGGGTGATCGCGAGCTGACCCTGTACTGGAAGGACACGCCCGAGTCCTTCGTGGATCCCATCCTGGGCGAGGCGGACTTCGAGGGCTACCGCATTTACAGCAGCCTGCGCACCCCCGGCGCCCAGGGCACGCGCACCCTGGTGGCCCAGTTCGACCTGGACAACGGCATTTGGCCCAACACGGGCCTGGAGGATATCCAGGTGCGCCACAGCCTGGGCGTGGACGCGGACAGTGTGGAAGTGCAGGGCCAGTGGTTTCGCTACGCCTTCCGCATGGAGAACCTGCTCAGCGGCCGACCCCAGGGCAACTGGCTGAGCGTGTCCGCCTATGATCACGGCCTGCCGGAGAACAATCTGCCCAGCCTGGAATCGGCGGTGACGGAGAACTGGGTCTTCGTCTTCCCGGGCAGCCTGCCGGCGGAGGATTCCGCCACCCGGCGCAAGCCCGGCGTCTATCCCAATCCCTACAAGGGTCGCGCCTCCTGGGACGGCGCCGGTCCTTACGAGCGGCTCATCTGGTTCACCCATCTGCCCTCGCGCTGCACGGTGAGCATTTTCACCCTGGCCGGGGACTTCGTGGACTCGTTCGAGCACGACGCCAGCACTTACCAGGGAGAGGATGTGCAGCTCATCCGCGACACGCGGGACCAGGTCTCCCAGAGTGGAACGGGGGAGACGCCCTTCATCTTCAGCGGTGGCGAGCACGCCTGGGATCTGGTTAGCGCCCACGACCAGGCCATCGCCACGGGCCTGTACCTCTTCGCTGTGGAGGACCACGGGTCCGGCCGCACGGAGGTGGGCTCATTCGCGGTGGTGAAGTAACACGCACAAACAGGTGCCGCCCCCGGGCGGCCTACAATGAGGAGGACACCATGAGGTCCTGGATTCTGGGTCTGTTGGTCTTGGCCGTCCCCGCCATGGCCCAGGTGGAAATGACCATCAGCGAGATGCAGGCGGTGAGTCCCACCAGCCCCGACAGCTCCATCCACTGCGGTGAACTGGTGACGGTGGAAGGCATCGCCCTCTCCTCGTCCGAGCATTTCTACTCGGGCAGCCATTCCAGCTTCTATCTGATTGATGAGAACGGCGGCGATTACAGCGGCGTGCTGGTCTACCATCCGGACGCCGATGTCTTCGACGTGTATGTGGGAGACCGTCTGCGCGTGACGGGCACGGTGAGCGAGTACCGCACCACCTCCAGCGGCATTGTCTCCAACATGACCGAGCTGGTGCCCGGCGACGCCAGCGTGGATGTGGAGGTCATTGACTACGAGCAGCCCCTGCCCGAGCCCGTGTTCGTGGACATGTGGTACCTGGATCCCGTGCGCCACGACGAGCATGTGGGCGAGCGCTACGAAGGCATGTTGATGGAAATCCACGATGCCGTGGTGGTGGACATCAGCGCCCCGCCCAGTTTCCGCCAGTTCACGGTGGCGGATCCCCAGGGCAACCGCAGCATCATCCGCACCGCGGCCTACAGCCTGGGCACTTACGGACGCCCGCCCCTGGGCAGCACCTTCGAGGTGATCAAGGGCGTCATCTACCAGGTCTACGGCAACTACAATGTGATGCCCCGGGACATTGACGACCTCATCCTCGCGGTGGGCCCGCCCATCATCAGCGGCACGGTGGTGGGCCCCTGCGGCGCCACCAGCGGCGACCTCATCAGCATTTCCACCAACCTGTCCGACAACACGGCCATTGACGAGGCCTTCGTCTATTACCGCGTGAACGGCGGCTCCTTCAGCGAATATCCCCTGGTGCGCGACCTGAGCAATCCCGTGCTCTTCACCGCCGACCTGCCGGCCCAGCCCGCGGGCAGCCTGGTGGAGTTCTACATCTACGCCATGGACGACGAGGGCAATCCCAGCTACCATCCGGCGGAGGGCGCCCAGGCCACCAGCTTCCCCGCTCTTTATGTCAGCGACGCCATGCCCGCCACCTGCGCGGCCATCCAGCTGGACACCTATCCCGACGGTGGCAGCCACCTGCAGTGCCACGAGGCCACCCTCACCGGCACCATCACCTTTGGCTACTCGGACTTCGGCTTCCTGCCGGAGGACACCTTCCGCAATTACCTGCTGGCGGATGCCACGGGCGCGGGCAACGCCATCTACATCTACAACAACGCCGGCCACGCCGCCTACATGGACAGCCTGGAGCGCGGTGATCGCATCACTGTGACGGGCACGGTGACGGAATACAACGGCCTGACGGAGCTGACCAACATCAGCGCCTTCACCCTGCTCTCCAGCGGCAACGACAGCCCCGCCACCTTGAGCACCATCCCCGCCCTGCTGGCCGATCCCGAGCCCTGGGAGAGCGTGCTGGTGGAGCTGGCGGACATCACCGTGGTGGACAGCCTGGGCTACGGCGAGTGGCTGGTGCGCGATGACCTGAACAATGAACTGGTGTTGGACAACCTGGGTGTGTGGGATGTGCAGCTCTTCGCCGGCGCCCACATGGACTTCCTGCGCGGCGCCATGACCTGGAACTTCGGCGCCTGGAAGATTGCCCCCCGCCAGAACGACGACTTCGTGAATCTGACGGGCGTGGCCCAGCCCGTCCAGCCCCTGCGTTTCACCCTGGACAGCGCCTCGCCCAATCCCTTCAACCCCACCACGCGCATTGCCTACACCCTGGACGCTCCGGCCCAGGTCGCTTTGAGCGTGTTCAATGTGGCGGGGCAGCGGGTGGCCACCCTTGTGGAAGGCAGCCAGTCCGCCGGTTCCCACAGCGCGGTCTTTGATGGCGCCGGCCTGGCCAGCGGCCTCTATGTGGCCCGCCTGGACGCCCAGGGTCAGAGTGCGCAGATGAAGCTGCTGTTGGTGAAGTAATCCTGTGACGGAGGGTCGTGTCCGCACGGCCCTCCGCACTTCCTGTCTTCCGAGGATGCCATGAGCCGCCTGCGCCTTGTTCTTCCCTTCCTTGCCCTGCTTGCCTTGTGGGCCTTCCTGGGTTGCGAGCCCAAGGAGGGCGACGGCAGCCGCCTGGAGAACCTTCCACCCCAGACCCACCTCACGGTGGGCTACTTCCGCGCGGACAGCTCCGCCGTGGACACCATGGGCCTCAGCACCTCGCGGGTGGGCCTGTCCTGGTGGGCGGAGGATGGCGACGGCTGGGTGGACCATTACCTCTACCGCTGGTCCACGGATGTGGACAGCGCCGGCAATCCGGTGTGGACGCGCACGGAGGCGGAGAGCGACACTTTCGTGGTGCGCCTTACCCAGCAACTGGACACGGTGCGCTTCGAGATCCGCGCCGTGGACAATGAGGGCGCGGTGGATCCCAGTCCGGCGGTGACGGTGTTTCCGGCCTACAACCAGAAGCCCCGCGTGGACTGGGTGGCGGAAAGCCAGGAACTCCTGTCCAACACCACGGCGGACACCAGCTGGACTTTTGGCTACAACACGTTCCATTTCAACGCCTGGGACCTGGACGGCAGCGAGACCATCACGCGCGTGGTGTGGGCGCTGGACGACACCAGCTCCTGGACGGATCTGCCCCTGGGGCAGAAATCCATTCCCCTGTCCCCCCTGGACCTGAGGCCGGGCGCCCATCGCGTGTTCGTGAAGGCCCAGGATATTGCCCAGGCCTGGAGCGAGACCCTGAGCTATCCCCGCGTGGAGGACACGCTGGCCACGGGCGAAAGCCAGGTTTGGGCGGTGAAGCCGCTGATGGGCAATCTGCTGGTCATTTTTGATGACCCGGCAGAGGAATCCGAAGGCGTGCCGACCATCCAGCAGGGCCTGGCGGACATGGGCTACGGACTGGGCGATGACTACACCTTCTGGCTGGCCACGGACTGGCTGCCTTACGATGAGCAGGACTTCCAGTCCATCATCGAGACCTTCAGCATGGTCTTCTGGTTCAGCTGGAAGAACACGCAGAACGAAGTGGCCTGCGACAACCTGAACCTCTTCATGGCCCGGGGCGGCAAGGTGCTCATGAGCACGACGGATCTGGGGCGGCGCTCCAGCAGCGGCGGCACCTATCTCTTCGACGGCATCTGCGTGCCCGTGGACAGCCTGACGGATCTGCGGGACCGCATCCTGCCCAGCCATCCCTTGCTTCCCGAGGGCGCGCCGACAGGTTACCCCGTCCTGCACATGACGGAGGCCATCTCCTTCATGAGTCCGGGCAGCGAGTACCCGCGCTTCGGCTTCACGCCGGACAGCTCGGCCTTCGAGTTGTACATCGTGCCGGAAACGGCGGGTCCGCCCTTGCGTCCCCGCGTGCCCGTGGCGGCGCGCACCCCCGCCGAAGGCCTTCCCGCCAAGGCCAAGCAGCTCTTCTTTGGCCTGCCCCTGCACAAGGCGGACAATCTGGACAGCCTCTTCCAGGCGGTGATCCATGACGACTTCAACTGGTAGAGGCCCCATGAACAGGCATCCCAAGGCTTCCGGCCTTTCCCTGCTGCTTCTGCTCGTCTTCCTCCTTGCCGCCACCGGCGCGGCCTGGGCCGAGGGACGCATCAAGGGCAAAGTGACGGACAAGGATTCGGGCGAGCCCCTCATTGGCGTGAATGTGATGGTGAAGGGCACCTACAAGGGCGCCGCCACCGACCTGGACGGCAACTTCCTCATCGTGGGGGTGAAGGCCGGCACGGTGGATGTGCAGTTCACGGCCATGGGCTTCAAGACCGTGCTGGTGACGGGGCTGAAAGTGCCGGAAGGCCAGACCGCCACGCAGAACGCCACCCTGGAGCGCAGCTTCATGCAGGGGGAGAACCTGGTCATCGTGGGGAAGAAGCCCCTCTACCAGGTGGACAACACCTCATCCAGCACCAGCCTGGATCTGGAGGCCATCCAGACCCAGGTGGTGGAAAGCATCGTGGATGTGGTTAGCCAGCAGGCGGGCGTGAGCAAGACGGACAACGAGGTGCACATCCGTGGCGGGCGCGCCGACGAAAACCTCTACATCATCGACGGGCTAAGCGTGAAGGATCCCGTCAGCGGCCAGGGCACGGGCGTGTTCCTGTCCGCCGAGGCCGTCAAACAGGTGGAAGTGATCACCGGCGGCTTCAATGCCGAATACGGCGAGGCCATGAGCGGCGTGATCAATGTGGAGACCCGCGAAGGCGAGGAGAAGTTCTTCGGCAATGTCTCCTGGAAGCGGGACAACCTGGGCGCCTTTCCTGCCAGCAACCAGAACCAGGATGTGGTGGAGGCCAGCGCCGGCGGCCCCATGCCTTCCCTGGGCCTGCCCGGCAGCCTGTCCTGGTTCCTCAACGGCTACGGCTCCTTCGGCGACACGCACCTGCCCCATGCCACGGAGCTGAAGCCCTACCAGAGCTGGATGGATCCCCTGGCCCTGCGCGAGGAGAACAACGGCAGCCTGATGGGCAAGCTCACCTGGCGGCCCAAACCCACGCGCAAGTTCACCGGCACGCTGGGCCGCAGCGCCCAGATCAGCCAGGGTTACTTCACCACCCTGGTGGAGGATCGGCGTTTCTATCCCTACGAATACCAGAACAACCTGGACCGCTACAACACCTACAGCCAGGAATCCCGCCAGGCCAGCCTGAACTGGAAGGAGACGCTGAGCGAGCGCAGCTTCACCGAGCTGACCTACGGCATGTTCTACATCAACCAGCACAGCGACGCCGGCAAGCACTGGACGGAATACGAGCGCCCCCTGGACATTGATCCCACCTGGTACCTGATGAACCCGGACGGCAGCATCACCATCTATCAGGGTGACGGCTTCTGGGACGAGGGCGACACGGACTACTGGCACGACCACCACGCCCTGACCCACAGCCTGAAGGGCAGCCTGACCAGCAGCCAGGGCGAGCACGAGTTCAAGACCGGCTTCGAGGTCGAGAACACGGAAATGCAGCTGCTGCATATCACGGCGCCCTGGCTGGCCACGGCGGAGGCGCCGGGCCGCAGTTTCGACCAGTACCACGCCTGGACTGTGGCGGGCGCGTTCTACGGACAGGATAAAATCACCTACAAGGGCATGAACGCCAATGTGGGCCTGCGCCTGGACTTCTGGCGCCCGGGCAGCTATGTGGAACGCGTGGTGGACGATCCGGCCACCGCCATCCTCACGGAGGACGCCCGCCGCCTCTTCTATGACGAGACTTTCGCCCTCTTCGGTGGCCGCTGGAAAGCCCAATTGAGTCCGCGTCTGGGCATCAGCCATCCGGTGACGGACAACGACATGCTCTTCTTCAGCTACGGGCATTTCAGCCAGCGCCCCAAATACGCCTATGTCTACGCCAAGCTGAAGACCGCGGGACAGGGCACGTACCAGCTCTTTGGCAATCCCAACCTGAATCCCACCACCACGGTGGCTTACGAGCTGGGCGTAAAGCACAAGTTCGACAGCAACAGCGTCCTGCAGCTGACCGCCTTCTACAAGGACATGTTCAACTATGTCACCGCCTTCACGGTGAACAGCAATCATCCGCGCTACGGCAGCATCAGCTACACGCAGTACTGGAACATTGATTACGCCCGCAGCCGCGGCCTGGAATTGTCCTGGCGCCACCGTTTCGAGCGCTGGTGGAGCTTCAACTGGAACATGTCCTACAGCGTGCTCACCGGCAAAAGCAGCGCACCGGCGGAGAACCTGCTGAACCAGGTGCGCGTGGGCAGCCGGGATGAGGATCTGAGCGAGAGCTACCTGCGCTGGGACAAGCCATTGCAAACCAGCATGGACCTAAGCTTCCATGCCGGCAAGGGCCAGGGCCCCAAGCTGGGGAACCTGCAGCTCCCCGACCGCTGGGGCTTCAACCTGCGCTTCGAGCTTGAAAGTGGCCAGCGCTACACGCCCCAGTATGTGGACATTGGCGACCCGGCCAACCCGGACGACGACGAGCCCAAGGACAAGGAAAGCAAGCCTTACACGGATCTGACGCCTTTCCAGCACCAGGTGGACTGGCGCCTGTGGAAGGATCTGCGCCTGGGCGGCGCGGGCCTGCGTTTCTTCTGCGAGGTGGAGAACCTCTTCAATGTGAAGTCCCCGGCCTCCTCGGGCTGGATCAATCCCCTTACCGGCGAGGTGTGGGAGGATGGCGATCCCTTCGTGGCCAACAATCGCGTCTACTATGAATGGTCCAGTGAATTGACCCGCGACCGCGTGCGCCCGCCGGGCACGCCGGCCCGTTACAAGGAGCCGCGACAGGTGATGTTCGGCTGCTCGGTGCAGTTCTGATGAAGCGCGTGACACACAAAGGCGGACAGCCGATGGATGGAATTCTCCGGCCCCAACTGCTGGCATTGGCCATGCTGCTTGCGGGCGGCGCACCCTTGATGGCCCAGGAGCTGGTGCACAATTTTGGCGAGGAGCGCGCCGCCACCACGGTGCTGAACTTTCTCAAGATCGGCGTGGGTGCCCGTGCCGAGGGCATGGGCCAGGCCTTCGCCGGAGTGGCCAACGACGCCACGGCCCTTTACTGGAACCCGGCGGGACTAAGCCTTCTGGAGGGCAACCAGGTGGCCATGAACCACCTGGAATGGCCGGCGGAAATCTCCTACACCTGGCTGGGCGGCGTGCGGCAGCTGTCGCCCACCCTGCATGTGGGGCTGGCTTACGGCCAGCTGAGCACGGAGGCCATGCCCGTCACCACGGAGGAGCATCCCGATGGCGACGGCCGCACCTTCTACTTCACGGACCAGTTCGTGCAAGCCACCGGCGCCTTGCGCTTGACCAACCAGTTCAGCTGCGGCCTGACCGCGCGCTATGTGCGCGAGGACATCATGGATGTGACCATGAGCGGCGTGTTGCTGGATCTGGGCACCTTCTACCGCACGGGCTGGCGGGACTTGAGCGTGGCCGTGGCCCTGGTGAATTTCGGCGGCCAGTTCGCGCCCAAGGGCAGCTGGATTCCCGCCGACGGCCGGGAGCGCGGCTGGGAGGATTTCTCGGCACCCACGGTGTTCCGCCTGGGTAGCGCGGCCCATGTGCTGCAGGCGGGGGACCACCAGGTGCTGGCTTCCGCCCAGATCAACCATCCGGTGGACAACCTGGAGAGCTATGACCTGGGCGCCGAATACGCCTGGCGTGAAACAGCCTTCCTGCGGGCGGGCTGGAAGTTCAATGGCGGCGAGGAAAGCTGGACCGCCGGTGCCGGCCTCTCTTTCGAGCGTCACGGGGTGGGCGTGCGGCTGGATATCAGCTACAGCGATTTCGGGCTGCTTGACAACAGTCGTCGTCTGTCCACGCAATTCGATTGGTAGGCAAGTCGCCGCGCGGACAGGTGCCCCGCGGCCTTTTGAGCGAGTCGTCCATGTTTCAATTGAACCGCACCTTGACCCTGCTGCCGGCCCTGGGAGTGGCTCTCCTGCTGGGTTGCTCCGTGGATCGCTTCCCCTTGCCTGATGTGGCGGGGGTGGAGGAGACGGGCTTCGGCGCCGGGGACAGCAGCTACCTCATGCTCAACCGGGGCATCCTGCTGGCGGAGGGCTCAGATCCCTCTGATCTGTTCATCAACGACGATGGCCACATCTACATCGCCGAAGCGGGCAGCGGCCGCATCAGCGTGTGGGATCAGGCCCTTAATTCCGTGGTGGAGCCGGGCCTGGCGGACTTCCTGCTCCCCGGCGTGAAGGCCGTGGCCGTGGGCCCCGAGCAGATGCTCTACGCCGTGGCCGGGGACAGCAGCCTGTGGGCGCTGAACCTCCAGGCCAACCGCGAGCCCCTCAGTTGGGGTCTCACGGGCGGCATTGCCCGCCATCGCCAATCGGGCCAGGTGGATACGCTGGACGCGGCGGAAATTGCGGACATGGTGGCGGACCGCAGCATCAATCGCTGGGAGTTCATCCAGGCGGACAGTCTGGACCTGCAGGGCGCGGCCTTCCGGGACATGCTCAAGCCCCAGCGCCTGTGGACAGGCTCGGGCTCCACGCGTCTGGACGCCGTGGCCAAGGGGCGCGCGGGGAAGCGTGAAGTCTTCGTGGGCAACAACAATCCCTTCGGCAACCGCATCAACCGCATCCTCTTCGAGCCCACCGCCGTGCTCTTCACCCTGAATCCGGATGTGCCGGTGGTCTACCTTTACGGCAACGCCGGCCTGGACAACCTGCTGCCCGCCGCCAGCGGCACGGGCGTGGGCACCGTGGAGGGAGTGCTAAGCATGGACGCCGACGCGGCGGGCTCCATCTACCTTACGCAATCGGCGCCCAGCGTGGGCTGGTGGAAGGCCCAGCGCCTGGCGGTGGAGGAGTTTGCGGGCATTGACTACTGGAGCTTCGACTTCGGCCTGCAGGGCCGCGCCTTCATGGCGCCCGAGCAGTTGTGGGAGGCGCGGGACATCAGCTACACGGCCACGGGCATTTTTGTGGTGGACCGCCGCACGGCGCCGCTGCCCGGCATGACCAACACCCACCGCGTGCAGGTCTTCCGCCGCAATGGCGATTTCATGCTGCCATTGGGGGCGCGCAAAATCCAGGTGGACACCACGCTGGTGGTGGACGGAGCGCCGGTGGACACTCTTTTGAAAGTGTGGCGCTACGACCAGCTGGACGATCCTCGCGCCGTGGCGGCTTACGGCAACCGCAGCAGCCGGGCGGGCAATGACGATGAGATCATTTATGTGGTGGACGGGAGACAGGTGAAGCTCTTCATGCTCAGCGTTTCCACAGACGATCTGCCCGTGCAATGAGAGTTCTGCGCGTCCTGGCACTTGCCCTGCTCACGGTCGGCTGCTCCGTGCACATTCCTCCCGCCACGGAGGGCGAACGACCATTTGGCACCCGCGCGGACAGCCTGTTCCTTTCACCCATGTGCTTGAAGGGCGGCAATGTGCACCTGGATGCCCGTGTGGAGAAGAGTGCCGCTTCCGCCGCCGGCCGCCTGCGCGTATGGCTGGATTTCCTGGAGCAGGATTGCCGCAAAATGGGCGTGACCCTGTTGCAATCCCGCATTGGCGACAGCCTGGCCGTGACGCAGTTTCGCTGTCCCCTGGAGGACGGCGAGTGGGAGCGCTTCTACGGCACCATTCCCGGCGAGGGCAGTCGCGTGCTGGTGGTGAAGGAGTTGCGATTGCATGCCGTGCGGCGGCCGTGGATCCTGCGTGCCCTGGAGGGCCTGGGCCTGGCCGATGACAGCCGCCGGGAATATGGCTGGCTGGAGCTGGATTGCGAACTCTTCGACATGGGCGAGGATGAGGGCACTGGCCCGCGCCATCTGGTCAGCCGCGAGGCGGACACGCCGTGGGTGTACAACCACACGGACCGCGCCGGCCGCCTGATGATGCGTGGCGCGCGCGATGCCGGGCGCCTGCTCCTGTCCGGCCAGTCCGCCCCACCACAGGACGAGGATGGAGAGGAATAGGTGAACATGGCGCGATGGCATCGTCTGGTGCTCCCCATCCTGCTACTGCAAGCGGTCTTTCTGTTGCAGGCCTGCTCGCTCAGTCGCGTGGCCGTGCGTGGCGTGACTCCCGCCCTGGACAACTTCGTGGAGGCCCTGTTCGCGGAGCCGGATCTGGACCTGGCCCGCAGCGCCATGGAGACAGACCTGCACCTGATAGACGGACTGCGCCGCACCCACGACCAGGACCGCCTGCGTGAATTGCAGGCCATGGCCAGCACGGGCTATGCCCTGGTTTACTGCGAAGGCACTGACAACGTCCGCGCCGGGCGCCTGTACCTGCGCGCCCGGGATTTGGGACTGGCGCTGCTGGGCAGCGATCCCTTCGCCCTGGAGGAGGAGGCCTTCCAGACCTGGTTGGCGGGGTGTGGGAAAAAAGAGCTGCCCGCACTCTTCTGGACCGCCTTTCCCTATGGCGCCTGGATGAATTTGAACCTGGACTCCCAGGAGGCCATTTTCCGCCTGCCCCGCGTGGAGGCCATGGTGCGGCGCTGCCTGGAGCTGGACGAATCCTATTTCTACGGTGCCGGCCACCTCTTTTTGGGAGCCCTGGACTGCACGCGCCCGCGCTTCGTGGGGGGTGACCCGGAGAAGGGCCGCCAACGCTTCCAGACCGCCGCCCGCCTGGATGGCCCGCACTTTCTGCTGCCCCTGTTCTTTGAGGCCCGCCACTACTGCACAGCCAGCCTGGACGAGGAGCGCTTCGACGCCATCATGGCCGTGCTGGACGAGGATCCTGCGCCTTACCAGAGCCATCCCCAGGCCTTGCTCAACAGCTGGTGCCTGCGCGAGCTGGCCCTGCTGCGCGAAAAGCGCGCGGAACTGTTTTAGCGCCTTCCACATCATTCCCACAGCCTAAGCCCTGGAGCAGCCTCGAGCCTCGAGCTCGTGCGCAGCAGCGGAACACGGGCTTGTCTTACCCGCGCAAACAGGAATCCATGCTGACGAGGGACCCAGCGTTCGCTGGTAGGACAGTGCCCGTGGATTGCGGAATTCATGCGAGATCGAGAACGAGGACCGCCGTGCTGCCATTGGTCACTCCGGCATTCCTACCTTGGCGCCGCATCAATCGAGGAGCATGCATGCCGCGCCCAATCGCGCTTTTGGCCATTGGCTTTGTCCTGGCCGCCAGCCTGGCCGTCCAGGCTCAGACCGTCATCAAGTTCGCCACCGTGGCCCCCAAGGCCAGCACCTGGATGAACATCATGGAGCAGCTGGATGCCGAGGTGCAAAAGGCCACTGGCGGCGATGTGAAATTCAAGTTCTACCCCGGCGGCGTGCAGGGCGACGAGAAGGATGTGATCCGCAAAATTCGCATTGGCCAGCTTCACGGCGGCGGTTTCACCGGCGTGGGCATGGGCCAGATCCTGCCTTCCTCCCGGCTGCTGGACCTGCCCTACCTCTTCCGCAGCGCGGCAGAGGTGGACACGGTGCTGGAAGGCATGTTTCCCACCTACAGCGCGCTCTTCCAGGAGAAGGACTTCGTGCTGCTGGGCTGGGCGGAAGTGGGTTTTGTGCACTTCTTCACCAAGAATCCCGTGCGCAATCTGGCGGACCTGTCCAAGCAGAAGCTGTGGCTGTGGGAGGGTGATCCCCTGGCCGGCGCCTACTTCCAGGAATTGGGGCTGAAGCCCGTGCCCCTGGCCCTGCCGGATGTGCTCACCAGTTTCCAGACGGGCATGATCAACGGCGCCTACGCCTCGCCCTACGGGGCCAGCGTCCTCCAGTGGCAGACCCGCGTGAAGTATGTCAGCGATCCTCCCATGGCCTGCGCCGCCGGCGCCGTGCTCATCAGCCGCAAGGCATGGGAGCAGATTCCCGCCGTCCACCAGGCCAGGGTGAAGGACATTGCCAGGCGCAAGCTGCGTCAGCTGACCACGGCCAGCCGCAAGGACAACCAGGCCGCATTGGATGCCTTTGGCAAGGCGGGCATTACCCGCGTGAAGCCGGCCAGCGAGGCTGAGGCCCAGAAGTTCGAAGCCATTGGCGTGAAGGTGCAGGACAAGCTGGCGGGCTCCCTTTACGATGCCAAGCTGCTGGAGAAGGCGCGCCAACTGGTGCGCGCCCGCCGTGCCCGCAAATGAGATCCCTTTTGGCCACGCTGGAGCGCGTCCGCCGTTGGCTGGACCGCGCGGAAAACGCCCTGCTCCTGCTCCTGCTGACCCTGTTGCTGGGTCTCTCCTTTGTGCAGGTCCTGCTGCGCCTGGGCCACGGTGGCCTGCCCTGGGCGGATGTGCTGGCACGGCATCTGGTGCTGTGGCTGGGCATGGCTGGCATGGCGTTGGCGGCGGCGCGCAACCGCCACATCCGCATTGATGTGCTGGGCCGCGTGCTGCCGGAACGCATGGCGCGCCTGGTGGGCATGGGACTGGACGCCCTGGCGGCGTGGATTTGCCTGCGCCTGGCCAGGGCCGCGCTGGCGTTCATGGAGCAGTCCCGGGAGTTCGGCGACCTGGTGGATCCCGTGGCCTGGCCCCAGTGGAGCTGGTTGGGGAAGCTGGCGGGTGAGCCCTGGATGGCCTGGCCACTGCAAGCCATCATTCCAGCCGCCTTCGCCATGACAGCCCTGCATTTCGCCGTGAATCTCCCCTTGCGCTGGACCGATCCCCTGCAGGCCGAGGCTCTGCCCGACCAAGATGAGACGGCTCGTTGAGCGCGCTTGGCCTGGCCTTGGCGGCCCTCTTGGGCTTGCCCCTCTTCATCGTGCTGGGGTGGATTGCCCTGCTGGCCTTCGGCTCGGCGGAAATTGACCCCTCCGCCATCATCATCGAGCTCTACCGCCTGGCCAGCCAACCTGTGCTGGTGGCCATTCCCCTCTTCACCTTTGCGGGTTTTGTCATGGCGGAGAGCGGCCTGCCCCGCCGCATCATCCGCCTTAGCCACGCCGCCCTGGGCTGGCTGCCCGGTGGCCTGGCCCTCATGAG
>CAIWAD010000039.1 GCA_903910645.1 uncultured bacterium | reverse complement strand
TCGGTGTAGATGCGCAGGGTCACCTTGCGTCCACTGGCGGTGGTGAAATGGTCCTGGATGTGCTCCAGCGGGCCGGCCACCATGGCGAAGAGATAGGCGGGCTTGGGGAAGGGATCCACCCAGCGCGCCCAGTGACGGCCATCCTCCAGCTCGCCTTCCTCCACCAGATTGCCATTGGCCAGAAGCACCGGGCAACGGGCTTTGTCCGCCTGGATGGTGGTGGTGTACAAGGCCATCACATCCGGGCGATCCAGGAACCAGGTAATGCGGCGGAAGCCCTCCGCCTCGCACTGGGTGCAATAGATGCCATCGCTGAAATAGAGGCCGCTCAGTTCCGTGTTGGCGGCGGGATCTATGCGCGTGACGGTTTCCACCTGATGGCGCGCGCCTTTCAGACCCGTGATCACCAGTTCGCCCTCTTCAACCCGCCAGCGGGTGCTTTCCAGCACGGCCCCATCCACGGCCACCTGCTGCAGCTCCAGCTCTTCGCCCACCAGCCGCAGTTCGCCCGCCTGGTATCCACCGCGGGGACTAAGATCCAGGGTGGCGCGCACCAGGGCGTGATCTGCATGCAAGTCCATCACCAGATCCACGGTGTGGATGTGCCAGTCGGCGGGTCGGTAATCCTTCAAATGCACGGTGGCGGCGGGCGTGGACATGGGAACCTCGGCTTTATGGGCGGTTCAAAGGATTGATCGTCAAGGAAATCAACGGGCGGAAACAAAAATAGAGGAGGGCGTCTGATAAAGAAAGCCAAAGGGGGCATTTCAGGAGATAGAAAGCCCGGAGTCGCCTCCGGGCTTGATCGTGCGTGGTCGGCTGCCTACCGACACCACTGTCCATCCGGTTCCCAGGCCGAATGTTCACCATCCGCCGCGCAGACGGTGAATGCCAATTCGCCCTTGGCCGAGCAGAAAGTGTGCCAATGTGAAGTCCTTAACCATCAAGAGTTCCGACTCGAGTATCCCCAGCTTTGACTGTTCTCATTGTGCAGGATCCGGCGCCTCTGTTCAGCTACGCCAGCTTTGCGTGGCGTGATTGCGGTCACATTTGAACACCATTCGGCCATGGCGGAAAGGGATGCGCCGTGGCGCCGGGCAGTGGTACTTTGGCGAAGCTTCAATACGAAGGGAGAAGGCCATGTTGACTTGGATCTGGCTGGGCCTTGTGGTGCTCAGCGTGGTGGTGGGCGCGTTCACCGGCCGCCTGGACGAGGTCACCAAGGCCGCTTTCGATATGGCGGGCACGGCGGTGACCATCGCTCTTTCCTTGGTGGGCGTGATGAGCCTGTGGCTGGGCCTGATGCGCGTGGCGGAGAAAGCGGGAATTATCCAGTTGCTGGCCAAGGTGATCCAGCCGGTGTTCCGTCGGCTTTTTCCGGAGATCCCGGCGGGCCATCCTGCGTTGGGCAGCATTCTGTTGAATGTGGCCGCCAGCTGGCTGGGCCTGGGCAATGCCGCCACGCCCCTGGGACTGAAGGCCATGGAGCAACTGCAGGAGCTGAATCCGCACAAGGAGACGGCCAGCAACAGCCAGGTGACCTTCCTGGCCATCAACACGGCGAGCATCACGCTTATTCCCACCACCATCATTGCCGTGCGGGCGGCCAACGGCAGCGCCAATCCGGCGGAAATTGTGGGCACCACCCTGGTGGCCTCGGGCACGGCCACGGTGGTGGCCATTGTGGCCAGCCGTCTGCTGCAGCGCCTGTTCCCCGTGAAGCCCGACACCGTGCCAGCGGGAGAGGAGGCGCGTCATGACCGCTGATTGGCTGCGCCCCGCCCTGGACACCTTCAGCTACAGCATGGTGCCCTTCCTCTTCGTGGCCATCCCGCTCTTCGCCGTGGCGCGCAAGGTGAAGCTCTATGAGGAGTTCATCGAGGGTGCCAAGGGCGGCTTCGATGTGGCCCTGCGCATCATTCCCTATCTGGTGGCGATCCTTGTGGCCATTGGCATGTTTCGCGCCAGCGGCGCCCTGGATCTTCTGGCATCACTGCTGCGGCCCGTGACAGAGGCGGTGGGCATGCCTCCGGAAGTGCTGCCCGCCGCGCTCATGCGTCCCCTGTCCGGCTCCGGCAGCCTGGGCATCGTCACGGAGCTCATCAAGGTGCACGGGCCGGACTCCTTCATTGGCCGGTTGGCCAGCACCATGTACGGCTCCACGGAAACCACCCTTTATGTGTTGGCCGTGTATTTCGGGGCCGTGGGGATTCGCCGCACGCGCCACGCGTTGGCCGCCGGCCTGCTGGCGGACATGGCGGGACTGCTTACGGCGGTGTGGATTTGCCGGGTGATGTTCGGGTAGGAGGCTTCGGTGCCAGGAACGCTCCTGGCACCGACCTGGCACCAGCCTGAAGGTCTTTAGCGCAGCAGGCTCAGCTTCTGCACCGCGCGCTGTCCGCCGCTCCTTAGCTCCACCAGATACATGCCGCTGGGCAGATGGGAAGCCTGCCAGTTGAGTTCGTGCCGACCAGCGCCCAAGGGCGCCATGTCCAGCAGAGTGGCCATGCGCTCGCCGCGCACGCTCCACACGCTCAAGGTGACGGGGCCAGCCTGATCCAGGGTGAAGGCCAGGCGCGTGGATGGATTGAAAGGATTGGGCCAGGCGGCGTGCAGGGCGAAGGCCAGCGGCGTGGCTCCCGCATCCACCGCCGTGCCACCCATGGTGGTGAAGTGGCGCACCGTGCTCCATTCGCTCCAATCCGCCAAACCCAGGCATTGGGCGCGCCACCAATAGGTTTGACCTTCATCCAGGCGATGACGGAAAAGCGCGTAGTTGGTGAGCACGCCGGAGGAGTCCGCCACAATCTGGGTGAAGTCCGCATCGGCGGCCACCTGCACGCGATACTCCGCGGCGCCCACCACGAAGTTCCACACCAGCACGGTGGGGTTCACATTCACATTCATTGCCCCATCCATGGGAGTGGCGGGTTGCGGGGCTGGGGTCTGGTCCCAGTAGGCCGTCAGGAAACCAGCCGCCGCGGACCAGGGGCCGGTGCCCTGCTCGCCACGGCTGCGAATGCGCCAGTAGTATTGGCTGAAGGGATTCAGCCCCGTCACCTGCTGAGAGGTGCTTTCCAAACCCACCAGGCTGATCACCGGACTGATGAAATCTGTGCCTTCGTCCACCATCAGCTCGTAACTGAGTGCGCCATCCGCTTCCGCCCACTCCAGTGTGAGCGGGCTGCAGGCGATGTCCGTGCCATTGTTCAAAGGGTGCAGCATGGCCGGCGCGGCCTGGTAGTCCGTGGGAACCAGATTCACCACCGCGCCTTGTCCCTGGCTGAAATCGTTGCCGCCGGGATTGAGGGCGTCCACCAGGAACCAGCCGTTGAAAGAGCCGCTCCAGCCCCAGTTCAAGTGGAAATAGTCGTTCTCGCGCCAGCCATCAATGTTGAAGGCGTGGCCGCCGCTGCCGTAGCCGCTGTGAAGGATGGGCCGCCCGGCGTCCAGCTCCTGGCGCAGACGGTTCCGCCAGCTGTTCCAGGTGAAGCTGTCCTTGCGGATGAATTGCAGGCTGGGCAGGAAGCCAAAGTGATCGCGCATGGCGCTCATGGCGTTGGGATTGCCCACTCCCACATAGGCGCCCGAACCGTCCGGCGCGTACATCATGTCCACGGCAATGCCTGCGTGGTACATGACATAGGCCGCCTCCGGCGTGGGACTATTGGGCAGCATGGCGTTCCAGTCATAGGTGGCAGCGCCGAAATCCGCCTCCAGCCAGCCGTAATCCGACATGTAGCCGTGGCTGCCTTCTCCATGCCAGGGTTGTTGCCAATAGTGCATGACCTGCACCATGCTGGTGGCCACGCAGCCGGCGTAAACCCTGCCGCCCGGCCCGGCGCCATCCATGGGACAGAATTGGTTCCATCCGGCGCCCTGATCCCAATTGCAGCTCAGCAAGGGCAGCACGCCCACATCGCGGAAGGCTCCCGCCACCCCGGCCTCCACCTGGTCCCATTCCTCCAGGCGCGGCGCGCCCTGGGGCCACTGGCTCAGCAGTTGATGATGTTGCTGGCCCACCGATTCCAGGAAATCCATCATGGCCACGGGCCACTGCTGCGGACAGTTTCCCTGCTCCGACCAGCCCAGCACGGGCCGCAGGCCGGAATCCCCGCTGATGAGCACAAATCCTTCCGGCTCCAGTGGCAGGAGCCAGGCGCTGGGCTGGGTGGCGGTGGGCCAGGGGCGGGCCTCCCGCACTTGCCGATCCTGACCCGGCGCAAGGCGCGCCTGCAACCAGCCCTCGGCGGTCCGCCGGGCATCCGGCGCTTCCACCGGCAAGGCATTCACCACGGAAGCCAAGGCTCCGGCCAGCAAGAGAGAGGAAATCGGGAAGAACCGCACAGGAAACTCCTTCACAAGCAAAACAAGACAAGCGGTCAAGTTCATTGACCATACCGGCGTGCTTTAGGACTTGTCGGCATTGTCACAAGGCGCTTTCAGCCTGGGACAGCGCCAGGCGATCTGTCAGCCATGGCCGAATTCCAGCCTTCATCAAGCCATCCGGGCCGGCATTATGAAGATTTCCTTTGTCTAACACCATTAGGCGTTATGAAATCTTCAATAATCGGCAGGCCGCTGCGCGTGAATCCCCAGGAAGGGCCGCCATTGAGTGAATCAAAGCCGCAAGGATCAGGCCAGATCAACGAAAGCCCCGCTGCCGGGGCTTTCGCTCATGATCATGATTTTCAAGCTGTTCGACCTGTGCGAAATGGGGCAAACCGCGCCCGCCGGACCTCAGGACTCGCGCAGCCGCGTAAGGAAGTTCTCCATTTCCCGTTGCAGCGTAATGGCATGGCCGCCCAAGTCCCGCGCCGCAAGCAGCACATGGCCGGCGGCCTGACCGTTTTCCGCCGCCGTGTGGCTTAGGGTGCCCATGCTGCGGCTGATCTCCCGGGTGCCCAGCGCCGCTTCGTCCACATTGCGCGAAATTTCGCGGGTGGTGGCGCCCTGCTCCTCCACGGCGCCCGCCACGGTGGTCACAATGCTGTCGTTTTCGCGGATGACATCCCCAATGGCCACCACGCTGCGCACCGCCTCCTCCATGTCCTGTTCCATGTGATGGATTTGCGTGGCAATCTCTTCGGTGGCATGGGTGGTCTGGGAAGCCAGCTGCTTCACCTCTTCCGCCACCACCGCGAATCCCCGCCCCGCCTCGCCCGCCCGGGCCGCTTCAATGGTGGCGTTCAGCGCCAGCAGATTGGTCTTGTCGGCCACGCCCTTGATCAGCGCCACCACCTGCCCCACCCGGGACATGCTCTGGGTGAGCTGGTTGATGGTCTCGTGGGCGCTGTCGCCCTGGATCACCGCCCGCCGGGCGATGTCGCTGGAGATCTGCACTTGTCGACTGATTTCATGGATGGAAGCCGCCAGCTCGTCCCCGGCGGCAGCCACCGCCCCCAGATTCACGCTGCCTTCCTCTGTGGCCGCCGCCACCGTGCCGGTCTGCTCCGTGGTGGTGGCCGCCAGATTGCTCAGGCTGTGAGCGGTGGCCTGCAGCTCCTCCGCCGCGGAGCCCACGGCCTGCACCACCTGGCCAACGGAAGCTTCAAACTCCGCCGCCCATTGCTGACGCATGCGGCAGCGCTCCTCGGCTTCCGCCGCCTCCGCCAGACACTTTTCCTCTTGCATGCGGCGTATTTCCAGGCCATTGCGGCGGAAAACCTCCACGGCTTCCGCCATTTCCAACAATTCCTGCGCCCGAAGCGCGGTGGGAAGGTGCACATCATAGTCGCCGTGGGCCATGACACCCATGGCCTGGGTAAGCTGCACCGCGGGCTGCACCATATGTCGTCGCATGCGGCGCATGGCCAGGGCGGAAATAGCCAGAATGAGAAGGAGCGAGCCCGCCAACATCCACTTCAGTCGCACGATTTTGCCCTGGCCCAGTTTTTCATAGTGCTGGGTGATTTCCTGGGCCGCGCCCAGCATCTCCTTGGTGTCCGCCAGCAGAGCCTGGATGAAAGGCGGGCGCTGGGTGGCATCGGGAGTCTGTTTCAGCAGTCCGTTCAAGCGCTCCTCCTGCCGGGACCAGAGCTGTGCGAAGGCTTTCAGGTGAATCCGCACCTCTTCATTGGTGGTGGCGGGCACGCCCAGCTCCTCGTCACCCTGGTCCAGGGCCTTGATGGAGCGGTTGAACAGGGCCATGGTGGCGGTCAAATCGGTGCGAAAGCGGGCGGCGTCCGCGCTGGCGCTCTCGGCTCCCAACAGCAGCAGGCTTTCCTTGGCCATTTTCTGGCCCAGCATGCGCTGGCGCCCGGCCAGGTTGATGACCACGCTGTCGGAACTCTGCTGCCCCAGCACCCAGAAGATGAGCAGGGTGGAAAGCGTCACCGTGGCCAGAATGGCCACAATGGCCTGTCCCAGCAGCTTTTGGATGGACGCGGATTTCTCCATGGACGGCCTCCCTTTAATGCCATGTGCGGGTAGGAGATTTATCGACTGGAGGATGTCAGACTTTAGGACATGCGGGTGGCTAATGTGTAAGAAGTATGAACAGTGTGGCGCGAGTGCAGGCGGCCACTTGGCGGCAGATCAGTGCTTGACGCCGCGTTTGTTCACAATGTGGAAGAGGCGTCTGACTGTGTTGGCACCAGTCCTGAAAGCTGGCGCACAGCAAGAGACCAGCGGGACGCGCGTCTTCAGCGCGGCAGCAGGGGCTCCATCGCGGCCAGCAGTTCCGCATCCAGGGGATCCACGCGCGGCTCGAAACGGGCGCGCACCCGACCCTCGGTGTCCACTAGGAACTTGGTGAAGTTCCATTTGATGGGGCCGCGCAGATTCTGGGGCCCTTCGCTGGTCAGGGTCTTGTATAAAGGATGAATGCTGTCGCCCTGCACGGTGAGCTTCTGGAACATGGGGAAGTCCACGCCGAAGCTGCTCTGGCAGAACTGCGCAATCTCCTCGTTGCTGCCAGGCTCCTGGCCCATGAAATCGTTGCAGGGAAAGCCCATCACCACCAGGCCGCGGTCGCGATAGCGGCGGTACAATTCCTCCAGCCCGGCATATTGCTTGGTGAAGCCGCACTCGGAGGCGGTGTTCACCACCAAAAGGACCTTGCCGCGGTAGGCGGCCAGGCTCTCCGCCTGGCCATCAATGCGCACGATGGCGTGATTCAAGGGAGCGGTCTCCTGAAGCTGGGCACTGTCTGCGCTCTGGCGTTTGTTCAGCCCACAGGCGGAAACGAGCAGCAAGGCAAGGGCCGACACATTTCGGCCCAGTCGCATGAGCGTGGACATGGTTGACCTCGATTTGTG
>CAIWAD010000038.1 GCA_903910645.1 uncultured bacterium | reverse complement strand
TTAACCCGCGCTGGGTGGAGAGGTTCCGCACTTTCGAAAAAAGTTGCAGGTGCGGCGTTCTTAGGCTTGATGCAGGTCATGCCCGGTACCTGGAGCCACCTGGCGCCCAAGCTGGGCGTCACCTCGCCCTGGCTGGTGAAGGACAACATCCAGGCCGGCATCTGCTACGACGCCCGGATGTGGGCGATCTGGAAGGACCCACGGCCATTGGAGGAGCGGATCGCCTTCACCCTGGCCAGCTACAACGCCGGCCCAGGCAACATCCTCACGGCCCAGCGTCTGGTGGCGGCGGGGCGCAGCCCGAACCACTGGCAGCCTGTGGCCGACGAGCTCTACCGGGTCACCGGGCGGCACGCAGAGGAGACACGGAACTACGTCGTCCGGATCCGTCGATTCTGGAATTCACTTCACGTGGCAATGCCGCCGGCGATCATCCACCACAGAGCTGATTCGTCACGGTGATGTCCTCGGCATCGAGGAGCATGATCTCCGTGCTGGCATCAGGCTTCCCGGTCCAGTGTTGTCCATCGATGTAGACCCACTTGCATGAAGCGCTGAGTCGGGCAAGCTCCTCCACGGCCTCCCATACGGGCATGGTCACCTCTGTGTGCCCTTCAAATGAGATTGTTTTGATGGTGACCAGCATGTTGCACGCTCCTTGCTTGCGAAGCCCGGCGATTGCACGCGGAATACGCTTGAGGAAGGCCCAGCGGTGGTACCGCTGGCTGGGTGGGACCTGGGTGGGACCGGAAACGAAAAAGGGTCCCGCTGTTGGCGGAACCCTTTGACTATCAGTGCACCCAAGAGGAGTCGAACCCCTAACCTTCTGATCCGTAGATAAAACTACCAGCCTCCACGGGCTTCCACGGCTCTCCACGAAACCCCACAAAATCCATGCACATCAAAAAGATCAGAAAACTGCACTTGCACGGAACTCTGTCGTTTTTCACCTTGGTCCACGAAAATCAAGGAGACCGGGAGGAGACCGGATTCCTGGGCCTATCCATTTGGTGAAACGACAATGGCACGATTCCGCTTCACGCAGCGCGCTCTCGAAGAGCTGAAAACGGACCTTTCCCGCGAGTGGGTGTACGACGAACAGGTCCCTCTGCTGGCCCTGATGGTGACCTCAACCGGGGCCAAATCCTACTACGCCGTGAAGACCTGGCAGGGCAAGCGGCGCTTTGTCCGCATCGGGGCCTTCAGCGAGATTCCCTTGCCGCTGGCGCGCAAGCGCGCCTCTGAGGTCATCCTGCAGATCACCTCGGGCGACTACGTGCCCAAGCGGGTGCAGGAAGCGGTCGCCTCCGTGTTCACCCTGGGAATGGCCTACGCCGAGTACCAGACCTTCCTGCAGCACCATCGCAAGGCCTCGACCATCTCCCAGTACGACTGGATCTGGAAGCACCATCTGGAGGAGTGGGGCGCGGACCGGGCCCTGGAGGAGATCCGCCGGCGAGAGGTCGTCGCCCTGCACCAGACTGTGGGGAAGCAGAACGGCCCCTACCTGGCCAACCGCGTGGTGTCCCTGCTGCGTGCGGTGATCAACCGGGCCATCCGCGACCACGAAATGGACCTGCCCAACCCGGCCAACGCCATCACCTTCTACCGTGAGGAGAAGCGCGCCCGCCGCCTGATGGCCGAGGAGCTGCCGGCCTTCTTCAAGGCCGTGGAGGAGGAGCCCAACCGCGACATCCGCGACTTTGTGATGGTCTCGCTGTTCACCGGCGCGCGCAAATCCAACGTGCTGGCCATGCGCTGGTCGGACATCTC
>CAIWAD010000037.1 GCA_903910645.1 uncultured bacterium | reverse complement strand
GGAAGGCAGCAAGAGCGGCGGTGGCAGCTGGGCCCTGGTGGGCATCCATGACGATGTGGAAGGCAGCCTGGCCAACGGCACGCACATGGAAGAGGGCGAAGGCACCATTCACCGCGTGATGGACGATGGCACGGTGCGTGAAGTGGCCTACACCTTCACATTGAATCTGGTGGGAACAGACCTGTTGCTGATCCATCGTGCTGGTCGCCGCGTGCCCATTGGCGGCACGGTCACCGGAGTTTATGATGGCACCCGTGGCGACCGCGTGATCCACCGCGAGTTCACCATTGAATTCAATGAAGGCGGCGGACGCATCGACCTGGGTGACGGCGTGGTGCTGCCCCTGAATCCTGTCACCGGCGCCACGGGAAACTGAGCTTTTCCAAAGCTGAAGAAGCCCAAAGGGCGAGGTTTACGAACCTCGCCCTTTTCCATTCCTTCCTTGCCGCCGCTGGGGCGCTTCTTTACTTTAACACCATGAAGCACTTCATCCTTCCACTCGCCCTGGTCGCCATGCTTTTGGCTTTCACCGCCTGTTCCATTGAAGAGGTGGATCCGCGCGTTGAGACGGGCACGCTGCTCTTTCGCGCCATCGGCGCCGCCGACAGTGCGGGCATCGCCGGTCAATTGAGCATTAGTGGTGAAGGGGATTCCCGCATTTACAGCGGCGAAGGCTGGCTGGTGGTGTCCGGGCTTCCCCTGGACAGCAACCTGGTGCTGCATTTCACCCCCGCCGATGCCGAGAACTGGTTCGCCGTGGACGATCGCATGGTGCGCCTGGACAGCGCCGATCCGGACACTTTGCAGCCCCTCGTCTTGCACGCCCGCGCGGACAGCCTGCGCGTGCTTACCGTGCGCACCATGGGCGAGCATGGCGAGCTGGCCGGCCTGCCGCTGTGGCTGGACGGAGTGCGCTGGCCCCAGGACTCGCCGGCCACCTTGTATGTGGACAGTCGCACCCATTCGCTGATGGCGGGCAACGATGGCACGGCCCTGGGTGCCTGCTTCCGTGCGGACACCAGTTTCCAGCTGGACAGCCAGCCCACAGCGGATTTTCATTTCCAGGTGCCATCGGTGGAGCTTAGCCTGGATCCCGGTGAGGGAGGCCGCGTGGTGCTGAATGGACAGTGGCTGGACGCGGGTCTCCAAACGATGGTGGATCCCGCGCTGGGCAATCATCTGGTGAGCGCCTACCGGCCCGGCCATGTGGCGGATCCCGTGTTCACCCGCCTCAGTGGCTTGTGTGGCGGCGCCCAGTCCTTCAGCTGGACTCCAGTGGAGGAAGGCTACACGGCGGGGCTTTTCTTCCCGGATTTCGCCATGCCCCATGTGGTGCCGGGGCAGGCGGGGGATGTGGACATCTTTCATCTTGGCCAGTCGCGGGGACGCTTGACCCTGGTCACCTTCTGGTACGCCACTTGCGTGAACTGCCTGCTGGAAATGCCCCACTTCCAAAGCCTGCTGGAAGAGTACGGCCCGCGCGGGTTCCGCGTGGTGGCGGTGGATCCATACCCCACGGATTACCCAGAGAACTATCCCGCCCAGGTGGAGGATTACGACTTCACCTTCGTGCGGGATGCGGGTTCGCCACCTGTGGCGCAATTGGCCCAGGTGGGCGCCTTCCCCACCAACTTCATGGTGTTGCCTGACGGCCGCATCCAGGCGGTGTACGGCGGCCTCAGCGAAGAGGCCTTGGAAGCCCTGTTGCTGGAATATCTGCCCGAGTAGCTGTTGAAAAGGAGCGATCCATGCGTGTGATGAAAATGGCGGGCCTCGCGCTGGTCCTTCAGCTGGGCCTGGCGGCCACGGCAATGGCGCAGTGCATGACCCTGTCGGTGCCGGACACGCTGTCCTACACCGTCCAGGTGGCGGAGCTCTCACTGGAACAGCCGGTGACGCGGAAGTTCTACTACGAGGCCACCAACCCCAACATCCAGGACGAGCTGCTCTTCATCGACCTGCAGAAAGTCTCCGGCCCCCCCATTGGCGATTGGCGCTACCAGTGGTGCGAAGATCCAAGCACGGATCCCCACGCCCAGTGCCGGCCCATCCAACCCTGGGAGACTGGCTTCTCCATCAATGACACGCTCTACAGTGAGGACGGCTCCCTTTATGATGTGGAGTTCTACGCCATCATCTACGGCACCGCCACACTGGATCTTGTCCTTACGCGGGAATTCTGCCCGGATGAGCAGATCCATCATGTGCTGACCTTCACGGTGGAACCTCTCACCGGCTTGCCGGAGCGCCCGGAGGCCCTGGCCCTGGAGCCGGCTTGGCCCAACCCCTTCAACCCCCTCAGCCATTTGCCTTTCCTGTTGGAGCATGCGGGCGAAGTTCGCGTGGATGTCTACGACCTGCAGGGCCGTCTGGTGGCCACTCCTTTGTGGAGCAGCCTGCCCGCCGGCCGCCACGAGGCTCTCTTCGACGGCAGCGGACTGCCCAGCGGCCGTTACAGCTACACGGTGCGCATGGAGGATCATTCCTTCAGCGCCCCCCTGACCCTGATCAAGTGAGGTTTCCATGCCGCGCCGCATCGCCCTGCTTCTGAGCTTTCTACTGGTGGCCGCTCTGTGGCCCCTGCATGCCGCCGAAACGGCTTCCTTTCGACTGAAGGACATCAACGGCAGCTCGGTGGACCTGGCGGATCTGCGCGCCAAGGGGCCCGTGCTGCTCTCCTTTTGGGCCACATACTGCGAGCCCTGCAAGAAGGAAATCCCCCATCTCATCGACATGGTGAAGGGCTTTCAGGCCCAGAACCTGCAGTTGGCCCTGGTGGCCGTGGACAGTCCCCGCAGCCAGAAGCAGATCAAGCCCTATGTGAACAGCAAGGGGTGGACCATGCCCGTGCTGCTGGACGCCAATGGCCAGACCATGAAGAAGTTGAAGGGCTCGAACCCGCCCTACACGGTGCTGGTCTCCGCCACAGGTGAGGTGCTTTACGCCCATGGCGGCTACAAGCCTGGTGATGAGAAGGCCCTGGAGGAGGAGCTGCGCCACATTCTGGCGCCCGCCGGCGGCAAGGAGCAGTGATGCGCCATTTTCCCGGCCTTGTGTTGCTGGCGGGGGCCCTGGCGGCCCAGGCTGGCGAGTTGAGCCTCTCCGGCCTGAACACCACGCGATTTGGCAAAGGCACGGTGCGGGATGATTACAGCGGCTCGGATGTGGACCGCCAGTATGTGGAAGATGTGCTGGATCTGACCCTTAGCCGCGACGCCTTTCGTTTGAATGTGGCCACGGCCCTGGTGTGGCCCTCCGAGTTCCCCGATGCGCCGCCCCGCACGGGCGATGGTGAAATCAAGGATTTGGACTTCATCCGTCGCACGCTGGAATGGAATGGCCCCGTGAATGTGCAGGTGGGCGATGTGTGGACCACCTTCGGCAACGGTCTGGCCTTGTCCCTGTACCGGGACGAGAACCTGGTGAACCCGCGTCTGACGGGGAACAACCGCGCCGAGCTGCCCACCTTTTGGGATAGTGGCGCCGACGGAACCCTGGTGGAGGCGCAGCGCGGCGATGTGAGCCTGAAGGCCCTCTGGGGCAAAACGGACTATGTGGGCTATGTGGCGGCCGGCAACGCCGAATGGAACCGCGCCTGGGGCAGTGTGGGTGGCAGCCTGGTGCGCGCCACGGCCATTCCCCAGAACGACGACATCCGCGCGGGTAGCCTTGCGACGCTGGATCTGGTTACACGGGAAGTCTACGGCACGGCGCGCCTGGGCCAGGTGGAACTGTCCGTGAACCATGTGGACCAGCATCAGTTGGATCAGGAGCCGCGCAACGCCGGGGCTGGCGGTCTGGCCACTTACGCCACCCTCACCTCGCCGGTGCTTGGATGGACCTTGCTGTCGGAGTACAAGTACTACCGCTTCGCGCGGCAGACCCTCTTCTTGAACGCCGCGCCCACTGTGCAGCGGGAGATTCCCACAAAGCTCATTGCACGCAGCACCCATCGAGTGTTCTCCAACGAGAATGAGACCGGCCTGTTGCTGGATTTGTCCCGCAGTTGGGAGGGCGGCCATAGTCTGCGTTTCAGCGGAGCCTGGGCTTCCCACATCGACGGCAATGTGCTGCCCCGCCTGGAGGAGTCCCTCAATGCCTACCAGGAGTACACGGCGGGCTGGCTGATGGAGTTCTCGCCGGAGCGCCACCTGGAGCTAAGCGCCGCCTACACGGAGGAGACCAACGGCTGGCTGCCCGGGGGGGGATCCGTGGCCGCCAATGACTGGTACCGCCGGGCCGGTCTGGGTGCGGCGCTGCTCATGCCCGCGCCGCTGCTGCGCAGCGTGGAAGTGGCGGGAGAGGTTCTGCACAAAACCGAGCGCGGCAATGGCGAGGCCCATTCCGGCTTGCTCCTGTGGGCCGAGCTCTTCCCCAGCACGCTGTGGAGCCTGAACCTGACCGCGGACTACGAAGAGGCCAGCACCATCAAACAGGACTGGATGGGCTCCGGCGAGTTGCGCGCGGACTTCCGTCTGCCCGAGAGTGTCAACCACACGGTGACCGTGTTCGCCGGACGCCTGCGGGGCGGGCAGGTGTGCAGCAACGGCAACTGCCGCATCGTGGCTCCCTTCAACGGGGTGAAGCTCTCCCTGGCCAGCAGCTTCTGAAAGGGCGGGACAGGCTCGTGGACAAGACCCAGACAACACCGGACGGCGGGGACACCCGCCGTTTGCTCTCCGGACTGCCCGCCGTGGACAAGGTGCTGCGGGAGGACGGGCTGGAGGCCTGGCGCGGACGCCTGCGCGGCGAGCTGCTCACCGCCCTGGCGCGGGAGGAGCTGACCCACTGGCGCCAACGCCTGCTGGAAGGCCGGGAGGCCCAGGCCCCCGATGCCTCCCGGGTGGCCCGCGGCGTGGCGCGGCGGGCGGAGGCCCTGCTGGACGGAGGCATGCGGCCGGTGCTTAACGCCACGGGCGTGGTGCTGCACACCGGGCTGGGTCGCGCCAGATTGCCCCAAGTGGCGGTGGAGCGCGTGGCGCGGATCCTGGCCGCCAACACCGACGTGGAGTTCGTGCTGGAGACCGGCGCGCGGGGCAGGCGCGAGTCCCGCGCCGCACGCCTGCTGGGCTTGCTCACGGGTGCCGAAGCCGCCCTGGTGTGCAACAACAACGCCGCCGCCGTGCACCTCATGTTGCGCACGCTGTGCGCCCGCCGTGAGGTGATTGTCAGCCGGGGCCAGCAGGTGGAGATCGGCGGAGGCTTCCGCATTCCCGATGTCATCCGCGAGAGCGGCGCCCGGCTGGTGGAGGTGGGGTGCACCAATCGCACCCATCTGGAGGATTACGCCCAGGCCATCGGGCCGCGCACGGCGGCCATTCTGCGCGTGCATCCCTCCAACTACCGCGTCATCGGCTACACCGCCCAACCCGCCTTGGAGGATTTGTCCGCCCTGGCCCGGGAGCGCGGCATTCTGCTCTTGGACGATCTGGGCAGCGGTGCCTTGGTGGACTTTCCCGGCGTGCCGGAGCCCGAGCCCCTGGTGGGGGAGAGCCTGGCCCAGGGTGCGGACCTGCTCTCGTTCAGTGGCGACAAGCTGCTGGGCGGGCCGCAGGCGGGCATTGTGCTGGGGCGTGGGGATCTGGTGGCGCGCCTGGCCCGCCATCCCCTGATGCGCGCGTTCCGCTGCGATAAAATGACCCTGGCGGCCCTGGAGGCGGTGCTGGAGCTCTATGCCGCCCCGGGACTCCCCACCTCTCCCGTGTGGGAAGCCTGCACGGAGGAGAGGGCCGCGGCCCGCGCCCGTGCCGGCAAGCTGCTGGATCTGGTGGCGGAACACCTTGGCCTCTCCTTGCGCGCAGATGGGTGGGGTCGCCGCGTGGGGCTTCCTGGCGGCGGCCGCTTGTTTGAAGTGGACACGGAGGGGCGCACCGGCTCCGGCGCGCTGCCTGAGCAGGATCTTCCCGGCGCGGCCCTGGCCCTGCAGCTGCCACGGGGACTGGAGGCCCTGCACCGTCGTCTGCGCACAGGGCGCCCCGCTCTGGTGGGGCAGCTGCGTGATGACACGCTTTTCATG
>CAIWAD010000036.1 GCA_903910645.1 uncultured bacterium | reverse complement strand
GCTGGAGGACGAGGACACCTTCGTGGATCTGGATCCCTGGGTGACAGACCTGGACGATCCGGTGGAGAATCTGGTGTGGAGTCTTCTGCCAGGCGATTACACCGTTCAGGCCACGGTGGACGCCGCCCTGCGCCGAGTGCACCTGGAGGCGGCGCCCGACTGGTTTGGTCTGGACACGCTGCTCTTTCGTGTGGTTGATCCAGGCGGCATGGCGGACACCTCGCGCATGATCGCCCGCGTGCTGCCGGTGAACGATCCCCCCTTCCTCGATCTGCCGGAACAGATCCAGGTGCATCCCGGCCAGCCTTATGTGCTGGACTTGGAGAGCATCACCCAGGATGTGGACGACATTCACGACAACCTCTATTGGGAAGTGGAGGGCGACACCACGGTCATTGCCATGCGCGTGCACCCCATCCTTCATACGCTTACTCTGGAAACCCAGCCCGACGCCGTGCTGTGGACTTTCGTGGAGGGGCTCTTGCGGGTGACCGACCTGGGCGGACTGTCGGACGAGGACTCCCTTCATCTTCAGGTGGCCAGTCATCCACCCCTGTGGGAAGACCCCGGCGAACTGATCCTGCCCGCCGGATCCTCACGCACGCTGGATCTGGACGACTATGTGAGCGATGCGGACAACGCCGACGCCGACCTGACTTTGTCAGTGCTGGACGCGCAGAACCTGCAGGTGCAGGTGGATCCCTCCAGCCATGTGGCCACCTTCATCGCGCCTTCCCATCTCACAGGTGTGGAGCTGCTGCGCCTCCACGCCCGGGATCCCCAGGGCAACACCGACACGGACACGCTGCTGGTGGCGGTGGTGCAGGGCGGCAATCCCCTGGTGGCCCTGGCGCCGGATCTCATCTTCCTGCCCAGCGAACGGGACACGCTCCAACTGGATGCCTATGTGTGGGATCAGGACACGGCGGATGGCGACATGAGCTGGTCCGTTGTGAACAGCGGGCTCTTCGCCACCCAGGTGGACAACGCCCTGCGCCGCGTCATTTACACGGCTCCCGCCCTGCCTGGCAGCGTGGACCAGTCCATCTACCGCGCCACGGATCCCCAGGGTCACTGGGGCGAGGACGCCGGCAGCCTGGCGGTGATTGATCCCTCTGGTCGTCCACTCATTCTTCCCTTGGCGGAACGCTGGCTGCGCGTGGATTCCGCGGACAGCAGCCTGTCCCTGGACGAGGTGGTGTACGATTACGACCACGAAGCCTACGAGCTCACCTGGGAGGTGGGACAAGGCACACTGGTGCAGGCGCAGATCCGCAGTTCCGACCGGCGTCTGTTGTTGCAGGCAGGCATGACTCCCGGCACGGAGAGTTTGCCCCTCACGGTCACGGATCCCCTTGGCCGCAGTGCCACCGGCGCTCTGGTGGTTCATGTGAACGAAGGGAACCCTCCCGTGGTGAGCGCTTTCGCACCGCGCTTCGTCATCGCCGGACAAACGGACACGCTGCGCCAACTTTCCAATTGGGTCTACGACCCGGATCCCGGCGACGCCATTGTGTGGACTTTCATTGATCCTCCCGGAGCCTCGGCCCACGCCGCCTGGCTGTCCGGCCAGGACGCGGCCATTCTGGAGTCGGATTCCCTCTTCCGTGGCACGGTGAATGTGGGGGCCGTGGCCCGGGACATGGCCCAGAACAGCGACCTGGAATGGATCAATCTGACCGTGCTGGAGAATGAGGCCCCTGAATTGGCCAGCGCAGTGTTGGCCAACCCCGGCGAGGCGCGCCTGCTGGATTTGGTCCTCACCAGCAACGAGGCCCTGCGCAGCGCCACAGCCACCCGCCAAAGCGACGGATTGCGTCTTGCACTCTCCGAGACGGTGGTGGCCAATGCCGTGCTGCATCTCTTCCGCGTGGATCTTCCCTTCCCTGAAGGCACCGTGCGCTGGGTGGTGGAGGGTCGGGATTTGCCCGCCTTTCCCCAGGTGGCGGGCAATGCGGCGGCGGATACCGTGGTGCTGGGCGGCGCCGTGTTGGGCGGTCCTGGCAGCGGTGTTCCCTCTCCCAATGGACGCTTGCGCCTGCATTGGTTGTCCGCCTTGAGCAACGGCAGTTGGGCCCTGCGGGAGAATGAGGGATCCGGCGAAACCCAGTGGATGGTGTTCGGGCCTGCGGGTGGGCAGGTGGAAGCCATGGCGGAAGGGGCAAGCGTCCAGCGTCTGAAGGATGGGAGCTGGGTCCCCCTGGACAGTCCGGTGGCGGCGGGTGACCGCTTGCGCCTGGGTGCCTTCACAGGGGAGGAAGCCCGCGGATTCCAACTGGAAGAGCCCTTTCCCAATCCCATGAATGGCGCGGTGATTCTGCAACTGAAGCTTGAGCAGGCGGCCAACACGCGCCTATCGGTGTTCGATGTGGCGGGACGGCGCGTGCGCACCTTGCACGAGGGCTGGATGGACCAGGGCAGCCATCAACTTGCGTGGAACGGCGCGGATGACAATGGTCGGCCGGTGGCCAGTGGTCTCTATCTGCTGCAACTGCGCCAGGGTGGGCGCATGGTGGCCCGCAAGCTTACGGTGATCAAATGAAACGGTGGATCCTCTACCCATTGGTGTCCCTGGCTCTGGGTTGCGGCATCACCGGCCAGGGTCCGGAAGGCGATGGCGACCAGGTGGACGATGCCTGGCAGCTCTATCGCCAGCAGCGCTTCGAGGAGTCGGCCCAGCGCTTCCAGGATCTGGCCCTGCAGGATGTGGCCATGGCGGAGAGTTACTGCGGCCTGGGCTGGAGCCACCTGCGCTTGTTGGATCCCTCCGCGGCGCGCAGCGCCTTCCAAAGCAGCCTTCTGGATGATCCCCAGTGGACGGATTCCCGGGCGGGCGAAGTGTTCGCTCTGCGGGATGCCGGCGGCAGTGCCGATGTGCTGCTCAGCCGCGCGCGCAGCCTGTTGCGGGATGCTCCCACTTGGCGGTTCAGCCACGAAGCCAGCGTGGACTGGCGCGATCTTCAGATCCTCATGGCCCAGGTCTTCTACTACACCCAGCGCTTCGACAGTTGCCTGGCCCGCTGCCGCATCGTGGACGACGCCATGGCCCTTAGCCGCGCCGACACGCTAAGCTGGTCGGGATCCCCCACCTTTGAAAACGCTCTCCTTTCCGAGCTGGAGCGACTGACCCAGGAAGTGGCGGAATAGGCTGTTTCCAAGACCTCTGTGAATTGGAACGGATATTGCAACTTTGGGCCGGGATGGCATGGCCATTGCCTTTTTTGTCGCGTCCCGGCGCCAAAAGCCGGACTTTTGTCAATGAATCCAAACCAATCGTAAGGCACGCCTCGAGAGCGTCGGGCCCGTGGCCTGTGGACACAACCGGAGGATGGCATGAGGAATCTGCTGATTGCGTTGGTGGGTGTGGCGGGTCTCGCCTGCACCACGGCCCAGGCCGCGAACAAGGATGTGGCCGAAGTGGGTCTTGGAGTGCGCTATCTCTTTGATTCGGGAGTTTTCGGCGGCGACAATCCGGATGTGGATCATGTAGGGGATTTCATGCCCATCACTGGCGACCAAGCCATGGGGCTGGGCCTCAACGCCGCCATCGGCCACCGTTTCGACAGCCATCGCGGCCCCTACGAAGTGCTGCTCAAGTATTACTACAGCACCTCCTCTGAAGCGGAGCTGAGTTCGCCCGCGGTGGATATCACCGGCAGTCTGGACCAGCACGACCTGATCATGGCCTTCCGCCTGCCGGGCGAGATGATGCCCCTGCCGGTGCTCAACTGGAACCGTCTCTACTACGATCTGGGCATGGGCGTCACCACCCTGTCCTATGATTTCGAGCGTCACACCACAGGCTTGTCCGGCGTCGCCATCCACGAAGCCACCCGCCGCACCCGCAGCGGCCTGGCTTACAATGTGGGCGTGGGCTTCCGCCAGGAGTTGTCGGAGAACCTGCTGTTCAATGTGCGCGCAGACTTCATCCTGGGCCAGATCCAGGATGTGCAGGACGCCTCCGGCGCGGTGGTGCACCCCGGCCTGAACGCCCACGGCGCCCGTCTGCAGCTGGGCCTTGTTCACTACTTTAAGGCCCTGTTCTAGACGCCCGGTCAGCCATGTTTCAGGGCCGGCCTTGCCGGCCCTTTTTTTGGTCCGGTCCCTTCAATCAGGAGGCCTCTGTGCGTGCATCCGCCCCCATGGGTGCCCTGCTGGTCCTGGGATTGCTCCAGTCCTGCGGCAGGGAGAAGCCTGTTCCCAATGGGGACTGGCCTTTGGATTTCCACTTGCCTCTGGATCCCGTCTATACCCACTCTGGCGGCTTGCGCCCCAGTGGTGAAGGCACCCTTTTCTTCATGCACGGGGACGAACCGGATCAGCCTCGCCTGGTGGTGAGCCGCCTGAGAGTGGATCTGCCACCGGACCAGATCCTGGAGAATCAGGCCAATCTGGGGGAAGAGGCCCGCCTGCTGGACGAGGGCGAAATCTTCACCGTGCAAGCCGTGAATGCCAGCGGACTGGGCCTGCGCCGCGTGGTGCAGCCCTTCCCCGAATTCGATTCCACCCTCACCCTGGTCTTCGACACCCGCGTGTTCGTGGTGGGGCCCTGGACCTACAGCTTCGCCTGGCAACAAGTGCCCCAGGACACGGCGCTGACAAGCTCCTATGAAGGGTGGATGCGGCGCTTGCGTTTTCTGCCGGGAGCGCTTGAGGACACGGCGGGGGTGGCGGAGGAGGATCTGGATTCATCCTCCCAGGACGAGGGCGAGTGATGTCCCGCCTGTTGGGCATTGACTACGGCACCGTGCGTGTGGGTGTGGCCGTGGGTGACGACGCCACCGGTCTGGCCAGACCGCTTGTCACCCTGGACGCCCGCGCATCCCTGCTGGACAAGCTGGCCGATCTGGCCCGCGCCGAAGGCGTTCGGCGAGTGGTGGTGGGCCGTCCCATGCGCAGCCAGGGTGAGCCCGGCACGCTGGATGGGGCCATCCTGCACTTTGCCCAGGCCTTGCGCCAAACGGGCCTGGAAGTGGAGTTCTGGGACGAGGGCGGCAGCAGTGTGCGTGCCGATGCCCTGCACGATCTGTTGGATGGACGACGCGGGGCCAGACGGGCCACCCAGGCCCGCCGCGAGCGTGCCGACGGCCGCCGTGACCGTACGGCCGCCGCCTTGCTTCTGCAGGACTGGCTGGACCACCACCCCACTCCCTCGGAGGATGCGCCGGATGCCTGAGCGCACCGCCCCCCAGTCCCGCTGGACAATGATGAGTCAGGCCATGGCCGCCGGTCTGCTTTTGGCCGCGGCCTTTCCGCCGTCCTTCCTGTGGATCCTGGCCTTTCCCGCCGTCGCGCTTCTGGCGCGCCTGGCCCAGCAGGGGGGCGGCTTCCTTCCTTTCATGCTGGCTGGCGCAGTCTACCACGGTCTTACCCTGTGGTGGATCGGCATCAATTGCGAGCCCCCGCCTCTGCTGGCGGCCCTGAGCGCAGCGGGCGCCGTGTTCTGGCTCTCCCTGGTGTGGGCTTTTGTCGGCCTGGCAATGAAGGCCCTCCATCGGCGTTTGGGACACTCCGCCATGTGGGTCCTGCCCTGCCTGCTGGTCAGTGTGGACTGGCTGCTGGAGGGCACGGACATGGGATTTCCCTGGGCCACCCTTGGCGTCACCCAGGTGGACAATCCTCTGCTGAGGCCGCTGGCGGCCTTGGGTGGCGTGCACGCCCTGAGCCTGGCCCTGCTGCTGGCGGGCCTGCTGCTGCTGTGGATTTGGGAAGCCCCCCGCGCTCGGGTGCGCTGGCTGGCCCTGGTGGCGTGGTGCGGCATCATCCCTCTGCTGGGCTGGCTGGCCCGTGGCGATGTGCGGGATACTGGTCGCACGGTGGATCTGTTGCTGGTGCAGGGCAACATCGATCCAGAGGCCAAATGGGACAGGCCCTGGATGGACACGGTGCTGCGGCATCTGGAGCTAAGCCAAGAGGCGTTGGCACAAGGCGCCGCACCGGATCTTGTCATTTGGCCGGAGACGGCGGTGCCCACCAAGCTCAGGCGTCGGCCCCTGCTCATGGGGGAATTGGCCGGATTTTGCCGCCAGTGGGACACGGCCCTGCTCACTGGCGCCAACGATGCGGAACCGCGCGAAGTGGACGACGGCTCCGCCTTCGGCAACAGCGCGCGCGGCAGCAAACCCTTCAACGGCAGCTTCCTCTTCACCGGGGAAGGATTGCAGGATTACTACCACAAGGTGCGCCTGGTGCCCTTTGGCGAGCGCGTGCCTGGCCAGCGCTGGCTTCCCGCGCTGGGGCGGATCAATCTGGGGCAGGCGGAATTCGCCCCGGGCACCCGCATTCTCGCAGGCAAGCTGCCGCTCAGGCATGGCGACACCCTAAGCTTCGGTTACAGCATTTGTTTTGAAGGAAACTTCGCCGCCCTGGCCCGTGACATGGTGCGCAGCGGCGCCCAGCTTCTCACCAACCAGACCAATGACGCCTGGTTCGGCACCAGCCGGGAGCTGGACCAGCACCTGGCGGTGGCGCGCCTGCGGGCCGTGGAGAGCGGTCGCTGGATGGTGCGCGCCTGCAACAACGGGTACACGGCGGCCATTGCCCCGGACGGCAGCGTTTCCAGGCGACTGGACAAGGGAGTGGAAGGCACCCTGCGCGTGACGGTGCCTCTGCGTGAAGGTTCCACCTTCTTCCTTTGGGCGGGGGATCTGCTGCCACGACTGTGTCTGCTGCTCAGCACCTGGGCGGCTTTGCTGGCCTGGGTTGGCGGCAGGCGTCGGAAGCTTCACCCATGAAGGTCGGCGCCCTTGTCCTTCTGCTGGCCCTCTTCGCCCAGCCCCTTTCCGCCAAGGATCTCTGGCTGGGCGGCTTGTCCAGCGGCACGCGGTTGCGCTCCATGGGTGGCGTGTTCGCCGCGTCGTCCGAGGCGGGCGACGCCCTGCTCTTCAATCCCGCCGCACTGGCAAAGCGTGAGGGCGGAGGCTTCGGCGTGGAAGTGGGACCTCTGGCGCCTCTGGCTTTTCAACCCCAGGAGGACCAGCGGGACTGGGCGTGGGCCAAACTCCTGCCCGCCTTGTCGGCCCTGCGCAGGGTGGAGTGGCAGGGTGGAGGGCTGGGCATCGCCCTGGGCGCAGTGGAGTGGCAGCCGGATTCCCTGGGCGCATTTCCGGAAGTGGGCAGTCCCGCCAAGCCCGCCACCACACAGTTGGTTCCCACTGTGGCGGTGGCCCTTGCCCTGGATGAGCGTGTGCGCCTGGGCGGCGCGCTCAGCATGTGGTTTGACAGTGTTGAGGGCCGAAGACGGCCGGGCGTGACCTATGGCGTGATTATCCGCGCCAACCGCCACATGGATGTGGGTGCCCAGGCCGCCTACTTTCCCGGCGGGGCGGCCACCGCGCGCCCGGTCCTGGATCGCATGGGGGATGGCGCAATCAATGTGGGGGCAGCCTGGCGACCGCTGGGTAGGCCTGGCGCCAAAGCCAGGGCCACCACCCTTCTGCTGGCCGTGGATGTGCGCAATGTGACCCAGGACGCGGGGCTGGCCGGGCGACAGGAGCTGCACGCAGGCGCCGAATTTTTGTGGCGCGACCATGTGGCCTTGCGAGGCGGTCTTCAATGGCCCAACCAGGAACAGGATGGCGCCCGTCCCTGTGCGGCCTGGGGAGTGGGCTGGCAGGGGAGGCTCCTTTCCGGCGAGCTGCGCGCGGATGTGGGCCTCATGCAGGATCCCCTGCGTGGCGGTCACCGCCTGTGGATGGCCGGGATGGGATGGACCCCGTGAGGAGCCCTCTCGTCAAAGGCCCAGGCTCCCCCCCCGCGGGCCCTGCCTTCCTTGCTACCTTTGTCGCAATGGCGGCGACATGGTCCACGGCGTCCCGCGCCCAGGAGACGGGTGCGGGGACTTGGCCCGCGGATTCCCTTGTCGCGCCCATGGACAGCCTAGCCGCCGTGGCGCCTGCGATGCCCCCGGGGAATGCGGGCTGGATGGGCGCCCTGTCTGTGGTGGCCGCCACACTTGTGCTTGTGCTTTTGTTCCACCGCCGCTCATCGTGAAGGAGTCGGGATGAATCGCGCCCCGCGCACTTTTGCCCTTCTGCTTGTGGCCCTTCTGATGGCCGCCTGCAGCCAACGCCCCAAGGAACTGCAACCTGTGGATCAGGCCATGTCCCGGGCCATGCGCCAGTTCCACAAGGAGCACTACATCGACGCCCTGGACCGCTTCACGCGCATGACCCTGGATTACGCGGGCAGCTCGCTCATGGATTCCATCCGTTTCATGGAGGCGGAGTGCCAGTACCAGCTGAAGGAATATCTGCTGGCGGCGGATCTCTATGAGGAGGTGACGGCCCGCTATCCCAACAGCACGCTGGTTCAGGATGCCCAACTGCGCCGGGCGGACTGCTGGTTCGAGCTGTCTCCGCATTATGCACTGGATCAAACCTACACGCTGCGGGCCCTGGATGAATACCAGGCCCTGCTGGACGAGCACGCGGACAGCCCCCACAAGAGCATGGCGGAGGAACGCATCGCGGCCTGCCGCCACAAGCTTGCGCTGAAGGAGATGAAGAGCGCCGAACTCTATGTGCGCATGGAACAGTGGCCGGCGGCCTTGATCTACCTCAACACCGTGCTCGAGACCTGGTACGACCAGCCGGACATCATGGAGTTGGCCCTGTACTACAAAGTGCTGGCCCAGGCCCGCATGAAGCACCTGGCCGACACGCGGGCCTCCGCCCAGGAATATCTGCGCACCTGGCCCGATGGCTCCCATCTGGCGGAGGTGCGCCGCCTGCTCAGCGAAACGGAGTAGCGACATGCCGGGCTGCATCGTTTATGGCGGCACCTTCGATCCTGTGCACATCGGCCATCTGGCCCTGGCGGAATTCGCAAGGGAGGAAAGCGGGGCCGACCGCGTGCTGCTCATGCCAGCCCGGCGCAATCCCTTGAGGGC
>CAIWAD010000035.1 GCA_903910645.1 uncultured bacterium | reverse complement strand
TTCGCCCTGCAGCCTGCCGTGCCCAATCCCTTCAACCCGGAGACCGTGCTGCGCGTGCAACTGCCGGAAACAGCCATGGCCTCGCTTAAGGTCTATGACCTGGCGGGTCACCAAGTGGCTGTGCTGATGGATGGCCTTGCCGAGGCCGGCACCAGGGAGCTGCGTTTCCAGGGCGACAAGCTGCCCGCGGGTGTCTATTTCGCCGTCTTGCAGGCTGGCGGAGTGCAGGACACACAGAAGCTGCTGTTGGTCAAGTAAAGCTGCACCACAACCACCACAAGCGCAGGGATGGCATTTCGGCTATCCCTGCGCTTGTCATTTCATCCAATTCCACCCAATGCTCGACATGCGAACCCTCCAATGAGCGGGCCAGTCTGCGCGAAGCACCGCACGGTGCAAGCCTGGCAAAGGCTGGGATCTCTCGCCTGCATGGAATCCCGCTTTCGCGGGGATGACAGCTTCAATCCAACCAATCACAACGAGTCAGGACCCTTGCGGGTGAACTGGGGCCGTACCCACAGCAGCCAGGCCATCATGGCCAGGGGCCAGATGAAGGCTCCGCGTCGCGCCGCGTTCAAGCCCTGCAAGAGAGCGGGATCGGCGGTGGCGGTGAGATCGGGGGCGCTGCCCAGCATGGCCCAGCCCACCAGGGCGCTAAACGGAAACCAGGCCAGGGCCGCCCACCAGGCGCGCAGGTCCTTTTTCCACAGGCCCCAGGCAAGCAGGGCGGAGACCAGTCCGGCCACCAGGGTCCAGAACTTCCACAGGCCAAGGGACACGCGCAGCAAGGACACCATCTGGACGGGGGGGTGGGTGGCCTGAACAAGACTGAGCGTTCCCGTTGCCAGAAAGAAAACCAGGCCCAGCAGCGGCAGGGAATGCTGTTCCGTCCAGCCCGGCAAGGGATCCTTCCGCTCAATGTGGGCCACCAGGGCGGGTCGGCTGAGGAGGATCCACAAGGCCAGGGGCGCCGCCACGAAGGGCACCACCAGAAGGACGGCCACCGCCAGTCCAGCGGCGAATCCGGCCTCCCGGGGGGTGAACAACAGGGCGCCCGCCAGTGAGAGCAGGCCAATGGCCAACAGGGATGTGGCCATGAGCACGCCCAGGCGTCGCGCCCAGCGCTTGGCGGCCAAGAGACCCAGACCAATGGCCAGGGCCACGCCGCCCATCAGGGCCAGGCCCACACCGCCCATGAGAGTGGAGGCCGGGTCCTGCTCCGTCAGTCCGGGTGCCACGGCCACCAGAAAAAGCGCGAAGAGCAGGGCAAGCACGCCCGCCGCCAGAACCAGGACGGCCGCCACCACCAGGGCCATGCGTGTTCCTGATGTCCTCTCTGGGGCTGGCGGCTTGGCGAAGAATTCACCTGAAGAGGAGAAGCTGTCCAGCGTCGGGTCTTCCATGGGGCCTCCAGCGTGGGATTGGCGTTGTGGGCGCTGAAAGGTATTCACCAAACCGGGATTGTCCACATCCCATCCACGCATTTCGGGTTTTCCGCGCCGCACGGGTCCGGCATGGGGGTCCTGGCGTGCTATCTTGCGCCCCGATTACACTGGAGATGTCATGGATCGTCAACCCGGCCTGCTTCCCCACAGCGCGGACGCGGAGAAATCCGTCCTGAGCGCCATCCTCATCGGCCCCGCCGCGCTGGACAAGGCCGTGCAGGTGCTGAAGGGCCCGGACGACTTCCATCTGCTCTCCCACCGCCACATCTATGAGGCCATGCTCAGCCTGGCCGACCAAAGCGCACCCTGCGACATCATCAGCGTG
>CAIWAD010000034.1 GCA_903910645.1 uncultured bacterium | reverse complement strand
TAACTAGCTCTTCTACAGTCTGCCCAAGTCCAGCCAGTGTCTTCGCTTGTTCCACCCATTCCCTTGCTAACCTCCGGTAAGATCCAGTTCAAATGCTTGAAGGCCATGAAATTCACCATTGGAGGCAGGCCCCGTGATCTCTGAGTCTTTCTGCATAAGAGTCGGCAGCTTATCCAGGGGACTGGTCACCCCACAGCCACCACGATTCAGCACATGGGTGTAAATCATGGTGGTCTTCAGATCCTGATGCCCCAGCAGCTCCTGGATGGTGCGGATATCCTGCCCCGCTTCCAGCAAGTGAGTGGCGAAGGAATGACGAAGGGTGTGACACGATGCGGGTTTGCGGATGCCGGACATTTGAACAGCCGCATGCATGGCCTTCTGCACAATGGTCTCGTGCAAATGGTGTCGGCCTTGCTGACCGCGTGAATCTACCCAGCGTGTGGGCTGGGGAAAGACCCATTGCCACCCTGGCTCCATTGGCGCATTAGGGTACTTCACCTGCAACGCGCCCGGCAGGACAACGCGCCCCCATCCTTCCGCCAGATCCAGTCGGTGAACGGACAGGGCACGGGCCACTTGTTGACGAAGACCCGCCTCCAGACCACGGGGCAGCATGGTCACGCGATCTTTGTCCCCCTTGCCTTGGCGTACCAGCACTTCCCTTCGACCAAAATCCACATCCTTCACACGCAGGCACAGGGCTTCCATCAAGCGCAAGCCGGACCCGTAGAGCAGCCCCGCGACCAATGCGGGCGTCCCATTCATCTGTGCCAATACCGCGTTCACCTCGTCTCGTGTGAGCACCACAGGCAAGCGCCGGCTTGTCTGCGCACGCACCAGCGGTCCTTGGGGGCCAAGATCCACTCCTAGTACGGTACGGTATAAGAAGAGCAGGGCCGAAAGCGCCTGGGTTTGAGTGGACGCCGAAACTCCCCGCTCCACCGCAAGCCAAGTAAGAAACTGGTTGATATGCGCCGCCCCCAGCACACGAGGATGCTGTCGCTGATGGTAGCGGATGTACCGTAATATCCAAGCTCTGTAAGCTTTGACCGTCCGCTCACTGTAGTGCCGGGCAATTAGACTGCGCTGCACGGACTCCATCAAACGCGGGGCCGGTCCCGCCTCCTCCACGCGCAAGGGCGCTATTCCCTCCACGGGATAGAGTGAAACAGCGGTAGGATGGGCAAACGAACACATGTTCAACATGAGCGATCCATGACAAGTGCGAGTGAAGCGCGAGCAATAGACCAAACGCTGTGCGCAATGTCAACAGGGAAACAGGTGCGGAGGGCTTTTATCTGAAGCGGATGCGAGAGAGATTGTGGACCTTTCTTATTGACTGGCAATCTGTTTTGAAAATCCAAGCACCCAACAGGCTTCAGCGCAATCACTTGGATCTGAACAAGCAGAGGTACTGGAGGGCGGCTGTGGGCTACAGATTGGGTCCGCTGCATGTCCCTGGATCAGGATTGTTCCAGCAGTTCCTTGCGTGGCGCATAGGCCGTGCTGCGCCCGACACCATGGGTGCTAACCAGAATACCTGACGCCACAATCATTGGAACTCCTGCAGGGCGGGGAACTGGGAGCACTTGGCTACTGGCAACCATGGAGGCTGGTCAATAGGCCCATTGCATCATCCAGCATTTTGCCCTGGGTTCACCTCAAGGTCGGTGCCAGGTCGGTGCCAGGAGCACTCCTGGCACCGACCTGGCACCAACCTGGCACCATCCACATCTCAAACATGAAGCGGCCGACCCAATGGGCCGGCCGCCTCGGTGCGACCCGGAGCCATGAACACTCCGCGCCGCTCTTTTTGGGGAAAATCAGTCCATGGTCCGCCGCAGGAAGGTGGGCAGACTCAGATCGTCCTGGGTCTGCGGCACCTGTTGTTCCCGAGGCATGGGGCGGAAGGGCACCTGACGCATGCCCTCGTCCTGGGCATAAGCAGGCTCCACGCGTGGCGCCTGGGTCTCCTGGCGGAGCAAGGCGGGGCGGGCCTGCACGCTAAGGCTCTCCGCCTCCGTGGCTTCCCAATTGATGAGCAAGGGCGCCCCCGCTCGTTCGGCTGCGGCGGGACGGTAAGCGGGACGCGGGGCCTCGCTCTCCCGGCGCGGCGCAGGCGCGGGGGCCGGCATGGGCGCCGGAGCAATGGGGGCGGCCATGGCGGGCGCCACACTGCGGGCACCCAGCCCGGGCAGGGCACGGGGCGCCAGCGGTTCTTCCTCCCGACGCGCCACCGTCTCCAGCCCCGTGGCGATGACGGTGACACAAATGCGGTCGCCCAGGGCGGGATCCGTTACCGCTCCCAGGAAGATCTCGGCATCTTCGCCCACCGCCTCGGCGATGGTTTGCATGGCATCGTTCACATCCATCAGGGTCATGCCTTCACCGCCGGTGATGTTCACCAGCAGGCGACGCGCCCCGTGCACGCTGGACTCGTCCAGAAGCGGGCTGCTGATGGCCTGCTCGGCAGCCACCTGTGCCCCGTAGCTGTCCGGCGACAGCTCCGCCACGCCCACGCCCATCAGGGCCTCGCCCGGTTCCTGCATCACGGCGCGCACATCGGCGAAATCCAGGTTCATCAGTCCGGGCACCGTGATGAGATCGCTGATGCCGCGCACAGCGCTAAGCAGCACCTCATCGGCCACCTGGAAGGCCTCGCGCAGACTTAGGTGCTGGTCCACAATGCTCATCAAGCGCTGATTGGACACCACGATAAGCGTGTCCACCTGTTCGCGCAGCGCGGCAATGCCTTCCTCGGCCCGACGCATGCGCGGCTTCATCTCGAAATGGAAGGGGCGCGTCACCACGCCCACCGTCAGGGCGCCCGCTTCCCGGGCCAACCGGGCAAGTTCTGGCGCGGCGCCGGTGCCCGTGCCTCCACCCATGCCGGCGGTGATGAAGACCAGATCCGCGCCGGCCAACAGGGCGCGCAGCTCTTCGGCATCCTCCTTCACGGCATCGCGGGCCAGCTCCGGCCGCGCGCCGGTGCCCAGTCCCCGTGTCAGGGTCTTGCCGATCTGCACGCGCACGGGCGCTGTGTTCTGGCCCAGGGCCTGGGCATCGGTGTTGATGACGGCGAACTCCACGCCCGCCACCCCCGACTTCACCATGCGCTCCACGGCATTGCCGCCAGCGCCGCCCACTCCCGCCACCACAATGCGCACCCGCGGATCGGCGGCACGCTCATCCAATTCGAAAAGCAATCCGTTCATCCTTGATCTCCCCAAAAAGATCCCGAATTGATGATCCAGCCGCAGCGCACGGGTTCATGGTCCATGCGGCGCGGCGTCTTCATATCACATCACAACGCCACTTGGCGGCGCAGACGATTCACCCAGTCCATCAGCGTGCGGCTGGCCTGGGAGCCATTGCGCATGGGCGCCTGGCGCAGGGCCATTTTGGCCAGGCCAATCACCGGCGTCCACTCCAGCACCGCCGTGCTGCTGTCCATGTCCACCACGCCACGCGGGGCGCCCAGGCGCACGGGCAAGCCATAGCGATCGCGCATCAGGTCGGGCAGGCCTTCCAGGCAGGCGCCGCCGCCCGTGACCACAATGCCGCCACCCAGCATCCAGCGCATGTTGGAGGCTTCCAATTCACGCTCCACAAGCTCCAGAATCTCCTCCATGCGCGGCTGGATCACCTGGCAGAGCTGGCTGCGGGAGGCTTCCTCTCCGCCTTCGCCGCCGGTGAACTGGATCTGGAAGCGCTCGTCCCGGCGGATGAGGCGGCCGTCGCAAGCGCCGTGCTTGCATTTGATGCGCTCGGCCTCGGAGCCCGGCGTGCGGAAGGCGCGGCTGATGTCACTGGTGATGGCCGCGCTGCCCACGGGCACGCTGGCCGCGTGGCGCACTTTGCCGTCGGCGTGGAGGATCAAATCCGTGGAACCCGCGCCGAAGTCCATCAGGAGCACGCCCAATTCACGCTCGTCGTCGCTCAGGGCCGCTTCGGAGGCCGCCAGGGTGGTAAGGGAAACGGATCCCACCGCCACGCTGGACTTCTGCACGCAGGCCTTCAGGCTCTCCACCGTGTTGTGGGGAACACTCAGGAAGTGGGTGCGCAAATCCAGGCGCATGCCATGCAGGCCCAGCGGGTTCTGCACGCCCTCGGCGCCGTCCACCAGATACTCCTGGATGAGGCGATGCAGCACCGTGCGGTCGATCTGCACGCTCTGGGAGTGCTCCGCCAGCTCGCGCACCTGCCGCACATGCTGATCCTGGATCAGGCTGCTGCGCGTGTCCAGGGGGTTGCGCGTCACCAACAGGTGGGCCTCGTGGGCGCTGGAGCCCAGCTCCGCGCCAGAGACACCCAGGTGGATCTCATCAATTTCAATGCCTGCGCGCTCCTCGGCGGCGGCAATGGCCTCCTCCACCGCCAGCACCATGGGCTTCACGGCCAGGGGCATGCCGCGACTCAGGCCCTTGGACGAGGCCATGCCAGCGCCCAGCAGGCGGACTTTCTCGTCCTCCACCCGCTCCGCGATCACCACACGAACCGTGCCGTGTCCAATGTCCAACGCGCTTTGGATGGCGCGACCGCTCGTCATGAGTGTTTCCTCCCCTTCAGCAGGTCCAGCAGCTTGCCTCTATTTCCGGAACCGCTGCCGCCGGCCTGCCCGTGGATCTGCAGGCGGTCCAGCAGCGGAAAACCATCGCGGTTGAACTCGGGAAGGGCGGCGGCCTCCAGGGCCAGCAGGCCCAGTCCCGTCAGATAGGCCGGATTGTCCAGGATGCCCCGCGGCCCGATGTAGTGCTCGCAGCGGCCGCGCCGGGTGCGCAGGCCCGTGACGCTTTCGGCGAACTCGGCCAGTCCGTTCATGGCGGCACCGCCACCGGTGACCACCATGCCACCACGCAGCTGGTCGTGGATCTCCAGGCGGCGGGCCTCCTTCATCACATGCGTCAGCGTCTCACGCACTCGGGCCTGCATGACCCTGGCCAGCATGTCCTGGGTGACCGTCTGGCTCCCCGTGCCGTCCAGCAGAGGCACGCTCAGCTTGGCTTCTCCGTCCTTGCGGCTGGGCGCAATGCGGCCGTGGCGGATCTTCAGCTCCTCGGCCTCCTGCAGCGTGGTCTTCAGGACAGCGGCGATGTCGCGGGTCACGCGTTCGCCGGCATAGCGGAACACCCAGCTGTGGGCCAGGGCGCCTTCGATGAAGTAGAGGGCATCGCAAGTGCCGGCGCCGAAGTTCACCAGCACCACACCCTGATCCAGATCCTCGTCCGTGAGCGCGGCCATGGCATCGGCCAAGGGGCTGAACACCGTGCGGCGCGGCTCGCGCTGGGCCTGTTGCAGGCAGCGCTGGAGATTGTTGCGGTGGGTCACCGCGGCCAGCACCATGTGCGTGTCCACGGCCAGGCGGCAAGCTTCGCGGTCCAGGGGATCCTCGCACGGGGCGCCGTCCAGGTAGAAACGCTGGGGCACCACATGCAGCAGGCTTTTGTCAATGGACAACTGCAGGCTCTGGGAATTGGCCAGCACCTGCTCCACTTCCAGTTCCGTCACCGTGCGTCCCCGGGATCCCGCTCCAGTGGACAAGGCGATATTGCCGTCGCCATTGATGCAGCTGATGTGTGATCCAGAGATGGACACGGCGGGCGAGGGCATTTTCACGCGGGCCATGTTCTCCGCGTGGCTAACCACCTGAAGCACCGTGTCCCGGGCGGCATCCAGCTCCACGATGAGGCCCTGGCGCACGCCCCGGCTGGGGGCGAAACCAATGCCGCACACATTGAGCATGCCGCTCTTCTCCACCTGGGCAATCAGGGCCACCACCTTGGAGGAACCAAGGTCCAGCGCGGCGACAAGAGGTTCAGGCATTGACACGCCTCCACACCACCTGGTTGACGAATCGCAAATCCATTTCTCCTTCCCGGGTCAGCATCTCGGGCCTGGCGGACAGCACCACCTGCAGCATGGACAAGCCGTGCCTCCACAAGGGCGCCTGAAGGGTGACGCGGGCGGGGGAGTCCATCAGGCCAAGGCGTGGGAAGGCGCTCCATTCCACCCATTCCACACGCCCATAGAGAGCGGGAAAATCCGTTTTCAGGGTCCGCAGGGCGCCCACCGCCAAGGGCAGCTGGGCATCGGGGACCTTCAGCACGGGCATGTCCAGGGTCAGCGAGGCGCGTGGAGCGGGAAGCAGGCGACCATCACCGCTGAGCACCTTCACCGCGCCGCGCCGCACCACCCAGGCCAGAGGCTCGGCTTCGCGCACCTGCACATCCAGCGCGTCCGGCCAATTCTTCACCACGCTCAGGCCGGTGATCCAGGGATCACGGGCCAACTCCTGCCGAACCTTGTCCACGGAAAGCGAAGCCAGCGGCTTGTTCTCATAGCGCGCCAAGACCTGGGTCATGTCCTGGCGGGCGCTGAGCAAATCGCCTTCGATGTGCCACGCGCGCAAGCGGAAGGTGCTCCCCGACCGCACCCAGAAGACCGCGCCCACCACCAGCCCCAGCACAAGGGGCGGCATGAGGGTGAAGAGCAGGGTGCGCAGCACGCGCTTCCAGCGCGGCATGCCTTCCAGGGGCTTATTGTACATGCCGGAACTCCTCCTCCAGCTCCACGCCAAAGCGCTCTTTCACCGTGCGCTTCACATGGTCCACCAGAGCCAGCATGTCCCGGGCGGTGGCTCCGCCCTCGTTGATGAAGAAATTTGCGTGCAGGGAACTGACCACCGCCGCGCCCATCCTGGCGCCCTTCAGCCCGGCGTCCTCGATGAGGCGGCCCGGAAAATCCCCTCCCGGGCGCTTGAACACGCTGCCACAGGTGGCCTCGCGCAGGGGTTGGCTGGAGCGGCGCGCGTCCAGCATGGCGCGCATGCGCTGGAGGATCTCCTCCGGACGATCTTCACGCAGCGTGAACTGGGCGGCCAGCACCAGGCGATCCGCCAAGAGCGAGCAGCTGCGATAGACCAGACCCAGCTCCGCTGCCGCCAGCCAGTAGGCCTGGCCATCACGCTCCATCACACGCACGCGGCTCAAGGTCTGCGCCACATCCTGGCCGTGGGCGCCAGCGTTCATGCGAACCATGCCCCCCACGCTCCCCGGGATGCCACCGGCGAATTCCAGACCCGCCAGACCGGCCTCCGCCACCGTGCGGCACAAGGTGGTGGCGTTCAGCGCCGCGCCCGCCGTCACCAAGGGGCTCTCCAGATCCAGGCCGGCAAAGCCCGCACCCAGCCGGAGCACCACGCCGCGCAGGCCTTCATCGGGGAAGAGCAGGTTTGAGCCCGCGCCCACCATCCACCAGGAGGCGGACTCCTCACCCAGGATTCCCAGGGCCAGCGCCAGCTCGGCCTCGTTGTCCGGCTTAAGCAGCAGATCCGCGGGCCCGCCGATGCGCCAGGTGCACAAGGACGCCAGCGGAACCTGTTCCGCGCAGCGCTGGGGAAGGGCGCCCAGCAAACGCTCAATGGCGCGCGCGCTGCTCATGGGGTGGGTGCCACCAGTTGGACATTGCGGGCGTGGTAGGACAGGTTCATCAGCACGCCCAGCGCCGCCAGCATGGTGATCATGGAAGTGCCACCGTAGCTGAACAAGGGCAGGGGCTGGCCGGTGACGGGGAAGAGGCCCGTGGCCACGAAGAGATTGATGATGGAGTGCACGAAGAAGAGGCCCGTGATGCCCGCCGCCAACATGCGCGCGAAATCGTCCTGGGAG
>CAIWAD010000033.1 GCA_903910645.1 uncultured bacterium | reverse complement strand
CTTCGGCGAGTTCGACTTCCGCAACCACACCTTCCCCAGCGGCATGGGCCCGGACGCCATGATTGCCCCCATGTGGGACGACCACCTGACCACCGGGACCACCAGCGGCGTGTGGAAGTACTTCGACAGCGGTGCCCACGCGTTCGTCATCAGCTGGTACAACCTGAGCGCCAACAGCAGCGGCGGACCCAACTCCTTCCAGCTGGTGCTCTACGATCCGGCCTGGTATCCAACCAGCACGGGGGACGGGCCCTTCAAGTTCCAGTACCTGACGTTCAACGACACCCAGAGCGCCGGAACGGACTTCCCCTATTGCTCCATCGGCTTCAAGGACCACAACAGCCTGGTGGGTCTCACCACGCGCCACTGGACCCAGCAACCCACCACCACCAGCACGGTGGCGGCGGGGCGCGCCATCTACTTCAGCACCCTGGCGGGAGCCTTTGTGGACACCGTTCCGCCCACGGTGACCCTCCCCACTCTGGACACGGTCTTCGCCGGGCAGACGCAAACGGTGCGCGCCCAGGTGGCCGATGCCAGCGGCTTGTCCAGCGTGACCCTGAACTGGCGCCTGCAGGGCCTGGGGTGGAACAGCGCGGCCATGACGAGCGATGGAACATATTGGAACGTGGTGGTCCCCGGCCAGACCGGCGGCACGGTGGTGGAGTACACGGTGACGGCGGTGGACGCCTCCGAAAATGCCAACACCACCACCAGCGCCCAAGCCTCTTACACTGTGTCTTCCGCATCGCTGGTGTTTAGCGAAGGATTCAATGGCACCAGCACCTTCACCCACACGGCTGGCGGCGGGTTGGTGGACGAGTGGCATCTGGAAACGGCACGCGCCTATGAAGGAAGTCACAGCTGGAAATTTGGTGGCACGGGTTCCGCCAACTACTCCAACAGCGCCGGCGGCGTGCTCACCAGCCCGGTGATTGCCCTGGCAACAGGCGCGACCCAGATCAATGCCTCTTTCCGTAGTTGGATCCTGGCGGAGACCTCCGGCGCTTACCCGGATTCCTGCTACGACGGTGGCAAGGTGGAGTGGAGCCTGGATGGCGGGGCGTGGACGGATGCGGCCATCAGTCCCGATTATACCCACAGCCTGCGGTGGGGAACCAGTGGCTCCACGGCGGCCTTGCGCGCCTGGCTGGGCTTCCCACGGCGGCTGCTCAGCGGCAGCGCGGACTGGACGCAGCGCACCCTGGCCATTCCCGATGGCACCACCAGCGTGCAATTGCGCTGGCTTTTCGGCACGGACACGGGAACGCAGCGCGAGGGTTTCTACCTGGATGATGTGCGCATTACAGCCGTGCTGCCTGCCATTCAGCCCGATCCTGTTGAAGATTTGGATGTGGCCATTGTCACGGGGAACACGGTGCTGAGCTGGACGGCCATGCCCAACGCAGTGGCTTATCGGATTTACGCCAGCACGCTTCCCTACGATGCCAATCCTGCGCTGCTGGCGCAGGTAAGTGGCACCACCTGGCAGGAGGCGGTGACGGGAATCCAGCGCTACTACACGGTGCGCGTGGTCTACTGATCTAACCTCATCGACTCACAAGGGGCCGGATCCGCAAGGATGCCGGCCCTTTTCTTTGCCGGGAATCAGGGCTGGCGCCCTGATCCTTTGCGAAGGGCGAATGGGAGCATTCCCGCCAGCAATCCCGGGTAGAGCGGCTCCAGTCCCAATGGCCAGATTGGCCATCCTCCCTGGGCCCGCCAGAAGCCGGCGAGCATCCACAGACCGCCCGTGGCCGCCGCCGCCAGCATGGACGCCAAAGCGCTGCGTGGCCCCAGTCTGGCGCCCTGCACCAGGGCTGGCCACCAGACGCCCAGAAGTGCGGGGAGGAGCACGGGTACACCCAGGGATGCGAAGAGGATCCACATTTGCACAACCGATTGCATGCGCCAGGCCAACAAGGCGCCCAGTACGCTGGTGATGAGCACGCCCCAGCGGATGCGGGTTTGCAGGCCTTCTTCCGAGCCCTTGGGCAGAAGATCACGGCTGAAGGTTGTGCCGGATAGAAAGCAGAGGCTGTTCAAAGTGGAGAGCACCGTGGCCAGCATGCCTCCCACAAAGAGACCCTGGATAAGTGGAGGCAGGAGTCGGGCCAGCTGGGGAAAGGCCCTGACAGGCTCCTTCAGGTCCGGCAGCAAGGCCCGGGCGTAAAGACCGCAGCCCGTGGTCAGGGCATCGAAGAGGAACCAGCACAGGATGCTGATCCAGATGCCGCGTCGGGCCGTACTGGTGTCCTTCGCCACAGCCACCCGCTGGTGGAAACCAGGATCCACAAGGGTCCACAGGGCCACGAATCCCCACAGGACAAGCGTGCTCCAGGGCAGGGATCCGGGAATCTCCAGGTGGCTGCGGGGAACATGCATGGCCAACCAGTCCAGGCCTCCGTGATGGGATGCCAGCCACCACAAGCCGGCGCCGAAGCCCAGGAACATGAGCAGGAACTGCACCATGTCCGTCACCACCACACTGCGCAAACCGCCCTTCCACACATAGGCGACAGTGAGCAGCACGGTGACCGCCAGAGCCGGTGCCAGTGGCAGCCCCGCCAGGGCGCCCAGGATGATGGCAGTGGTGAGAATGTGCGGAGCAGGGGAGACCATCACCAGGGTGTAGAGGGCGGCCAGTTTTCCAGCAAGCGGACCATGGACCTGGGCGATCTCCTCGGGGAGGCTAAGGGAGCTGGATCCCCTTACGCGGCTGGCCAGCAGCCAGGCGTAGATTGCCGCGAAGAGATAGTAGAAGGCGCCCAGGGCCAGCCAGTTCACCAGGCCATATGTCCAGGTGTACTCGCCCACCGCCAGCACGCCGCCGTACCAGGTGGCCACCAGGGTCGCCACAAAGGCCGGCAGGCTCAGGCTTCGCCCCATGCTCATGTAGGAGGTGGTGTTGGTGTGGCGGGCAGCCCAGAAGCCTGCCAGTGGCACGCCCAGAGTGGTGATGAGGATGATGGCCCAGGACAAGGGCGCTGCGTCGATCACGGACGGCTCCACGGGGCGGAGAAGGCCAGCAGGAGCCAGCCCTCCTTCACCTGGATCTCCACCGCATGGCCAGTGGCCAGATTGCTCACACCATGGCAGCCAGGTTCCAGCCAGAAGTCACTGCCACTCCAGCGGGCCCCATTGAGCGACAAGAGGCACGGCTCCATGGCCACCAGGCTGAACAAGGAATCCGGGGCCAGATCCAATTGATGCCTGCCGGGCTCCAGCCTGAGCACGCATTGCTCCTCGCCGGCCAGTCGAAGCAGCGGCGTGCGTCCCGGCGCCAGCCAGGTGCCCAGACCCAACTGCATGTCCAGGCGACCGCCTTCGAACGCGGCCACCCAGCAGCCGCCATGGCCGGCCCGCAGAAGCTCATCCAGCGCCTTCTCCAGGTCGTTGCGTTCCTGATCCGGGCGCTCCAGCACACGTGCGCCCTGCTCCGTGTGCCAGCGCAGGGCCTCCGGCCACACGCTGTCCAAGTCTCCCACCACCACGGCCGCGGGAAGCCCGGCCTTCCACAGAAGATTGGCTCCGCCATCCGCGGCCCACAGCGCGCCGGGCTCCATCCAGGCCGCTGGAAGAAGGGATGGAGGGGCCATGATCAGGGAGCGATGCTCCCCGGCATCTGGGGAAAGATGGGCCTTCAGCCGCTCCAGCAGTGCTGTCGGGGCTCGTCCATTGAGGAAGAGAAGGGGCGTGGGCACACTCATGGTTGCAAGTTCTTTGGTCCTGTGATAAGATGCAATCCGCTTGATCAGCAAGGAGGTTCTTTCATGGGAAGCCGCTTCGGCAGGGCTCTCAGCCAATGGACATGCTTTCCGCAGACCGTTGCATGGCGAATGGGCTCTTTTGGCCTGGGCGCCATGCTCCTGTTGCCGACCACTTCCCGCGCTGCCTATGATCTCCTGCTGATGGAACCGGATGCCCGCGCCGCAGCCTGTGGCGAGAGTTCCCTTGCCTTGTCCTCCGGCATTTCAGGATGGCACCAGCAGCCCGCCGCCATTTCACTGCAACAGGGTGAGAGCCTTGTGCTGAACTATGTGGACCATGTGCAGGACCTGCGGCTGCTGGCCACATCATGGGGCAGCGACCGTTGGGCACCGTGGAACCTGGGACTGTCCGTGGTGCATCTGGATTTCGGCACCCTGGAGGGGCTGGATGACGCGGGCGCTTCCACAGGCGAGTTCCAGGCTGGAGAGACCCTGCTGCTGGCCGGCACGGGGCGCCGCCTGCCCGATGTGGCAGGGGGCACCGTGCATGCTGGAGTGCATGCAGGGTGGCTTGGCGGCCGCATTGAGGATGCCCGTTCACAGGCTCTTCTTTGCGGAGGTGGCCTGCTGTGGAATCGCGGGCAGCTCTCCCTGGGCGCTGCTATGCGCAATGTGGGGACGGTCACCAGCAGCTACGGCAGTGCCAAGCAGGAGCTTCCCCGCGCGCAGGAACTGGGCGCCGCCTGGCGCCTTGCCCATCTTCCCTTCACCTTCAGTGTGGGCTGGCAGCGCGTGCTGGATCGCAAGGCCGTGGTCCGGACAGGTGGGGAATTCCTGGTGGCCCATCGCTGGCGCGTGGGGCTGGGCTACCATGTGGAACGGGGAGACGAGCGGCTGGCGGGAGTGGACGGGGAAGCCAGCCGTGGCTTCAGTGCTGGCGTGGGCGGGACTCTTCCCGGAGGCTTCGACCTGCAATGGGCCTGGACCTCTTTCGGCGAATTGGGAAGCCTGAACAGACTGGCCCTTGCCTGGCGCGTGCGTCCATGAGCCAGGATTCCGGCGGCGGATCGGTGGAGGAACGCCATCGCAAGGCGCTTTCACGATGGCACGCCTTGTTCCCTGCCAGACAGCAGGAACCCCTTGGATCAAGCCGGGGAATCACTTTGCGCTGGCTGCTGCTTGGCGTGGCCGCCGCTGTGCTGGTGGTGGGCTTCTCCTGGCGTGGAGAGCGATTTCGCCAGCTGGGCCAGGGGCCTGACCGGCCTGCCGATTTGGCCACACAAATCCGGCACGAGCTGGAAGTGGAAGGGACGGAGGCCTTGCGCCTGGAAGAGATGTGCCGCGCCTTTCTCCATTTGGACGACTCGCTGGGGACTGCCCGTGTGACACTGTCCAAGCGTCTTCATGAGCTAAGCCTTTCGCGCAGCGATTTGAATCAGAACCAGGCGCTGGTTCTTGGACAATTGCGCGCCCTGGACTCCCTGCGCCTGGAAGCGCGCCAATCCCTGCTGGACACCTGCCGCACGCGTTTGGGGCTTTGGAGGGCTGCCCGGTTGGAAGGTCTGTTGCCTTAGGAACCGCGGGCAAGGCCGTATCGTGATCCACGCCACAGCAAACATGCGCTTCGAAGATCATACGCGAATGCGCACCTGCACATGGCGCGTTCCTCAGTCCTGGCCACGGCCAGCGCGGGGATCCAGCCAGGGGCCAAGTCCTGCAGGCTGCCGGTCGGGACTTTCACCAACGAAAAAGCCGGCTTTCGCCGGCTTCATGTTGTGTACTGGATCCAGACTTAGCGGAACATGGCCTTGATGCTTCCCCAGGTGACGCTGACCGTGGAGAACTGGAAGTTCACGCGCACGGCGTCAGTGGAAGCGGGCAGGCGCCCTCCCGATGGGAGGATGTAGTAGAGACGGTAGTAGTAGACCTGCTCGATGTCCGCCAGACGCTCGCGGCCACCAGGTGCGCCGGAAAGCCCCGGGCGGTCCAGCAGCAGGTAATCTGTGCCGCCCGCCAGCACGCGATCCCCCACCACCTGGAAATGTTCGTTGTCCGTGGAGCGCTCCACCTCGAAGGCGGAAAGGCCCTGGGGCGTGTCCACGCGCCAGCGCAATTCCACCGTCTGCTCGTCCAGCACCTCCCCTGTGAAACTAAGCAGGGAAGCGCCCATGGCCAGCAGGGGCAGAAGCAGAAGACTGATGAGGATGCTTAGAATGCGTGCCATCGTGACAGCAGAGTAATGCTCCCCGGCGGGGAGGTCAACTCATTTTTCCTTTGGGCGACGCTGTGGACTATTCGAAACAGATGCCCTGCGAAACCGTGACTTCTGCGCCACTTGTCCAGTTCCTTCCACGCTCCAGGAAAAGCCGCGCATTTTCCCGCCGTCCGCGGCATCCCGCCGCGGGATTCCACCGTTGAAGGCCTATTCCACCACCCGCAGCATGGCGTCCTGATAGAATTGAGTGCGGGAGGGATCCAGGGTGTCCAACCGCATCAAGAGCTGGAAGCCGTCCATGTCCTTTGCCGTAACCAGAATTTCCGTAAGGGAACGGTGGTTGAATTTGAAGTAGGGGGCCAATTGGGTGGGATTGTCCATGCCTTCCGCCAGATCCAGGGCCAGGCGGACACTGCGCCACGCCTCGTAGTCGCTCTTCTGGTTTGTTCTAAGCCAGTAGGCCATGTGGGTCAGCCAACGCAGGGTGCGCATGTCCTGGTTGCGGGGATCCAGCACGGCCTCCAGCCGCTCGTTGCGCTTGGCCCAGCCCTCCTGCATTTCGCTGAACATGGCCTGGGTGCCAATGCGCCGCGCCAATTCATACTGGGCGTTGCCGCCGAACTCGGCCAGCTTGTCGTACTCGGCGGCGATCACCCACCGCACATGGAAGTCGATCATGCTCAAAAAGCTGTCGAAGCTGTTTTCGTCGTGGACGAAATCACCGGAGGGAATGCGGAAGCGCCAGGCGTTTTCGTCGAAACTAAGGTCCCCCTTGTTGCCTCCGGCGAACAAGGCCGTGTACTCCACGTTCGGGCCCACTTCCGCCGCCGTGCGCACCTGCAGCGCCACCGGAATGCGCAGGGTAAGTCGCGCTTCCTCCGGATCCCAGTCGAAGTCACTCATGTAGGTGGTGAGGCGTGTTTCCAGATCGAAGAGCTCCGCCTTCTGGTCGGGCGTCAGGGTGCCCATGCTGATGGTCACCTCCGGCACCACGGTCAGCGCAAGAGCTGTTGAAACCCAAGTGAGGAAAGCAAGCATGAAACGCACAGGGACCTCCCAATCGGCGGCACAGTGTATGAAATGGCGGGCGGGCCTGTGCGCACTGGGCTTTCCGGTGCTGGCACACGCACAGGCAGGTCTGTCGGTGGAGGCCCAGGATCCATGGATGGCCCTGGCTTCGCCGGTGGAGGGCGATGCGGGAGCAGCGGCTGTTCCACACCATGCGCCTCTGTCTTTGGAGAGCGCCATGTGGGTCGGTGGACGCAGACTTTTCGGTTTACAGCAGCTCCAAAGCCACGCACTGGCCCTTTCCAGCCCGGGCCCGGGAGGGCGCTGGGGCGTTTCCATTCATCAGCTGGAGGCGGAAATCTGGCGCGAGCACCAGGTGCTGGTGCGCTGGGCGCCGGGACGACCTGACAACAGCAAGGCATGCGACAGCTCCATTGGGCTGGAGTGGAGAAGGCAGGTCGCGGCGCTTGACGGTTGGGAGAACAGCGCACTGTGGCTGCATTCTGACCTGGCCTGGCAGGCGGGGGCCCTGCGACTTGGAGTTGGGGGTGCTGCATCGCAACCCATGGCCCACGCAGCACTGGAGACCCATCTGAGCCTGGGTTGTTCCCTGCCCTTGGGCGTGGCGCTGTGCTGGCAAAGCACTCGTTCAACGGGACGAAGGGACGAAAGGGCTTCGCTTGTGTGGCGGCATCCACGGGGAGGCATGGCCGTGGGATGGCGGGAAGGTCGCGGATGGGAAGTGGGGGCCCAGGTGAAGTGGCGCGGACTTCTATTGGGCGTGTCCTGGTGGAACCACCCCGTGCTTCCGCCCACCTCATCCTGGGGCATGGCGTGGCGGAAGCAGCCATGAGCACGCGAGGTGCGGCCACTGGACTGACTATCCTGGCCTTTGCGCTGGGGTCCTTGGCGCAGCAGGAAGGCCTGGACTTTCGCGGCCAGGTGAAGCGCGGCGCCTGGCTCCCGCATGGTGCGGAATGGCGGGCCGGCGTGGAGATGCGAAGTCCTCGCTGGAGCTTCGAAGGCGCTGTGCGGCGGGTGGATGGTGAGCAGGGCGCCCTGCCCCATGCCTCCGCATGGCTGGAACGCCGCCTTCCCGCGGGCTGGTGCCTGTCCCTGGGGGATCACCGCGTGGCCAGCGCCACGGGAGCCGTGGCGGGAGTGCGTCGCGGGAGCGCGCCCGGGGCGTGGGATGAACTGCTTGGCGTGACGCCGGGCACCCTTTCGCGCAGCACGCCGGAAGAGCGCGGCCTTGTGCTTCGGCGGGATTCGGGTCCCCTGCGTGGAGGTCTGATCCTTGCGCGCAGCAGGCGCGACATGCGTCAGGATGGGGATGGCTTTGTGCTGGATTTGGAGCACGCGGACGACAACACCGCTCGACAAGGAGCATGGAGGGATGGGTTGGAGCTGGCCTGGCTGACGGCTGAGGGCCCTTTCCTGCTGGATGTGCAAGGCGTGCTCGGTAGAAGGAGGAATCCCGATGGCGCCCGGCCGCTTGCTGGACTGCAGTTGTTGCGCAGACACCCTGGCGCAAGGCTAGTGCTTGCCTGGGAGCAAGGGGAGAGCAATCTGGTTCGGACTCAAGTGGCATGGAAGAGGCGCACGGGATGGGCGCAGCTGGATGTGTGGCGAGGGCGTCAGCTGGTGCCCTTGACTCGCCACAGTCGCAGTGCCTTGCCACTGGGCGGCGACAGGAAAGCCGGAGGTGTTCAGGCCCAGGCGGGCTTGCCGGTGGGAAAGGGCGGACTGGCCGTGGATGCCCGATGGCTGGAGAAGGGAGCCCGAGGTGGGGAGCGCTCCGCCCTGCGCTGGAGCGCGGAGCTGACACTTCCCTTGACCCTCACACCGGGATTGCGCTGGCGCCTGCGCCACACTGCCGCTGAAGACAGGCCGCAAGGAAGCATGCAGGACCGCTGGCGCCTGGCTGTGCAGGGCGGTGGAAAAGGTTTGTCCTGGCATGGGGACTGGGAGGACGCGGCGGACTGGAAGGGCCACACGCGTAGCTGGAGCTTTGCTGCGCAAAAGGAGTGGAAGGGCAGACGGGGTGGGGTGGGCCTGGGTCTGGCGATGAGTACCTCCCACGGCCAGGGCCCCGTGCGTCTCGTGCCCATCAGCCTGGCCCCCGGGATTCTCACCCACGGGGCCTTGGTGGGCGAGCGGCAGTTCGTCGGAGTGGGGGCGTGGCTGGAGCAGGGCGGACAGCGCCTGGCCGTGGACGTGGTCATGCGGGAGGTCCAGGGGGAGAAGGGCGTGGAGAGGGACACCCACCTGGACCTGTTGTGGGCCCTGGGGTGGCCCAGGTGACCAGGAGGAACCCATCCATCGAAGGACCGGCCACCGAACAGAGTTTCATTTTCAGCTTGCATCACGAGCAACTTGTGCGCACACTTCCCGCCCGCAACCCCCTCGGGCCTGTTGCAACAAACTGCCGGAACTTCGAGGAGACGCCGTGCCTCGCCTCATCCCTCTTCATGCCCTGGCCCTTCTGCTGGTGGTGGGTGCCCCACGGTGTGTCCATGCCCAACACCGCCTTTTGTGGAACAGCGAAGCGCCCCAGACGGGATGCACGTGGGCCTATGGGGCCATGGACAGCACCGGCGAGGCCGATGGCGACTGGTGTTTCAAGGGCCTGCCCGACCGGTGGCATCGTCCGGCAATCAATCTCGCCTGCCAACCCACGTGGCGCGCGGACATCTCGCAATTGGACGCGCTGAGCTTCAAGGCCCGCACGGACCTGCAAGGGGCCACCTTCAAGTTCCGCATCACGGGTTGGCCGTGGGTCAGCCGCGAGGTGCCCGTCGGGCCCTATGTGGAAGGCGGGGCGCTGGACGGGACCTGGCGCCAGGTCACCATTCCGCTGGACTCGCTGCGCACGTCCGAGTACAGCCTGAACACCGTGGAGTACCTCCAGTTCGGCCTGGCCGAGCCCACCACGTCCCACGCCATCTTCATCGAGGATGTGTGGGTGCTGGATGTGGACCCCATCCTCATCGGCGGCGTGACGCCCCTGTCCAATCGGGTGCTGCAAGTGGACCTCGGCGACCGGCCTGACACCTTGGCCGTGCGCCAAACGGCGAACTACCTGGTGGAGTCGGGCGACGATCCCCGCTTCCTCGGCGGCGTGAACCCGCAAGCGGTGGGCTATCGCAGCATGGTCCAGGACATGGCTCAAGGAGCGGTCCCCACACTGGACCATGACGTGTTCCTCGTTCTGCCGGACACTCTGGCGACAAGCCTCCACTACACCCTGCGCATCTTGCACATGCCGGATCCCGCTGGAAACGACTTGGGAGATCCGTGGAGTGCGGAGATCCCGGGCGTGGTGGCGACGCCCAACGGCTCCGTGAAGTGCAATCAGGTGGGATTCGTCCCGCAGTCGCCGAAGTTTGGCTATGTGGGCAATTACCTGGGAGACCTGGGCCCCATGCCGCTGGCGCCGACCCTGTTCCAACTGAGGTCGGCCGGGGACGGGGCCGTGGTGTACAGCGGGGTTCCGCATTTCCGGGGCGAGGACGTGGTGCTCAGCGGGGAGCATGTGTGGGACTGCGATTTCAGCGCCTGCACCCAGCCTGGACGCTACTACCTGGAAGTGCCCGAAGTGGGCCGCTCCCACGACTTCACCATCGCCGACACGGTCTACCAGAGCCTGGCCCGGACCGCGGGGCGGGGCTTCTACTTCCAGCGCTGCGGCACGGCCCTGGATGCCGCGCACGCGGAGGGGCCGTGGACCCACGGAGTGTGCCACGCCCAGGACGCGGTGGTGCACGCCAGCCACCAGGACAGTCCGCTCTACAACGGCGAGGTGGTGGGCGCCACCTGTCCAGGCTCGCGAGGCTGGCACGACGCGGGCGACTACGGCAAGTACGTGCCCACCGCCGCCGTGGCCCTGCAGACCTTGTTCACCATCTGGGACCTGGCCCCCGGGCGCTTTGCTGACGGAAGCTGGAACATTCCGGAGAGCGGGAACGGCATCCCAGACCTGCTGGACGAGTGCAAGTGGGAGCTGGACTGGCTGCGTGCCATGCAGGCCCCGGACGGGGGCGTCTTCTTCAAGACGACCACCACCGACTGGGCCGACGACATGCCCGAGCTCGACACGGACACGCGCTGGCTCTCGCCCAAGACCACCTTCAGCACCGGACAGTTCGCGGCCGTGATGGCCTCCGCAGGCCGCATCTACCGGCCCTGGTTGCCGGATTTCGCGGACAGCTGCCTGGCCCAGGCCCGACACGCCTGGGCCTTCCTGGAGGCCCACCCCGCCGCCGAACCCGCGGGCGGCTTTGTCAATCCGGCCGGCATTGGAGGCGGCGAGTACGGCGACCCCATGGGCGATGCGGACGAACGGGCCTGGGCGGCGGCCGAACTCTACAAGTGCACGGGTGACAGCCAGTACCACGACGCCTTCGCCATCTGGTGGCCGCAGCACGCCGTGGACTGGGGGTGGAACGACTTCCAGCACTCCCAGATCAGGGCGTCCTGGGCATACGCCACCACCACCCACCCGGTGCGCGCGGACTGGGTGGACGCCATCCGCGCGGAGGTGCGGCAAGACCTGGAGCAGAAGCACGTGCCCCGCACCTGGGGCAACATCTATCGCAATGCCCACCGTTCCGACGTGGTGGAGTGGATCGCCTGGGGCACCTTCGCCCACAGCTCCCTCTACAGCCTGGACTTCATCAAGGCCATGGAGCTGCTGGACGTGTCGGAGTGGCTGGATGAGATGTGGGTGAACCTGGACAGCCAGCTGGGGGCGAATCCTCTGGGAACGAGCTTTGTCACCGGCATCGGCGGGAAGCGCCCCATGGATCCTCTTCACCACCCATCCCTTGCCGACGGCGTGCTGGAGCCTGTGCCCGGCATTCCCGTCTTCGGCCCCGTCGCCCACATGCCCATGAGCAACGAGTACTACGCCCAGGCCCAGGCGCCGGAGAACCTCTACCCTCTTGGGCAGTACGAGGACGATCCCTTCCCCATCCTGCGCCGCTACTTCGACATCGCCGAGCTGGTGATGATGAGCGAGTTCACCATCACGGACATGGCCGTTTGCACGGCCGTGTACGGCTACTTGGGCGGCACGCGCTGGCAGGGACGGGAGGCGGCCTTTGACGTGGACGTCCGCGAGGGCCTGGCTCCGCTGACCGTGCGCTTCACCAACCAGAGCCTGGCGGTGGATCTCCCGGAAGGCGGGTGGTTGTGGGACTTCGGAGACGGCAGCCAGTCCACGGAGCGGGATCCCGTGCACACCTACGCCGCGGGGACCTGGTCGCCCACGCTGGTGACGGCTGGCGCGGGCGCCGCCCCCGACACGCTTCGTCGCGTGGATCTGGTGCGCGTTCTTCCGCAGCAACCCCACCTGGATCTGGGCTGGACGCCCGCCGGGATGGAGCTGTGCTGGGAGTCGATGCCTGCGGGAACGCGCGTGGAGGTTTGGCGCGCCGACAGCGCGCAGGGAGTCTTCGCGCCCGTCGCCGAGAGTGCCGGCCCCTGCTGGACGGATCCGGCGGCGCCCACGGGTGGAGCCTTCTACCGCGTGGTGGCCATGCTCCCGTAGGGACGCGGCATGCCGCGTCCCTACGCCCCGCCTCTTGTTATCATGCCAACAAGAAGCAGGAGGCTCCATGGATCGACATGCCATTGCCCAGTTCATCCACCATATCCTGGCGCAGGGCCATTGCACCCTGCTGGAATCCGAAGTCTATCAGCTGTTGGAGCTGGCGGGACTGACGCTACCCACCTGGCGGTCCCTTGTCCCGGGGGATGATCCCATGCCCGCGCTGGCGGACCTGCCCGGCGAGCGCGTGGTGCTCAAACTTCAATCCCGCCGCGTGCTGCACAAGAGCGATGTGGGCGGTGTGCGCATCCTGCCCAAGGACGCAGCCAAGGTGCGCGAGGCCATGAACCACATGGCCGCCACCCTTCCCGCTGCCTGGAAGACTTACGAGCAGGCCCACGGCCGCGCTGGGGAGGAGGCTCCCGCCCTGGAGGGTTTCCTTCTGGTGGAGTGCGTGGACTATCCAGCCGAGTTGGGCCGCGAAGTGCTGTTGGGGGCGCGCCACTCCCGCGAATTCGGCCCGGTGATCACCGTGGGCATCGGAGGCACGGACGCGGAGTTCCTGTCCGCCCGTCTGGAGCCGGGCCGCGGCCACGCCATCCGCAGCGCCCTGTTGCTGGACCGAACCGGCATTCGCCGCATGCTGGAGCAAACCCTGGTGGTGGAGCGTCTCACCGGCCGCGCCCGCGGCCGCAAGGCCGTGGTGGAGCTGGAACGGCTGGAAGAGCTGATGGCGGCCTTCATCCGTCTGGTGGCGCTCTTTTCGCCCTTGGACGACGAAGCCCCCGCCCACCTTGAGGAATTGGAGATCAATCCCATGGTGGTGGCCGCCGACGGAAGGCTGCTGCCTCTGGACGGCTTGATGCGCATTGGCGAGCGTCGTCCCGCGCCCGCCAGCCGTCCTGTGGGAAAAGTGGCGCGGCTGCTGCATCCGGGCAGTGTGGCGCTGGTGGGCGTGTCGCAGAAAGTGAACCCCGGCCGGATCATGCTGCAGAATCTGCTGGACGCGAACTTCCCCACCGACCGCATCCACATCCTCAAACCCGGTTGCGAGGAGATTGCCGGCGTGCGCTGCTATCCCAGCCCCGCGGATCTGCCGGAGAAAGTGGACATGCTGGTGCTTGCCGTCAGCGCCGAGCAAGTCCCCGGCGAGCTGGAGGCCATTTGCGCGGCGGACTGCGCCGAGTCCATCATTGTCATTCCCGGCGGCATTGCGGAGAAGGAAGGTGGTGAGGCCATCCAGGCGCGCATTGATGAAGTCATGGCCCGCGCCCGCGCGCTCCCCGGCGGCGGCCCGGTGATCAATGGCAGCAACTGCCTGGGGGTCTACGACCGGGACGCTGGAGTGAACACGCTTTTCATTCCCGATTACAAACTGCCCAGACCCGCCCGGCGTGAAGACGCGCCTCCAGGCCGCGTGGCGCTGCTCAGCCAGTCCGGCGCCTTCATGATCTGCCGCATGTCCCGGCTGATGGATCTGGATCCCGTCTACGCCGTCTCCTACGGCAACCAGATGGACCTGGCCCTGGGTGATTACCTGGAGGCCCTGTTGGGAGATACCAGCGTGGACACGGTGGCCTGTTATGTGGAAGGCTTCGCCGACCTGGACGGGCTGAAGACCGCCCGATTGGCCAGCGCCCTCACCCGGGCCGGCAAACGCGTGGTGCTCTACAAGGCCGGCCGCAGCGCGGAAGGACGCAGCGCCAGCGCGGGCCACACGGCCAGCATCGCCGGTGACTACGAGACCTGCCGACAAGTCCTTCCCGAAGCGGGACTGGAGCTGGCCGAGACCTTCGAGGATTTTGAGAATCGTGTTCGTCTCCTGCGCGCGCTGGGCACTGCGCGCGCCAGGACCGGGCAGCATCCGCGCATTGCCGTGGTCTCCAACGCGGGCTTCGAATGCGTGGGCGTGGCGGACAATCTGGCTGCTGGCGAAGGCAGGCTGGAACTGGCGCAGCTGACGGAGACCACCCGTGCCGCGCTGCACAAGGCCTTTGTGGATGGCCGTCTGGACAGCCTGGTGGATGTGCGGAATCCTCTGGACTTGACGCCCATGGCCACCGACGCGGCGTGGTCCGCCTGTGTGGAGGCCTTGCTGGACGACGACAATGTGGATGCGGCCATCGTCTCCATTGTGCCCCTCACCGCCGCCATGCAAACCCTGCCCGCCGGGCCGGGCCATCGAGAGGATCTAGGCCGTCCGGAGGCCATTGCCTCCAAGCTGGCGGATCTGCGCGCCCGGCATGCCAAACCATTTGTTTGCGCGGTGGATTCAGGCGTGTTGTACGATCCCTTCGTCCGCGTCCTGGAGGAGGCGGGCATTCCCGTCTTCCGCTACTCGGACGAGGCCACACGCTACCTGCGTCGTCATCTGTCCTGAACGATTGGTGAGGAGCAAAAAAGGGGCGCATGGCGCCCCTTTTCAATGACTGAAGCTTTTGGCTACTCCTGGTTCACCAAGCCGCCAAAGCGCGCGCGCATGCGGGCCGTGAAGCCGTCCACCAGCGAGTAGAGCACGGGCACCACCACCAGGGTGAGCACCGTGGCGACACTAAGTCCGAAAACCACGGCGATGGCCAGGCCCTGCCACCACTCCGTGGAGTCCGTGGCGCCCTGGAAGCGGAATGCGCGGAAGTCGAAAGAGATGCCCAGGGCCATGGGCATCATGCCCAGCACCATGCAGGCGGCGGTGAGCAGCACGGGACGAAGGCGCACCATGCCGGCCTGGACAATGGCTTCCGTCTTGGCCAGTCCGCGTTCCCGCAGCAACAGCGTGTAATCCAGCAACACAATGGCGTTGCGCACAACCGTGCCAGACAGGCTGATCACGCCAATGCCCGTCATGATGATGCCGAAGGGCATGCGCGTCACCAGGAGGCCCAGGAAGACGCCGCCCAACGACAGGACCACGGTGAAGAGGATAATGAGCGGCGTGGTGATGCTCTTGAACTGGGTGACCAGCACCAGCCCGATGAGGAAGATGGCGATGGCGAAGGCCTTGCTCAGGAAGGCCATGGCAGCGTTTTGCTCATCGTCCTGTCCGGCGAAGGCCAGGGAGTAGCCCTGAGGAAGGCTGTAGCCCTTCAGCATGGCCTTCACATCGTTCAACGCGTCGTTGGCCAGGCGGCCCTCCACATCGGCGGTCACGGTTACCACACGATCCTGGTCCACATGGCTGATGCCGCCCAGACCCGTGGTCATCTCCACGCGCGCCACGCTGGACAAGGGCACCAGATTGCCGTCGTGGGTGAGCAGGTTCAGGTTCTCCACATCCTCGATGCTGCGACGATGCTCCTCCGCGAAGCGCACGGTGATGTCCACATCCTCGTCGCCCTCGCGGAAACTGCCCGT
>CAIWAD010000032.1 GCA_903910645.1 uncultured bacterium | reverse complement strand
TGCGTCACCGGATTCACCTGCACCGGATTGAACGAGGCCTTCACCACGCGGTGGTTGCGCATGAGCGCGGGCTCGTCCAGCTGCCAGGGCGTGGCCGGCCAAAACGCGTTGGCGTTGTAGATGGCCCCGCTTTCCAGCCAGGGTAGCGGCGTCTCCAGCTCCGTGTGCAGACGCTCCTGACAGGGCAGGGCACGGATGCCCGCCACTTCCTCGAAGTCGCCGTCCACCAGGCGCAGCTGCACGCCGGAGCGGTCCGGCATCTCAAACAGACGCTGCACGCTGGGAAGGTCCGGAGCGCCCGGCTGGCCAATCCAGCCTGCGCCTTCCATCAACACCTCATGTCCGCTCCACACCCCTTCGCCATTCTCCACGAATTGGGGCGTGTCGAAAGTGACCTCCAGCTGCCAGGACCGGCCGTTGCCGGCGGGCTGAAGGTTGAGCACGGGAGCGGCCTGTAGCGCGCCCGCGATGGACAGAGCCACGAACAAGGCGTGGGGGGTCCGCCACTGCATCTTGCACCTCGCACACTATGGACATGCCGCTTCCACCCCGGAAGGTCGGCAGGTTCCTGTCATTGATTTCCATCGGTATCGGTTGGACTCAATGGTGAGTATAATGCGAGGGTCAAGGGCGTGCAAGGCCTTTGTGCTTTCATTTCACAAAGCTGAGCATGCGGCTTTTCTGTTCTCGCCTCTCCGTCTGGCCGCTGCTGGAGCGGCTTCAGCCATGGTGGCTGAAGCACATTCCATGACGAGTGCGCCCGACCGAGCTCTTCTGTGTGGCATTCACAGCTTTGAAACGGGCCAGGCGCGCGCCCTGGATTTACTTCACATGAAGCAGCCGAAGACTGCGGCTTTCTTCTCCCTGGCTCACACGAAGCACCAGATAGCCGGACGATTGGGCGTCCAACTCGCTGGCCTCGAGACGCAGGATCCGCACGCCGGGGAGGAGGTCCCGCTTCAGGATGCGCTGTCCGGCGATGTTGAAAAGCTCCACTGTCGCCGGACCTTGTGCGCCCTCCACCTCCACCAATAGACTGCCATTGAATGGATTGGGCCGGGCGCTCAGGGTGAATGCCACGGGCAGGGGCCCGCGCGGATCCACCGCCGTTCCCTCGTTTGACCCGCCGGGTGTGGGTATTGTCTGGGGAAGCCAGGACCCGCTCCCATCAGGGACCCGGCCCATGGAGACATCATCCTGTTGGGGGCCAAAACTCAGCGAGTCCAGGATGGACAGGCCATCGGCAGAGGCCAGCACCACCATTTCGCCATCCCCGCTCAGCCGGAAGCCCGCGTGCAGACCCGGCTGATCCAGATCGTTGTCCGCCCAAACCAGAAGGAATTCACCGGCGGGAAGGGGCGGAGTCTCGCTCGGGAAGGCCCAGTTGGTGGGATCGCCCGCGTCGTCACTTAAATGCAAGCCGGCCAGGGCTATCGCTTCCGTCCCGGCGTTGTAGAGTTCCAGCCAATCCTCCCGCTCGCCGGAGGGATCACTGATGCCGTTCTCATTCAGCGCCAGGAATTCATTGAGCACCAGCGGGGAGGCCTCGCGCCAGGCCGCACGCAAGGGTCGAACCGGCGGCAGGCGATGGCTGCGCCCTTCCCCGTCCAAGGCCTCCGCCTGGAACTCCACCACGGCGCCCGGATCCTGCGGCGGCAAGGCGATGCTCCAGCGATCCGCATCGCGCAGCACGGGAGAAGTGGCATCTCCGGTAAAGGCCATGTCCGACACCTGCCACTGGGAATCACCCTCAAGGCGCCAGCGCAGACGAAGCTGCAGTCCCTCTCCGTGCGCAAAGGCCGCCGCGTCCACCCGCAGGCTGTCGCCGAGGGCGAGGCTCTGGGATCGAGCCCGCACCTGGTGCACCACGGGTCCGGCATCCACCCAGGTCAATTGGGCGGGCAGGCTGGAGGCACGGGCCTGCACGAACTCCAGGATGCCGCGCTTCACATGCTGGTTCAAATAGGGTCCCGTCCAGCTGGCGTCGTAGTCCTCCACCGTGAAACCATAGTCCAGCGTGCGGAAGGAATCCGCCACCGCGGAAGGACGGCACAGAGACCACAGGCTGTCCAGGCGGCTCTCCCAGCGTGCGGCCTGCATGGAATGACTCAGGTGGTGCTCCAGCATGTGGGTGAAGAGATTGCGCCAGCGCGGCCGGTTCAAAATTCGGGTGGCCAGGGGGCGCCCGCTGCTGCCGAAGGTGTAGGGATTGCGCGTGGCCCAGTCCACACTGAACCAGTCCACGCCAAAGGTGTTGTCATAGTCGTAGGGGATGAGGGTCATGCGGTCATCCACCGGATCGTGGTAGAGGTAGAAGTTGTTCTGCAGGTACCAGTAGTCGTCCCAACCACCCACCAGCACATTCACGGCGAAGTACTCCAGCACGCCGGGCACATCCAGGTAGTCGCCCAGGCTGTCCTCGATGGAAGCCTCCGATGTGGAGTGCAGAATGCGGATGAGGCGCTGCAGGGCGCGGTAGTCGTCCGTCTCCTCGTTGGTGGTCAGCTCGTAAACCCGACGGCCGTCCTGCTCGTGCTTGTAGTCCTCCGGACTGCTTCCCCGCCACACCAGATCCGCCGGCCACAGGCACTTCCACAAGTTGCCGCCATCATGGGCAAAGTGCTTCCACAGGAACTCGTCATCCACATGCTCAACATTCGCATAGAGTCCATGGTAGTTGCCATTGATCCACAGCTCGCCATGGCTGGCCCGACTGGCGATTTTCCCCACCCGTTGGAAGAGGTCGAAGCAGAGTTTGCTGCGCACAATGGCAGGATCATTGTGCTCACCGTTGAGGTTCAGCTTGTCCACATCGTGGAACTCGCGGCCATCCACGAAATCATTGAAGGAGAGCTTGAAGGATTTCTTCTGGGCATAACGGCTGGTGTTGCCCCTTAGACGCAATCCCACATCGGGCACATCCTCGTCGAACCAGGCATTGGCGGCATGAAGCTGTGCCAGGTGCATGGAATCGCTGGCAGGGTTCTCGTACATCCACTGCAGGGCCGCAGGATCCACGGTCACATAAAAGCGGGCCACCTGGCTGTCATCGAAAAGCTGCCAGGAATCTCCCGTGACAGCTCCAACGCGACCTGCCATGGCCGCGACCAAAAGCAACACAAGAACCCGCATGATGCACCCCCCCGTTGTTTGCTCCAAAGTAGGGCAGCGCGGAGGGTCATGGGGGGAAAACCCATCGCCAGGAACTCGAAGCACCTTGTATCTTCGGGCATGCAGCTGCTTGCCTTCCTGTCGCGCCATCGATCCCTGCGCATGCTCTGGCTGGGGGAGATCATCTCCCAGGCGGGGGACTCCCTTTTCCAGTTGGCGCTCATCTGGCTGGTACTGAGTTTGACGGGCTCCTCGTCGCTGACCGGCCTGGTGGCCATGAGCGCCTACCTGCCCGTGCTGATTCTTGGACTTCCGGCGGGGGCCCTGGTGGACCGGCTGGACCGTCGCCGCGTGATGCTTGGCGCAAATGCCGCCCGTGCCCTGCTCGCGGGCACCATCCCCCTGTTGGCCTTCCGGGGCTTGCTGGATCCGTTGCTTCTGGGAGCCATCACCTTTGCCATGGCCGTGTTCAGCGCCCATTTCAATCCTGCCCGGGACGCCCTGGTGCCAGAGCTGGTGCCGCCTGCGGAGCTGCGTCCAGCCAATGCCCTGATTCAAAGCGGCTGGCAGCTGGCCTTGTTGGCCGGGCCTGGACTGGCAGGCTTGCTCACACCCCTGACAGGCGAGCTCCACTTGTTCACCGCAACGGCCCTGGCCTACCTGCTCTCCGCCGGCTTCATCGCATCCATGCCCGCCACACACAAGGGGCAGGGCAGGACTGCAGGGCGCCTTCAATTGTCCCATGAGCTGCGCCAGGCCATGGCAAAGGCGGGAGAGGGCCTGGCCCTGGCACGCCGCGACCGCCGACTGTGGGCCATCCTGCTGGTCACCGGCGCGGACAACCTCTTCATCATGGGCCCGGCCATCGTGGGCACGCCACTCTTCGTGAAGCAGGTGCTGCACGGCTCTTCCGGGGACTATGCCTACCTGCTTACCGCTTATGCCGTGGGCATGATTTGCGGCAGCCTTGCCCTGGCCCGCTGGGGGAAGCAACTGCGGGACAGCCGTCTGCTTTTGTGGGGCATTGTGCTGGACGGCATCACATTTCTGCCCCTGCTGTGGGTCAGCAGCTTCGCCGGGGCCTGGCTCACGCTCTTCATCCACTCCCTCATGATCCCTCTCATCGTGGTGCCCCGGCCCACCCTCATCCAGCGCATGGTGCCCGCTGAATTCCATGGCAGGGTCTTCGCCATGGTGTCGGTGGCGGTAACGGGACTCAGCGCCGTATCGGTGGCCCTTACCGGCCTGGTGGCGGAGTGGGTGCCCGTGCCGTGGATCTTCGGGAGCATTGCCGTGCTGGGGGCCTTGTGCGGCCTGGCGGGATGGACCATCCGTGAGTTTCGCGACGCTTGATGCAGGGGGCGCGACCGGACCCTGAACCCTACTTTTCCCGCTGACCCACAAGCGGGAGTCCCATGAAGAAACTGCTCTGGCTCATGCCCCTGTTGCTCCTGGCCTGCCGGGAGGAAACCGGGCAGCGCATCACTCTTTGGCACCAGATGGTGCAAGCTGAACGCGCCATCCTGGACGGCCTGGTGAAAGAGTACGAGGCCGCCCATCCCGGCGTCACCGTGCGCGCCCTCTACAAGGAGACCGAGGAGCTGCGCAGCGGCTTCCAGGCCTCGGCCCTGGCAGGAAGCGGGCCGGAGCTGGTCTACGGGCCCTCCGATGTCATCGGCCCCTTCCAGACCATGGGCATTGTGCAAGACATGACGCCCTGGCTGGACTCCCTGGCGCAGGCCCAATTCCTGGAAAGCGCCTTGACGCGCCTGCCCTCCCGCAGGCGGGGCGAAGCCGGCCATCTGGAATTGCTGCAGGTGGGGGATCGCATCGGCAATCATCTGGCGCTGGTGTGCAACGGCGCGCTTCTTCCCCAGCCTCCCGCCACGGACGAGGACTTCGTGCGCATGGCCAAGGCAAGCACGCGCGACACCAACGGGGACGGCCGCGCCGACATCTACGGCGTGGTGTGGAACTACACGGAGCCCTTCTTCGTCATCCCCTTCCTCACCGGTCAGGGCTCCTGGGTCTTCAACAAGGATGATCCCAGCCAAAGCACGCCTGACCTGGACACGCCGGAGGCCGTGGCCGCCTACCGCTTCGTCCTTGCCCTGCGCGATGAGCACAAGGTCATGCCCGTCTCCTGCGACTACGAAGACGCCGACGGCCTCTTCAAGGAGGGACGGGCGGCCATGATCATCAATGGGGACTGGAGTTGGGGCGACTACCTCTCCAAGCCGGAGCTGAAGGCCTATGTGGCGCCCCTGCCCATGGTGGCGGCCACCGGCCTGCCCATGGGCCCCATGGTGGCTCCCAAGGGCTACAGCCTGAACGCCAACGCCACAGGCCGGCAGGCGGATGAGGCCATGGCCTTGTTGCGCTTCCTGACCAGCGAGGAGGCCCAGCGGCGCTTCATGACCCAGTTGAAGATCCTGCCTTCATGCAGAACCCTGCTGGACGATCCGCTGCTCCAGCAGGATCCCACCCTGAAAGCCAGCGCCGAGCAGATGCGCCGGGGACGCGCCATGCCGGTGGTGGCCGAGTTGCGCGCCATTTGGGACAGCATGCGCCCGCACTACCAGGCACTGCTGGGTGGCTCCGAGACGCCGGAGGACGCAGCCCGCGGCATGCAGCGGGACGCGGAGGACAAGATCCGCGCCATGAATCGCGAGCTGGAGCCCACCGCCGTGGTGCCCGTCTTCAAGGGTCTGCTGGCCCTGGGGCTGCTTTTCCTGCTGTGGTGGCAGCGCCGCAGCTTCGGCCTCTTCCTGAAGGACTGGAGACGCCACAAGCTGGCCTATGTCTTCGTGCTGCCCAGCTTCGTGGTCATCGCGGCCACCATCGTCTATCCCTTCCTCTACAATGTGGTGCTCAGCCTGTCCAACATGAGCCTGCGCCACTTCCAGGACTGGGAGATGATTGGCCTGCAGAACTACCTGCAGGTCTTCCGCGAGAGTGTTTTCTGGGGCGTGCTCTTGAAGACCGTGGTGTGGACGGTGGTGAATGTGGCCTTCCATGTGGGCCTGGGCGTCTTCCTGGCGGTGGTGCTCAATGGCCCGGTGAAGGGGAAGGCCATCTACCGCGTGCTGCTCATCATTCCCTGGGCCGTGCCCAGCTACATCACCGCGCTAACCTGGCGCGGCATGTTCAACCCGGAGTACGGCGCCGTGAACCTCATCGGCAGCCAGCTCTTCAACCTGCCCATGATCGACTGGATGAAAGATCCTCTGGCGGCCTTCGTGGCCTGCATCACCACCAATGTGTGGCTGGGCTTCCCCTTCATGATGGTCATCGCCCTGGGCGGGCTGCAGGCCATTCCCCAGGAGCTCTATGAGGCCGCCCGCGTGGACGGCGCCTCCCGCTGGACCCAGTTCCGCAAAATCACCCTGCCCCTGCTCAAGCCGGTGATGCTGCCCGCCGTGACCCTGGGCACGGTGTGGACCTTCAACCAGCTCAATGTCATGTGGCTGGTGTCCAATGGTGGCGAACCCAGCGACAAGACGCACATCCTGGTGAGCTATGTCTACAAGGCGGTGTTCAACCTCTACCAGTACGGGTACGGGGCGGCGCTGTCCATGGTCATCTTCTTCATCCTGCTGGCCTTCTCCATCACCTTCCTGCGGCGCACCAGCGCCACCAAGGCCGTCTACTAAGGGAGCCATCGCATGAAGGAAGCACGCCTCCTGACCTGGGCCCGCCACGCGGTGTTGGTGCTGTTCAGCATCATCGCCGTGTATCCGCTGCTCAATGTCATCACCATCAGCCTGCGCCCCGGCGACAAGCTGCGCAGCACCAGCCTGGCCCTCATCCCCGATGGCGCCACCCTGGACAGCTACACGGCCCTCTTCACCGAACACGCCTTTCTGCAATGGCTGGGCAACAGCTTGTTGGTCTCAGTGGTGGTCACCATCACGGGCGTGGCGCTGGCGGCCATTGGCGGCTACGCCTTCAGCCGTTTCCATTTCGTCGGGCGCGATGCGGGCATGCTGGCCCTGATGACCACGCAGATGTTCCCCGCCACCATGCTCCTGCTGCCTCTCTACATCATGATCGCCAAGCTGCATCTGGTGAACACCTTTCTGGGCTTGATGGTGCTCTACACCGCCACGGCCCTGCCTTTCTGCCTGTGGCAGATGAAGGGCTTCTACGACACCATTCCCGTCTCGCTGGAGGAGGCGGCGCGCATCGATGGCTGCTCGCGCTTCCAGGCCTTTGTGAAGGTGGTGCTGCCCCTGGCCAGCCCGGCCCTGGTGATCACCGCGCTCTTCTCCTTCATGGCCTCCTGGTCGGAGTACATCGTGGCGGCCCAGGTGCTGCAGGAGAGCGAACTCTTCACCCTGCCTCTTGGCCTGAAGAGCTTCCAGGCCAGCATGAGCACGCAGTGGGGCTACTACGCCGCCGCCAGCGTGCTGGTCAGCCTGCCGGTGATGGTGATCTTCATCGCCCTTTCACGCTACCTGGTGAGCGGCTTGACCCTGGGCGCGGTGAAGGAATGAGCCTGGGATTCCTTGGCGAAAGCCTTCACGGCACAGTGGTGGCGGAGCGAGTGGACAGCGCCCTGCTGAAGGCGAACCCATTGGGCGATCCCTTCCTGCGCCACTGTCCCGTGTACCTGCCTCCCGGCTACCACAAGGGAGTGCGCCGTTATCCACTGGTCATGGTGCTGGGCGGGCTCTTCTCCAGCGCCCCATCCTGGCTGGGCTTCCGTGCCTTCGAGGAGAACCTGTTGCAGATGGCGGACCGCCTCATGCAGGAGGGTGTGTTGCCCCACGCGCTATTGGCCTTCCCCGATTGCTCCACGCGCTACGGTGGCAGCCAGTACCTGGACTCCACGGGCACGGGGCTTTATCAGCGCCATCTGGTGGAGGAAGTGCTGCCACTGCTGAAGAGTCACTTCCGCCTGTTGCCAGAGGCGCGACACCGCGCCGTGGCGGGGCGCTCTTCCGGTGGTTTCGGCGCTTTAAGACTGGTCATGGACCATCCCGGCCTCTTCCTGCACTGTGCCAGCAGCGCGGGTGATTTGCACTTCCACATGAGCCTGCGGCCGGAGCTGGCCCGCCTGCCTTCCGCCATGGAGCGGTTGGGCGGACTGGAGAGCTTCCTGGCCCAGGTGACCAACCTGCGCCAGCTGGGATCGGACGAGGCCTGCGCCCTGAACGCCATTGCCCTGGCCAGCTGCTACTCGCCCATGGATGAAGCGCCGGGCTTCCAGCTTCCCATCCGACTGGATACGGGTGAGATGGACGAGGCCTGCTTCCAGCGCTGGCGGGATGAGGACCCTGCCGAGCGCGTGCTGTGCCGCCCGGCGGATGTGGATGCCCTGGGGCGATTGGCAACGCTGCATGTGGAGGCGGGTGACCGTGACGAGTACCACGCCGATCTGGGCGCCCGCGTGTTCACCCGGCGCTGCCGGGAACAGGGGCTTGCCGTGGAGCACCTGTCCTATGCCGGCGGCCACTTTGGTGGAACCGCGCGCTGGGCCGTCATGCTGCCCTCCCTGCTGGCGAGGATGGAGTGAGTTCCGCCCTCCCGGCAGGCGCACCCGCGCGCTGGTGGAGGCCCCTGGACGAAGGCCGCGTGCTCTGCACCCTCTGTCCCCGCCACTGTCGCCCCACGCCGGGCCGTCGGGGCTACTGCCTGTTGCGCCGCAACCAGGATGGCCGACTGGTCACTGACGGCTGGAACGCCGGGCGCGGCTTTGCGGCCGACCATGTGGAGAAGAAGCCCCTTTACCATTTCCATCCGGGCTGCCGCGTGTTCAGCTTCGGCACGGCAGGCTGCAATCTGGGCTGCCTGCATTGCCAGAACTGGAGCATGAGCCAGGCCAGGGAGGCACTGGACTCCCTTAGCCCCGCCACCGCGCACCAGATTGTGGCGGCGGCCCTGGCCCAGGGATGCCGCGGTCTGGCCTTCACCTACAACGAGCCGGTGATCTTCGGGGAGTTCGTGCTGGAATGCAGTCGGGCGGCCCAAGCGGCCGGCCTGGCCACGGTGATGGTGAGCAACGGCTATGTGGAGCCTGCCGCCGCCAGCGAGATATTCGCAGGCATCGATGCCGCGAACATTGATTTGAAGGGCTTCAGCGAGGACGGTTACCGCCGTTTGACCCGGGGCCGCCTGGCTCCGGTGCTGGAGGCTCTACGCCACCTGCGGCGCACCACAACCGTGTGGCTGGAGCTGACCACGCTCCTGGTTCCCGGCCATAACGACGGCGAAAGCGAGCTGCGCGACCTGTGTCGCTGGGTGGTGGATGAGCTGGGGGCCCACACACCCCTTCACTTCACCGCATACCATCCAGCCCATCGCCTGCGGGTGCCGGCCACCCCCGCCTCCACCCTGCTGCGTGCCCGGGACTTGGCCATGGCCGCCGGTCTGTCCTTCGTCTACCTGGGGAATCTGCCCCTGGTGGAGGGGCGTGACACGCATTGCCCCGCTTGTGGCGGACTGTGCGTGGAACGGAAGGCGTGGGGGGAATCGCGGGTTGTGCTGAGAAGTGGGAGCTGTCCCGACTGCGGCGCGGCGGTGGCTGGACATTGGCCGGACTGAGTTCCACACCCAGTCCGGCCATGGTCATTTGCTTAGCTTTTGGCCACTTCGTGCAGGCATTCCACCACGGTTGAGAGAGCGATGAAGATGCTGGTGCGGGATTCGTCGTCTATCCCGTCGTCCTCGTCCTCTTCACTCTCACCGTCTTCATCACTCTCATCGTCCTCGTCGCCATCATCCAGCAACGACGACACCAGGAACTCCATCAACACCGGCTCGCTGCCGGCATCCACGGCGGATTCCTCGCTGTCGTCGTCATCACCCATCTCCTCCAGGCTGCGGATGCAGGCATCGTGGTGCTTCACCAGCAATTCCTGGGTGATGGTGCCGTCCGCCGGCCACATTTCACGGAAGGCCTCACAGGCCACCATGAGCAAATAGGCGCCAATGTTGCCGGATTCCTCGTCCAAGTCCTCCAGCGAGCTGTTGATGTAGCCGGAGAGTGCCGGAAAACGGCGCTGCAGCTCCAGGTGGCGATCCTGAATCTCCTGTTCCGTCCAGGCGTCCACCCGCTCCCAGGCGGCCTCAATCTGGTCCGCGTTCAATTGTGTGTGGGACATGCCGTCCTCCTTCTCATGTCGAAGCGCTGGGGCTCCGTTGAATGTGACTGCGCTGCCGCCGCCCGATGACCATGGCCGCGTGCGTCCTGTGGTGCTCATTCGCCCCAGCGCGAATGGTCCCGCACCTGGAAAAACAAATCCTCGTAGCGCTTCGCGCTGTGCTCCCAGGAAAAGTCCTGCTTCATGGCGTTCTTCTGCAGGCGCCGCATGGCGCGCGCGTTCCGCCAGGCGCTAAGAGCCGTGTCCACCGACTCCAGCAGCGCTTCCGCGTTGTAGTCGGTGAAGGAGAAGCCGGTGGCGTGGTCGGCATCGTCCAGGAAGCCCGTCACCGTGTCCTTCAGCCCGCCGGTGGCATGCACAATGGGCAGGGTGCCGTAGCGCATGGCGTACATCTGGCTAAGGCCGCAGGGCTCGTAGCGGCTGGGCATAAGGAAGAAATCCGCCCCCGCGTAGGTCAGGTGGGCCAGGGCCTCATCGTAGCCAATGCGCACGGCCATGCGCTCGGGATGGGCCGTGGCCACATCGCGCAGGAATTTTTCGAACTGCGGCTCGCCGGAGCCCAGGATGAGCAGGCGCAGGTCCCTGGTGAGCAGCCTGTCCACGCAACCCGCCAGGATGTTCATGCCTTTCTGCCCCGTCAGGCGCGTCACCATGGCCAGGATGGGCCCGGTGTAGTTGCCGTCCAGGCCGAAGGATGAAAGCAGGCGAGGCCGGTTTCCCGCCTTGCGCCCAAGATGGGCGGCGGAGAAATGCTCGTCCAGCCAGGGATCCGTGGCGGGATTCCATTCCTCCACATCAATGCCGTTCAGGATGCCCTGCACGCGATCTCCGTGATGGCGCAGGACGCCGTCCAGCCCGTGTCCCAACTCTTGTGTGCAGATCTCTTTGGCGTAGGACGGCGAGACCGTCACCACCTCGTCGGCAAAGGAGATGCCCGCCTTCAGGCAATTCAACTGTCCATAGAACTCGAAGGGGGAAAGCGGGAAAAGCAGCTCCCGCGGCAAGCCCAGACTGGTGATGTGCTCCGCCGGGAGGACGCCCTGGTAGCCCATGTTGTGCAGGGCCAGCACGCTGCGCGTGCGCTGCAGATGGCGGTCCTCCTGGTGGCGGATGCGCAACAGGGCGGGGAGCATGGCGGTCTGCCAGTCGGCGCACACGATGAGATCCGGATTCATGTCGGTTTGGCGCACCAGCTCCAGCAAGGCCACCTGAAAGAAGAACCAGCGCTCGTGGTCGTCCGGCCAGGGCTGGCCCGTGGCCGCGTCCTGGTACACCCCCTGGCGCTCGAAGTAGTACTGGTTCTCAATGAAGAGGGCGCGGCACTCGCTGCGCGGATAAGGGGCTGCATAGATGCGCGTGGGGAAGTCCACGCCCTGGAAGCGCACATGGATGGTGGCCAGCAGTTCCAGGCCCGCGTCCTCGCGGTCGATGGCCGCGTAGAGAGGCAGCACCGTTGCCACCTCGTGGCCCAGGGCGAAGAGCTCGCGGGGCAGGGCGCCCAGCACATCGCCCAGCCCGCCCTGCTTCACCCAGGGCAGGGCCTCCGCGCTGGCGAACAGGATGCGCAGCACTCCGCGACGCTGCACGCTCACGCCTCCACCTGCACTTTGCGCAGGTGCTCAGCGGCCAACTCAGGCGCCATGGGATTGATGTAGAAACCCGTTCCCCACTCAAATCCGGCGGGCTGGGTCATGCGCGGCAGAATTTCCACATGCCAGTGCCAGTCGTGGGAAATGGTGTCCCAGTAGTTGCTGCGCCGCATGTGGTGGTTGGTGTTGGGGGCCGTGTGGAAGACAAAGTTGAAGGGCGGATCACCCAGGGCCGTGCGCAGGCGCTTCATCACCACATGCATGATGCGGGACAGGTCGCGCACGCGCTCCGCCGGTTCCAGGGCGAAATCGTGGGCGTGGCGGCGGGGCAGCACCATGACCTCGTAGGGGAAGCGCGACGCGTAGGGGCAAATGGCCGCGAAGTGGTCGCTAAGGGCCACCAGACGCTCGCCGCCATCCATCTCCTGCGCCAGCAGGTCGCAGAAAAGGCAACGCTCTTTCAGGCGGAAATGATCGCGCGCGCTGGCCAGCTCGTCGGAAACAGTGCGCGGGGTCACCGGCGTGGCAATGATCTGCGTGTGGGGATGGGCGATGGTGGCGCCGGCATCCGCGCCGTAGTTCTTGAAGATGAGCACATACTTGAAGCGCGGATCCTTCATCAGATCCACCAGCCGCGTTTGGTAGGCGAAGAAGATGGCCTCCATCTGGGCCGGGCTCATCTCCGCCATGTGCAGCATGTGACGCGGCGTCTCTATGAGCACCTCGTGGGCGCCAATGCCGTTCATGGCGTCGTAGAAGCCCACGCCGCGGCGGTCCGGCTCACCTTCAATCTGCAAGGCGGGAAACTTGTTGGGCACCACCCGCAGCTCCCAGCCCGGCGTGTTGGGCTGGCGGCCGTCCGGCCCCAGGGCCATGATCTCATGGGGCGTGGTGCCTTCCATGCCTTCGCAGAAGGGACAGGCCGGATTGCGCGGGAAGCGCAGCTCGCCCTGGAATTGCAAGGGCCTGGCCCCGCGCTCCCGGGCAATGATCACCCAGCGGCGCTGGATGGGATCGTGGCGCAGCTCAGGCATCGGGTGCGCCCTGCGGCGGCACACCGGCGCATTTGAAGCAGTCTTCCCGCCACATGCAGTCCAGCTGGTCGCACTCGCCCACAAAGGCCGTGGCGAAACAGTCGAAATTGCCCTCGCTCCGCTGCAGCGTGCGCACCAGCTCCACGCGCGTGGCGCCGGGGGCCTGCTTGATGCCACGCGCCTTCACCATGGCTCGCAATTCATTGAAATGCGGCATTGACCTGTCTCCTGTTCCGGCAAGCGGCCGGTGCGCAAGAAGCCCCCAACCAGGGAGGGCACTATCGTGAATGGTTGTTCAAAAACCATCTCGCCAAAAGGAAAGTAGCATCCAACGGGCGCCCGATCCCGAGGCCCACGCCCCTGGCAGCCCCTTCAAATTGACTGCCGCAGGGGTGATTGGTATGTTCGGGTCGGCATAGGAGGGAACAATGAAGATTTCGACAGCCGCTCAGGGCACCGTGGTCATCATGGCCTTGAAGGGCAATCTACTGGGTGGTCCCGACGCGGACGCCTTTTACAACGAAGTGAAGTCCTATCTCGACCAGGGCAGCCGGAATTTCGTGCTGGATCTGGGGGATGTGAAGCTGATGAACAGTTCGGGTCTGGGCATTCTCATCAAGACCCTGAAGCCTGTGCGCGAGGCGGGCGGGGATGTACACCTGGCCTGCGTGACGGAGAAAATCGACTCCCTCTTCGTCATCACCAAGCTCTACCAGGTCTTCAAGAGCTACAACGAAGTGGAGCAGGCGGTCCAGGCCTTCGCATGAGCGTACCGGGGCCGGAACCGGCCCACCCTTCCCCCGTCGATGCCGGCACCGCCGCCGACCCGCTGGCCCACCTGCAGCAATTGGTGAGCCGGCTGGAAGCGCTTTATCAGAAAACCTGCGATTCCCAGGGCCAGGCCACCGAGGCTTGGCCTTCTTTACTCCAGATGGAAAGCCCTGATCTGGGCCAATGCATTCGCGAGCTGCGCGAGCTGCTGGAACCCGCCCGCACCCTGCGGGAAAACCGACTCCTGCGGGAGGTGGGGCGCCGATTGGGGCAGGACCTCTCCACCGAAAGTCTGGCCCTGCTCATCATGGACACCCTCGGTGGCGTGCTGCCATTCGACGCCGCCGGCATCTACTTCATCGATCCCCGGGACGGCACCATCCGCTGGGAATCCCTGCGCGGATACGACACGGACAAGCTCCATCTGGTGCGCCAGAAGCTTGACCGTGGCATCATGGGCTGGATCCTGAAGCACAACCAGTCGGTGATTGTGCCCGATGTCAACCTGGACGAGCGCTATTTCAACGCCCGGGACCGCACGCGCAGCGAACTGGTTGTGCCCATCCTCCATGAAGGCCGCCTCATCGGTTTCTTCAACCTGGAGTCCGACGAGCTGCGCAGTTACGGCGAGCACGAGCGCCAGTTGATGGAAGTGCTGGCCAGCCAGGTGGCGCAAACCGTTGAGCACATGATGCTGCGCGCCGACCGTGAGGAGCGCCGCAAAGTGGTGGCGGACCTGGCGGTGGCACGGGACATCCAGCGCTCCCTCCTGCCCACCAAAGGACTGCGGCTGCACGATGTGGACCTATGCGGCCTGAACCTCTCCAGCGCGGAAGTGGGCGGCGACTATTTCGACCATTTCATGATCACGCCGGAGGACATCGGCCTGGTCATTGCGGATGTGGCGGGCAAAGGATTGCCGGCGGGGCTGATCATGGCCAGCATGCGCACGGGCATCCGCATCCTGGCCCAGCACCGACTGGACATGACGGGCATCATGGGGCACCTGAGCGAGCACCTGTTGGAAATCACCGAGGCGGACAGCTTCGTGACGGCCTTCTATGGTGTGTATCACCGCCCCAGCCGCCGCTTGAGCTTTGTGAACGCCGGCCACAATCCGCCCTTGCTCCTGCGGGCGCGCAGCCACGGCATGGAATCCCTGGACACGGGCGGTCTCATGCTGGGGGCCTTCCGGGGCGCGCCCTACGAGATGGGTTTCGTGGATCTGGAACCCGGGGACCGCATCCTCTTCCACACCGACGGTTTGAACGAGGAGCAGGACCGCCACGGCCGCGAGTTCGGCATGGGCCAGGTGCGCAAGGCCTTCAGCGAAACGCGCTGGCTGGATGCGCCGGCGCTGGTGCAACACATGCTGGGCGCCCTGCGGCGCCACACCGGCGCGGGAGAGCGGGCCATGCGTTTCCAGGACGATCTGACCCTGATGGCCCTGGTGGTGAAGGACTGAGCGCAAGAGCGCTGAGTTGAAAAGTGGATCGACTCTCGTGGAAAGGCGGTTGAAGCCCTGTCCACGAATCGTCTGACACCAATCACGATCTGCGAACACCCGGCAGATCTTGTGATTCGGTCCACCAGCAAGGAGAACGCGATGCGTCGCGCCGTCTACCCCGGCACCTTCGATCCCATGACCCTGGGCCACCTGGACATTGTGCGACGCGCCCGCCAGACCTTCGACGAGGTGGTGGTGTTGCTGGCGGTGAACGCCGACAAGACGCCGCTCTTCCCGCTGGAGGCCCGCCTGCAGCTGGTGCGCGCCTGCGTGGAGGGTCTGGACGGCGTGGTGGTGGACAGCCATGAGGGTCTGCTGGCGGATTACGCACAGCAGAAAGGCGCCACGGCCATTGTGCGCGGCCTGCGCGCCATCAGCGATTTCGACTACGAGTTCCAGATGGCCATTGTCAACCGCAAACTGGCTCCCGGAGTGGAGACGGTCTTCCTCATGCCCAGCGAGGAGTGGAGCTACCTGAACAGCTCCATTGTGCGGGAACTGTGGCGTTTCGGCGGCGACTACTCGCGCCTCGTGCCGGAGGCGGTGCGGCGCGCGATGGACCATTTACAAAGGACGGCTTCATGAATATTCTCGACACCCTCCAACAAAAGGCCGCCGAGCGCGGCAAGCATGTGGTGCTTCCCGAAGGCGAGGATCCGCGCACCATCCAGGCGGCGAAGATCCTGAAGGAGAAGGGCGTGTGCCGGGTGACGCTGCTGGGACGCCGCGCCACCGTGGAGGCCCTGGCCGCCGAACACGGTCTCCAGTTGATGGCCCGGGAGATTGTGGATCCCGCCACCAGCGAGTGGACGGCGGACTTCGCCCACGAACTGTTCAACCTGCGCAAGGCCAAGGGCATGACATTGGAGGCCGCCACGGAGGCCGTGCACAGCGTGCTCTACTTCGCGGCCTTCATGGTGCGGCGCAAGATCGCCGACGCCAGCGTGGGCGGCGCCGTGCACACCACCGGCGATGTCATCCGCGCCGGGCTGCACGCCCTGGGCATGGCGCCGGGCATGGATGTGGTCAGTTCCAGCTTCCTGATGGTGATGCCCGACGGCCGCCTTTTCACCTTCGCCGACTGCGCCATTGTGCCCCAGCCCGATGCGCGGCAGTTGGCCAGCATCGCCATGGCCTCCGCCCGCACCCATCGCGCCCTGACGGGCACGGAACCCCGCGTGGGCATGCTCAGCTTCTCCACCAAGGGCAGCGCCAAGCATCCCGATGTGGATAAAGTGCTGGAGGCCCTGCGCCTGCTGAAGGCGGCGGATCCCGACCTGATGGCCGATGGCGAACTGCAATTGGACGCGGCCATTGTGCCCAAGGTGGCGGAGAAGAAAGCGCCCGGCAGCGCGGTGGCGGGTGGAGCCAATGTGCTGGTCTTCCCGGATCTGGATGCGGGCAACATCGGTTACAAGCTGGTGCAGCGCCTGGCGGGCGCCGAGGCCATTGGCCCCACGGTGCAGGGCCTGGCGGCCCCCTTCATGGATCTGTCCCGGGGCTGCAGCGCCAGCGACATCGTGAATGTGGCGGCCATCGCCTCCCTCATGGCCTGAAAGCCCAATCCTGTTTGAAACGCGAAGACCCCGGCATGCCGGGGTCTTTTCATTTGAAGGCGAAGGAAACGCCCTTCAGCCCAACAGGCGCTGCAATTCCAGGCGGGGGCTGGCGGGCAATGGTTGTCCCACCAGATGCACGCCGCGAGCCATCAGCTGGCGCAGGCTTTCCTCCTGGGCGGGTGTCACAAACAGGTAATCCGTCACCTGGCGCGCGCCGGGCTGGTCGTGCAGGCCGCCCACCAGCACTTCCACCAGAGGCGCGCCCAGTTCCAGCAGGCGCAAGGCCTCGGAGGGTCCGGCAATCACGGCCAGGGTGGCCTGGGCGGGTGGCGTGGACATGGCAAGGGCCAGCTCCTCCAGTCCCATGAAGGCCAGTTGCTGATCCTGTCCGGGACAGCAGGCGTAGAGGTCCCGTTCAAAGGCACTGCCCACAATGGCGTCGTCCGCCAACACCAGGTGGGGAATGCCCAGCACTTCGCACCACCCCACACACACCTGGCCATGCACCAGGCGGTCGTCCATGCGCAGGATCCATTCGGCCTTGGAAGCCATGCCGTCCTCCCTCAATCCGCCATCAGGATGCCTGCCCGGCCGCGATCCAGCAGCAGGGGCAGGAGTTCGTCCACCGGGGTCGTCTCCCGGCGGTTCAGGGCCGTCAACAGCAAGGGGAGATTCACGCCCGTGATGGGGCCGTGCTGACGCTCCCGCCGCTCAAGGGGCTGCCGGGCCAGCGCCAGTCGGCAGGCCAGGTGGGGCGAGGCCCCCGGCGCATCCACCAGGAGCAGCAGGGAAGCGTCTTCAGGCAAGGCTTCCAGCCGGCCCAGCACCGCCTCCACAAGGCCCTCCCGGGACAGGCCGTCGTTGCTCAAGGCGTCGGTGTGATCGCGCGGGCCCAGGATAAGCGTCGCCGTGGCCAGCAATTCTTCGCCAAGCCGTCCGTGGGTGATGAGAAGCAGATGCAGGGGCGCGCTCATTCGGGATCCCGCCGCAGGTAGCTGCGCAGGCGCCGCCGATCCTCCATGGTCTTCAGCAGGCGACGGTTCAGCTCCTGGGAGCTGTCGTAGCCGTAGACCTTCAGGTGGTGGTTGAGCGCCAGGGTCTCGCAGATCACTGTGATGTTCTTTCCCGGAAAAATGGGCAGGCGGATGAGGGGCAGCTCCAGCCCAAGGATGGTGGCCGTCTCCTGATCCAGGCCCGTGCGATCAATGCTGCCGCGCTCCTCCCACAGGCAAAGCTCCACGATCATCTCCACGCGCTTTTGCATGCGCACTGCATGGATGCCGTAGATCTGCCGCACATCCAGGATGCCCAGGCCGCGGATCTCCATCATGTGCTGGAGCAGGTCGTTGCCCTGGCCCATCAGGATGCGATCCGCCTTGCGCGTGACAATCACCACATCGTCAGCCACCAGACGATGGCCGCGTTCCACCAGATCCAGCGCCACTTCGCTCTTGCCAATGCCGCTCTTGCCGGTGAGCAGCAGGCCCGTGCCGTAGACATCCACCAGGGAGGCGTGGCGCGTCTCCGTGGGGGCGAAGAAATCATCCAGGTAGTCGCTGAGCAGGTGGTACAACTCCGTGGTGCTCAACTCCGATTGGAAGACCGGCACACCTGCCGCCGCCGCCAGCTCCATCATGGGAGGCACCGGCTCGTTGCTGTTGGTGATCACCAGACAAGGGATCTCCAGGCCAAACACGCGCTCGAACGCCAGTCGGCACTGGTCGGCGCTAAGGGAGCGCAGATAGGAGATCTCCGTGTTCCCCAGCACCTGGATGCGGTCGTGGGTGAAGAGTTCCAGGTAGCCCGCCAGGGCCAGTCCAGGACGGTGCAGGTTCTTCTGGGGAATCTCCCGCCCCAGTTCCATGGGGTCGCTGAGCAGGGTCAGGCGCAATTCGCCCGCCTCCTCCTCGAAGAACTGGCGCACGCTAAGCTGCTTGCTGCTGTCCATGGGCCGGGCCTTTCTGCAATGGCATTCCTCGGCGGCGAGGGTGTCCGGGAGCCTGTCGGGTCAGGAACATCGCGCTTCCAGGCCGAAGGCGCCCACCGCCTGGAGCACCTGTCGTACAAGGCCCGGGAGGACGCAGGGCCTTCCCGGGCCATCAAGCTTCTTTGCCACCATCCGTCAATGGGGAGGTGGCCCCGCAACGCTCAGTGCTTCTTCTTCAGCTTGTCCTTGTAGCGCACAACCTGCTTTTCCAGCTTCTGCACCGCCACATCCATGGACTTCATGAAGTCCTCGGTGGTCTCCGCCGCCACCATGCGCTCGCCGGGCACATGAATGGCCACCTCCACGGTCTTGTTCTGGTGCACATCGTACTCGAGGATCACCTCGCATTCCATGATGCTGTCGAAATAGCGATCCAGGCGGTTGACCTCCTTCTCGGCATAGGTCTTCAGCTTGTCGCTGGCCCGGAAATGGCGCGAGGTCACGGTCGTCTTCATGACTCCTCCACGAGCTTTGGGTCCCCAGGATCGCCTTTCGTCCCCGACACCCTTCCCGAACGGGGATGGGCCTGCCGGTAGGCCTCCTGCATGTGTTTGACACTGATGTGTGTGTAGATCTGGGTTGTGGACAGGGAAACATGGCCCAGCAGCTCCTGGACCACGCGTAAATCCGCCCCGCTGTCCAGCAGGTGCGTGGCGCAACTGTGACGCAACAGATGGGGCGACAGGGTTGGCAGTTGGCTGACCTGGCGCAGACGGGCCTCCACCAGCCGCTCCACGCTGCGCGCGCCCAGGCGCTGGCCCCGGCGGTTCACCAGCAGGGCGGGCTCTTCCAGGCGATCCTTCTCCAGCAGCAAGGCGAGCCGCAATGGGCGCCAGGCTTCCACCACGCGACGCACTTCCCGCCCCAGGGGAACCAGCCTCTCCTTGGCTCCCTTGCCGAAGACCAGGAGCATTTCGCCGGACAGATCCCGCAGGTTCAAGCGCACCAACTCCGACAAGCGCAGGCCGCCACCGTAAAGCAGTTCTAGCATCAAGCGGTCGCGGCAGTGGCCGAATGTGGTGGTGGGCACCTGATCCAGCGCCTCGCGCAGCTCGGATTCAGAGAGCACGCCGGGCAGGCGCTTTTCCTGTTTCACCGTGGGAAGGGTGGCAGCGGGATTGTGCTCCAGGCGGCCCCTGGCTTGCAAATAGCGGCACCAGCTGCCCATGGCGGCCTTGCAGCGCGCCACACTTCGGCGGCTTAGGCCCATGCGCAGGCGATGGCTCAGGAAATCGCGCATTTCCAGGGGATCGAAGGGGTCGGTGTCCGGGGCAAGCTGGTCCAGATAGCCCCGCAGATCCCGGCCATAGGCTTCCGCCGTGGCCGGGGAAAGGCGGCGTTCCTGTGTCAAGTGAGCCAGGAACAGGTTCAACAAGCTTGAAGCGGAGGTGCTGTGGGACGATGAATCCACTCGTCGCCTTTCAACCATCGCTGTCAAGATCGGCAGAAGTGGGCCGCCACTTGACGGCCCGCCGCCTCATTTTTCCCCGGAAGCCGCATCGCCGTGGGCCTGTAGCAGCTCGGCGTCCTGGGTCATGCCGCACTTTGGGCAGCTTAGTTCGTGATCCCGGTCCCGGCCCGTTTTCCGCCCCATCCAGGGCCAGTTGCAGCTTGGGCAGGCCACCGCCTCCGGACGGTCCCAGCTGGCGAAATCGCAGGCCGGGAAGCGCGTGCACCCGAAGAAGGTCTTGCCGCGCTTGCTGCGCCGTTCGCCCAGCTTGCCGTCGCAGTCCTTGCGCGGGCAGGCCGCACCCAAATCGAAGGGCTTGGTCTGCTTGCATTCCGGGTAGCGGCTGCAGCCCAGGAAAGGGCCGTAACGCGAATGCTTCACCGCCATGGGCGCGCCGCACGAGGCGCAGATCTCCTCGGTGGCGATGGGATGATTCTGACCGTCCCCCGGATTGCGCGAGTACTTGCAGGCCGGGTAGTTGGTGCAGGAAATGAAGCGGCCATTGCGGCCGTGCTTGTAGACCAGGGCTTCGCCGCAGTCCGGACAGGCTTCGCCCACTTCCTCACGCGTGCTGGCGCGAATCTCCGCACGGGCGGAATCCGCCGCGCTCAGGGCCACGCTGAAGGGCCCGTAGAAATCCTGCACCACCGTGCGCCAGTCCCGCCCCGACTCCACCGAGTCCAGCTCCTGCTCCATCTGGGCGGTGAAATCCACGCTGAAAATTGTGGTGAAGTGATTGACCAATATTCGGTTCACCGTGATCCCCAACGGAGTTGGCCAGAAGCGGCGCTCCTTCAATTCCACATACTTGCGGTTGAGGATCATGTCCACAATGGAGGCGTAGGTGCTGGGACGACCAATGCCCAGCTCCTCCAGGACCTTGATGAGGCTTTCCTGGGAGTAGCGCGCCGGCGGCTTGGTGAAGTGCTGGTCCGCCAACAGTTCCTTCAGCAGGGCGCTTTCCCCTTCCGCAATGCGGGCCGGCACGGATTTCTCCTTGCGCGCGGGGGCTCCGGCACGGGAGCGCGCGGCGCGGGGCTTGTCATCCTCGCC
>CAIWAD010000031.1 GCA_903910645.1 uncultured bacterium | reverse complement strand
GGAACCCAGCGTTCGCCGTCCCGCTCCCGCAGCACCACCACATAGCCGCCCTGGGTTGGATGGAAGGTCACCTCGGTGACCACGACCTCTCGCACGGCTTCTCCTAACAAATGGGGCAGGCAAGGTAATGATCAGCCCTACCCGGACAAAGCTTTCCCGCTTGGGCAGCGGGCCGGGAATAAAAAAAGGGCCGCCCTGCGGCGGCCCAGCCTCCCGTACTCACCACACCCCGCGAACGGGACATGGCTTTGCTATTGGGATTTGACCTGCACGCAGGTCCAGGCAGATATCCTTTTGGCGACACGGTCGCTTGTCAGGGCGACAGGATCACGCATTGTGTTTGATCACTTTTTCAGGTACGGGCACAGCGGCGTGGAAGCCGACTCGGGCCGAACAATAACTGTTCGCAAGCTAAGTGGCAAGCATTTTATGACAAAAGAGCACACAGAGCAGGCCAGATTGAACTATTCTTTGTCCTCGTTGGGATTTATCTCATATATCGACAATAATCTGTCTGCGACAAAATTCATCACCTCACCATCAGTATAGAAGCCGCTGTGAATTTTGGCATCCACTTCCCGCATCAAATCCTCTCGATATGCAGGGTCGGAGGGGGGCGTGGCCTGGGAGTCGTCCACCTGGGCAAGGGCCTTGTCCGCCATGAGTCGATTCGCCACTTCGCTCACAAGATCCTCCCTCTGATAATAGCCTTCCGCCACTCTGGCGCGCACCTGCGCCACCCTGTCCTGACGCACATCGGGCATGGCCATGGCCTGCTCCAGCAGACGGCCGCGCAGACCTTCCAGCTCCCGGGCGCCCTGGCTGATTTCCAGCCGATCCTCGCCCTCCAGGCCGGCGGTGACGCGATCCAGCTCCCGCGTGGTCTGGTAGCGGGCCTCAATGGCGGCACGGCGCATCACCTGACCAAGCTGGTTCACCGATCCCGTTGACATGCTCATCTTTCCTCCGTGCGACCCTGTTCCGGCCGCCATTAACCGTAGATGTCCAGCAGACGGCCTTTGCCCAAATCCCGGGGTGTGGCAGTGGAGGACTCCGCCTCCGCCGCCTCCTTGTGATGGGCCTGGGCCTCATCGCCGCGCTCCGCCGCGCGCACCTGGGGCCTGGCCAATTCGGTTTGATAGCCCCGCAGCTGGGCCAATCCCGCCTGGTCGGTTCTCATGGCGCCGCCTTAAATGCGAACCGTTGGGCGCTGGTCGTCCGCCGGCGCCTCCGACTCGTGCTTGCGCACCACCTGACTCCAGGTTGCCCGCAGATCCTCCAGGATGCGGGCCACCACTTCCAGGTGCTCAGCATCGTTGTTCAAGTTGGCCTCACGCATGCGAAAAAGCATGAAGTCGTAGAGGCGATCCAGGCTGCGGGCAATTTCCCGTCCCTTTTCCATGTCCAGAGACTGGCGCAACTCGCCCACCGCACGAATGGCGCGATCCATCTGCACGCCCTTGCCGGGCAGGTCCGCCATTCGCATGAGGCGTTGACAGTCCCGAACTGCGCCAATGGCGGCGTCGTGAACCATCAACAGCAGGCGGCCCCGATCGGCGGTGCGGGCCTGGGTCTCGTGGTACTGCCGGACGCGGAGATCGTGGCTCATGCCGGATCCTTTCCTTCAATCACTGGGAACTGGAGGAGCTTGAAAGGGAGCTGACGGCGCTGGACTGGCTCTGCAGCTTCGCAAGAGCGCTTTCCATGGCCAGATATTGACGCGTCAGCTGGTCCTTCTTCACGGCCAATCGTTCGTTCATGCGTTCAATGGCATCAGTCAGGCTGCCCACGGTGCTTTCCAGCCGGCCGGTCTGGTATTGCACCATGCCCTGCTCACTGTCCGTAAGACGGCCCAGGGTGAAAGCCAGCGAGGCGGCCGCGCCATGGCTAAGCCGCACCTGTCCGCTGCGGCTGCCCGGGCCATCGCCGGGATCGCGGAAGAGAATGCGCAGGCCTTCCAGCTCCGAACCGGCGGCGGCGCTAAGCAAGTCACCCTCCACCGTGGCGGCCACGCCGTTGAGCGTGCCGCCCGTCAGCACTCCCGCAGCGTCATAGTTCAAGGACACGGCCACATCGCCCGCCGGCACCTTGGCGGTGCGGGTGAAGAAGCGGAAGGCGCTGTTGTCGCTGGCGCTGCTGAAGGTGAACAGGCGCGCCACTTCATCAGGATTGGCGGACAGTGCCGCACTCAGCTTTTCGTCATCCACGCTCAACTGGCCGCCGGCACCGCTGCGGATGCCAATCTCCGACAGACTGGAGTATTGGGCCGAGGCGGGCAGCGTGGAGAACGGACGCGTCACCGTCTCCACCAGGGCGCGCTTCAGCTGATTCACACTGCCATCGCCCAACAGCACGCCCATGGTCTCGGAGGTGCTGTTGTAGCTGGTGTAGGTGTTGATCATTCCCACCAGTTCGTTGTAGCTGGACACCAGCGCGCCAATCTTTTGCTTCACCACGCCGTCATCCCGGCTCACGCTGATCTGCACGGGATCGGCGCTAACCTGGGAAAGCGTCAGCGTCAGGCCCTCCAGGGCATCCTCCACAGTGTTGGAGGAAGATTCCATCCAGCTGGCCGCCGGATAGCCGTCCACGCGGAAGCGGGCATTCTGCGCGCTCTGGCTGGTGGTGAAGCTGGCGGCGTCAAAGGCGAGCCCGTCCCCCAGCGTGGTCAGGGCGTCGTCCACCACCAGGCTGTGGGCCGCGCCACTGTCCTGGCCGGACAGCACCAGATGCCACGCCGTGGCGCCGCCCGTGCCGTCGTTGAGCAGGCTGGCGCGCACGCCAGGATTGTTCTCGTCGTTGTTGATTAGGTCGCGCAGCTCCTGCAGGGTGGCGCCGCTGCCCACCACCACCTGGGCGGTGACGGCATCCACGCCGCTGCCATAGGTATAGGCGAAGATCTGGTCCGCGCCGGAGCTGTTCACCGCCGTGCTGTCGGAATCGGCCACGCCGCCATGCACCACGCGGGCCGCGCTGGCCAGCTGATCCACCAGGACGCTGTAAGTGCCGGCCACGGCGCCTTCGCCCACGCTGGCCGACACCTTGGTGGCATCACCGCTGGTAACGCTGTGGCTCAGGAAGGTGCTGCTCTCCTCCAGGCTGTCCATGGCGCTCTGGAAGGATAAAAGGCGCGTGTTCAACCCACGCCAGGCGTCCAGCTTGCGCTGCTGGGCACTTTGCCGGTTCTCCAGCAGAGTGACCTTGTTCTGCTCAACCTTCATCAACGCGTCAACCGTGGCCTGCCAGTCAATGCCCGAGCTGACTCCGCTGATGGTGGTGACCGGTGCCATGTGCGTCCTTTCCGCCCGCCTCATTCGCCGAGGGTCGGCAGCTTCTGCCTTCCCTTGCCAGTCCTCCGGCTATTTTTGCCTGAAAAACAGCCTTTCCACCGGCGAATTCCGAAGTGAGCAAGTTCCGTGACAGTTTTTGCGCCCTGCTGCGGGTGGACCTATTCCCGTGATCAATTGTTGACGACTGCTCCCCAATCGAGACCATGACCGCTGTTGCCGCATGCCCTGCCCAGGCCTTGGGCTGGTCCGTCACTTCACGAGAATCCGCCCTCTAGCGCACCACGAAGCTCATCGGATGCCTGGGAAAAGGCTGCAGGACAAGGACAGTCCCAGCTTGCCGCACCGCTGTGCGAGCAGGGCGCGCGCCACCGGCCGGAATGGCGCCTTGGAAGTGCCGAAGTTCCGGGCTTCAAAGGAAGGCTTCACGCGCAAAATTCTGGCCCGCGCTGGCAGGGCTTCCGGCCTTGGCGTACTTTGGCGGCCAATTGGCCGGGTTCCGGCCCTTCAGAAGGAGATTCCATGAGCAAGGCCCCGCCCGCCACCCTGCAACAGCAGGCCGCCGATCAGGCCCTGAGGGACGATGTGCGCCTCCTGGGAGGCATGCTGGGCCAGGTGATCGCCGATCTGGGTGGCCCCCCCCTGCTGGAGCGGGTTGAACTGGCCCGCCGCACCGCGCGGGAGCGCCGGGGAGGATCGGCCCACGCGGATGGCGAATTGGCCCGCCAACTGGGCGGCCTGCCCCCCGCCGCCGCCCGGGAACTGACGCGGGCCTTCTCTTCCTTCTTCTCTCTGGTGAATCTGGCGGAGCAGGTTCACCGCATCCGCCGTCGCCGCCAGCAATCGCGCCCGGATGCGCCTGCCCAATCCGGCAGTTTGGTGGCCGTGCTGCGCGAATTGGCGGCGCAGGGCCTGGGGCTGGCCCAGGTGCGGGACACCTTGGCGCAAATGGAAGTCATGCCGGTGTTCACCGCACATCCCACCCGGGCGGTGCGACGCACCTTGTTGGCCAAGAGCCAGCGCATGGCCCGCGCCCTGCTCATCCGCCTGGACCAGTCGGATCCCACGCCTAGGGAAGAGGCGCGCATCCAGGAGGAGCTGCGGCGGCAAATTGAACTGGCCTGGCAAACGGAGGAGCAACCCACCGCCCGCCCCACGGTGGCCGACGAAGTGGAGTATGTGGTCTTCCATCTGGCGGAGGTGGTCTATCGCATCCTGCCGGGCTTCTACGAGAGCCTGGCCATGGCCCTGGAGGCGGCCTACGGGCCCGGTGCGGGGGAAGACCTGCCCTGCCCCATTGTGCGCTTTGGCACCTGGGTTGGCGGAGACATGGACGGCAATCCTTATGTGGGGCCGGAAAGCGTGGCCGCCACTCTGGAACGCCAGCGCCATGTGGTGCTGGGCCTCTACATGAAGGAAGTGGATTCCCTGAGTGAGGAGCTAAGCCAGAGCCGCAGCCGCGTGCGGGTGGCTCCGGAATTGCTGGAGCGCATTGAACGCTACCGCGATCTGCTTCCCCAGGCCGCTGCTGCGCTTCCAGGACGCAGCGCGGACATGCCTTACCGCCTCTTCCTGCGCCTTGTGCTGGCCCGACTGCAGGCCGCCCGGGAGGATGCCCCCGGCGCTTATCTCCAGGCACAGGATCTCCTTGAGGATGTGCAGCTCCTGCGCTCCAGCCTGGGAGCGCCCGGCGGTGGAGGAGGAGGCCGGCACTTGCTGCTGGCCCTGGAACGCCGCGTGCGCACTTTCGGCTTCCACCTTGCCACCCTGGACCTGCGCCAGGATTCGGAGCTGCACCGCCGGGTGGCCGGCCACCTGTTGGGCGTGAAGGACTTCTCCCAGCGCCCCGCCCAGGAACGCGCGGAACTGCTGCGCAAGGCCCTGGACGAGGGTGCCATGGCGGATTCCCGCGTGATGGAGGAGCCGGAGTCCGCCCGCTGCCTGGAAGTGCTGCGGGTGATGGGACGCATGCGCCAGCGCCATGGACAGGAGGCCCTGGGGCCTTACATCATCAGCATGGCCCAGGGCGCAGACGACGCATTGGCCTTGTTGTATCTGGCCAACCAGGCTGGTCTGGTGGACGCCCAGGGGCATGGCCAAGTGGATGTGGCCCCGCTCTTCGAGACTGTGGACGATCTGGAGAGCGCCCCTGCCACGCTGACCTCCATGCTGGACGACCCGCTTTACGGCGCCCATGTGAAGCGGCGCGGCCAGCGCCAACTGGTCATGCTGGGCTACAGCGACTCGGCCAAGATCTCCGGCATTGCCGCCTCGCGCTGGGCCCTGTACCGCGTGCAGGAGGAGCTGGCGGGCATTGCCGACGCCCACGGAGTGGATTTGAATCTCTTCCACGGCAGGGGCGGCACGGTGGGGCGCGGTGGCAGCAAGCCCAGGGCGGCCATCCTGGCGGATCCCTGCGGAAGCCTGCGCGGGCGACTTCGCCTGACGGAGCAGGGTGAGATCGTGCACGCCAAGTACGGCATGCGCGGCATCGCTGAGCGCACGCTGGAACTCTTGAGCGGCGCCGTGCTGGAAACCACCGTGCTGTGCAGCCCCCGTTCCCATCCAGACGCCGCCTGGTTGCCGGTCATGGACACAGTGGCCGCCGCCGGCCGCGCCGACTACCAGATGCTGGTGCGGGATCATCCCTCTTTCCACGACTACTTCCGCAATGCCACGCCCATTGATGTCATCGAGCGTCTGGAGATTGGCAGCCGTCCTCCCAGCCGCCGCAGCGGCCGTGGCGTGGAGAATCTGCGCGCCATCCCATGGGCCTTCTCCTGGACCCAGAACCGCCACCTCCTGCCTGCCTGGTTCGGCGTGGGGCGTGGACTAACCGAGGCGGCGCGCCTGCACGGGGCAGGACATCTTGAGGAGATGGCCCTGCGCTGGCCCTTCTTCAGCAATCTGCTGGCGGATCTGGCCATGGTGTTGTCCAAGGCGGATGTGGACATTGCCGCCCGCTATGCGGAGCTGGCCGGCCCGGCCGGACTGGAGGTCTTTCCCCTTATCCGCCAACGCTGGGAAGAAACGCACAACTGGGTGCTGCGCCTGCGCAATGAAGATGAACTCCTGGATCGCGAGCCGGCGCTGAAGCGCAGCATTCGCCTGCGCAACCCCTATGTGGATCCCATCAGCCTGTTGCAGGTGGATCTGCTGGCGCGCTGGCGGGCCAGCAACCGCGAAGACAGCGCACTGGAACGCGCCCTTTTCGAAACCGTGCGCGGCATTGCCCAGGGTTTGCAGAACACAGGATGAGAAAAGGGGGCCGCGCTGGCCCCCTTTCCTGTTCTCATTGTTCAGACCGATTAGCCGACCACGGCCGCGGCCGCGCGCAGGGCCGACCATTCCTCCGCCAGGGAAGCCAGGCGCTCGCCTTGATTCACCAGCACCGGCGGAATGGAGGCCAGATTCTCCCCTGGCTGGCAAGGGCTCAAGGCCAGCAACTCAAGCCCGGCCATTTCCTGCTCCAGGTTGCGGCGCATCTCGTCCAGGGTGCGGCGGCAGGCTTCGCTGCCATCGTCCCGGCGCATTTGGCGCTCGAAGAAATCCACGCTCATCACCAATTCCGCCGCCAGATGGTGCGGCCTGTCCTCCGGCGTCAAGGTGATGCGGCCGTAGATGTGGTCCACCATTTCATCCAGCGCATAATTGCGGTTGAACCAGACCAGGTTGGGGCCGGGACAGACCGCCACCGGCAGCTTGCGATCGCTCTCCGACAGCTCCATCAGGGCGCCATTGCCCAAATGGTCGCAGATGCAGGCCTTCACCAGCACGGCGTCCATGCCCGCGCCAGGTCCCAACTCCTCCAGCTTGCGGCGCTGGAAGGCCGCGCTGGCCGTGCAGATGGGCTCGGTCCCGTACTCCGTGTTGGCCGCCAGATGGCCTTTGGGACAGGGCGAGCCGGGGCGTCCGCGCTCCGCCCGTTCACGGCCCCAGGCTTCACTGGAGCTGCCGCGCAGGTTGTTGAATGGAATGCCCAGGGGCGAGGCGTCACTTAGGTAGAAATCGTCCACGCCCGCCCTGGCCAGCTGGCCACGGGTTTCTTCGTCCAAAAGCGTGGCCTCCGGCACCAGCAGGAAGGGACTGCCCCAGCCCGTGGCATCCACGCCGTAATCCTTGTGCAATCGGGCGGCTTCGCCATGGACGCCCAATCCGCCCTGCACAGTTAGGCGGCTGCGGCAAGTGTCCGCGGGCAAGCTGTCCTCTTGCCCCAAGGCCTTGTGGAAAGCCTCCACCATGGGGCGCAGATCGTTGGCCAGCTGATCGCGACGGTCGCGAAACTCCGCCAACAGGCCGGAGAGCAGGCGTCCGCCCGCACCAAAGGCGTGGCCGCCACAGTTCAGCCCACTTTCCACGCGATACTCAAAAACTTCCAGTCCCAGGCCCGCCAGGATTTTCCCCTGAGCCAAGGCGCTGCGGAAGTCACTGACCTTCACAATGATGCGCTTGCGCGCCTGGCCCTCCGCCTCCCGGTAGAAATCGCGGAACTGGGCCATGTATTTGTAAAGGCGCTTGTTCAGCCCGGCGCTGACCACCACGGCGCTTTGCAAGCGGCTGTTGGCAAAACCGCGCAGGGCGGACAAGGCGTCGCCGAACTCCGCAGGCAGGACCTGGCCGGCCTCGTCCACATTGGGGCGGTCCAGTTTGGCCATGATGTTCACATCAATGGAGCCCGCCGTCATGGCGGCGCACAGCTCCGCCTGGCGCTCCTGGCAACCCGGCTGATCCTTCTGCTCCAGCAGGCGCTCCCAGGCCTGGCGCAGCGGGCTTGCGTCGGGCAGAAGGCGGAAGTAGCGCTCCTTGTCGTTGGTTTGGAAGAAGGGCTGGCGGCGAATCTCCTCCAGTTTCTCCTCCACCAATTCGTGGAGCAGGTCCAGATAAGCGGTGATGCGCCGGGCGCGGCTGTCCTCGCTTTTGCGGGGAATGGCCTCGAAGGGCCTGCCGAAGCGGCGGCACAGGCTGGCGCGCACTTGTTCAATCAGGCTGTCGTCCACCAGGGACAGACAGCTGTCAATGCCCAGGGGCGCCACCGCCAAGGCCGTGGCAATGCTGAAGCCCGTCCCCATGACGGGGATGTAGAAGGCGTGAGGAGACACGGAACTTGCCTTTCCAATGAGGGCTCGCCGCGTGGGATGGGACAAGGCCTGCCTGACCACAGGCGCTGGCGGGCGAACGGTTCAAATATAGGACGATCTCCTTGCGGCACAAGGCTACAGAGCATGCCATGCAAGAGGCAATCCAACCTTCCCCCGTGACCTGTCAGAAGAAAAACCTTTGCCGCGGCAGAAATGGGTCTTGATTCAGCTTGAACCAAAATATAAATAGTAATCGTTCTTATTATTGGAAGGAACAATGCGACACAGTCGGCAACGGGACCTCATCCTGGATCTGGTGCGCAGCCGCGCCCTGAACCATCCCACCGCCCAGGATGTGCACGACGCCGTGCGGGACCACATGCCCGGGGTAAGCCTGGGCACCGTGTACCGCAACCTCCACCAGCTGGTGGAGCAGGGCGAAATCGTGGCCGTGCAGGCGGAAGGTCCCCTGCATTACGACTGGAATCGCCAGGCCCACCACCATCTGCACTGCAGCCGATGCGGCGCTCTGGTGGATTTGCCCCTGGAGCTGGAGGACAAGGTGCGGGAAAAGGCCCGCCACCTGGGCCACAGCGCCGACATCGTGGACATCCATGTGCGGGGAACCTGTTCCCGCTGTCTCAACACAAGCACTTAACACTAAACGCAAGGAGTTCATCATGCTGGTTACCAAGCCCGCTCCCGATTTCAAGGCCACGGCCGTGATGCCCGACAACACCATGAAGGAAATCAGCCTGGCCGACTACAAGGGCAAGAAGGTCGTCCTCTTCTTCTACCCGCTGGACTTCACCTTCGTGTGCCCCACGGAGCTTCTGGCCTTCGACCATCGCCTCGCCGAGTTCGAGAAGCGCGGCGTGCAGGTGCTTGGCTGCTCCGTGGACAGTCACTTCAGCCACCTGGCCTGGAAGAACACGCCCGTGGCCAATGGCGGCATTGGTCAGGTGAAGTACCCCATCATCGCCGACCTTACCAAGAGCATTGCCCGCGACTACGATGTGCTGGTGGGCGCCGAGCCCGCCACGGTGATCACCGCCGAGTATGAGGAAGACACCACCGTGGGCGGCGGCGTGGCCCTGCGCGGCTCTTTCCTCATCGACGAGGAGGGTGTGGTGCGTCATGCGGTGATCAATGATCTGCCCCTGGGCCGCAACATCGACGAGATGCTGCGCACGGTGGACGCCCTGGCATTCAACCAGAAGCACGGCGAAGTGTGCCCCGCTGGCTGGCAGCAGGGTGACGAGGGCATGAAGGGCAGCACGGAAGGTGTGGCCGAGTACCTGGCCAAGCACGCCGAAAAGCTCTAGACCCCGCTTCACTCATGAAAAAGGCGGCCTTCCCCTGGGGAGGCCGCCTTTTCGTTGGTCAGGAATGGCGTCACACCACGGCCTCCATCAGCACCACCACGCTGTGGGCCTCCACCTGCAGCATGGCCCCGGCGCATTCGGCTGGACCCGGTTTCAGGCAGGGCGGGCGGTTCTGAAAGGTGTCCAGCACCCGGTGCCACAGGCAGGGGGCCTTGGCCTGGGGCAATTGGAACAGACGGTCGTCACTGCTGGTGTTCAGGGCCACAAAAAGATCGGGCGCCCCATCCAGCCCTTTCAGGCGCCAGGCCAGGCTGCGCGCGTGAGGCCCGAAATCCGGCTCGTGGGGCACCTCCCCGTGCCACTGGATGTCCTCGTCCGTAAGGAAACGGTCCCGGCGCAGGGAAGCGTGGGCGGCGCGCAGGGCAATCAGGCCCTTCACGAAGGCGTGCAGCGAGGCATGGGACTCCAGCAGCGTCCAATCCAGCCAGCTGGTTTCATTGTCCTGGCACCAGGCGTTGTTGTTGCCGCCCTGGCTGCGGCCCATTTCATCCCCCATGAGCAGCATGGGCGTGCCCTGGGAGAGAAACAGCAGGGCCAGGGCGTTGCGCTGCTGGCGGGCGCGCAGCTCCAGCACCGCCGTGTCCGTGGTGGAACCCTCGGCGCCGCAGTTCCAGCTAAGATTGTCGTTCAGGCCGTCGCGGTTCTCTTCGCCGTTCTCCTCGTTATGCTTGCCGTTGAAGGAGACCAGGTCCGCCAGGGTGAAGCCGTCGTGGCAGGTGATGAAATTCAGGCTGTGGGCCGGGCCGCGTCCATTCCATTGGAAGAGGTCGCTGGAGCCGCAGATGCGGCTGGCGGCGGCGCCGCTCAGACCGGGATCCCCACGCAGCAGGCGGCGCAAGTCGTCGCGATAGCGCCCGTTCCACTGGGCCCAGCCTCCGCCGGGTCGGGCGGTGCGGGCGCCACGCAGTCCCTCATCGAAGGACCCCACCTGGTAAAGGCCGGCGGCGTCCCAGGCTTCGGCAATGAGGCGCGTGCCCGCCAACACGGGATCCAGCGTGATCTGTTCCAGCACGGGGGCGCTCACCAGCACATGGCCATCCGGATCCCGCCCCATGACAGCAGCCAGATCGAAACGGAAGCCATCCACGCCGAAATCCGTCACCCAGCTGCGCAGGCAGGTCAAGATGTAGTCCCGCACCACGGGGTGGTTGCAGTTGAAGGTGTTGCCGCAGCCGGTGAAATCCAGGTAGCTGCCCTGGGCGTCCTGCATGTACCACACGGCATCGTCCATGCCACGGAAGTTCAGCACGGGGCCGCGGCGGCTGCCTTCACCTGTGTGGTTCAGCACCACATCCAGGATCACTTCCAGGCCGGCGCCGTGACAGGCATCCACCATGGCGCGGAATTCCGCCACCGCCTGCAAGGGATCGCCCCCCACGGCATAATGGGCGGCGGGAGCCAGCAGGCCCACGGGATCGTAGCCCCAGTAGTTGTTCAATCCCTTGCCGGTGCGGGGATTGATGAACACGCTGGCATGGGGGTCGAAGGCGTGCACGGGCATCAGCTCCACCGCCGTGATGCCCAATTCGCTTAGGTAGGGCAGTCGCTCGACCAGGCCCGCATAAGTGCCGGGGTGGTCCACGCCGCTGGAAGCGTGGGCCGTGTAGCCTTTCACATGCAGCTCGTAGATCACCAGATCCTGCAAGGGTCGGCGGGCGGGGCGCTCGTGGCGCCAGTGGGGATCGGGCAAAGGGAAGAGGGCATGGAAGGCCACGCGGCCGCCATCCTGATGTCGCTTCAGGGCGCAGGACCAGGGATCGGCCAGCTCCTGGCCATCCACCAGCCAGGCGTAGCGCAGGGGCCAGGCCAGGCCTTCCACCTCAATGTGCCACACATGGCCGGTGCGGTGCTTCTCGCCCTCCAGCAAGAGTTCGGCCACCCAGCGTCCGCTGGCGGGATCCAGCAGAAGCAGGCTCACCTGACGGGCGCTGGCGCTGGGCAAGGCGAAGTTCACCACCCCGCGTTGATGTCCGCAGTCGCAGCCTCCGGGCGTGCTGGCCCCCATGGGCAGGCAGCGTCCCGGGCTTTCACGCAACTGGTGGGGCGGAGCCAGCACCAGCTGCAAGTCCCCGTGCAGGCGCAAATGGGCCATGCCTAACCGCGTCGCAGGAAATGCCCCAGGGCCTGGGCCATCCACAGCGGGTCAAGGGCTCCGGCGCTTTCGCGCACACTGTGCATGGAGAGCATGGGGTTGCCCACATCCACCGCCGCAATGCCCATGCGGGCGGAGGCCATGGGCCCAATGGTGCTGCCGCAGGGCAGATCCGTGCGATGCACATAGCGCTGCACGGGCACGCCGGCGTCGGCGCAAATGCGCATGAAACGCGCCGCGCCCGGGCCATCGGTGGTGTAGCGCAAATTGCTGTTCAGCTTGATCACCGGTCCCTGGTTCAGGAAGACCTGGTGCTGGGGCTCGTAGAGACGCTGATAGTTGGGATGCAGGGCGTGGGCCATGTCCGCGCTTACCAGGAAGCTGCGCGCACAAGCGCGCAGGAAGGCCTCGCGCCCTCCACCCAGTGCCTCGTGGATGCGTTCCAGCACATCGGGAAGGAAGCTGCCGTCGGCGCCGGTGGTGCTTTGGCTGCCCACCTCCTCGTGGTCGAAGAAAAGGGAAAGGGCCACGCCGCGCAGCTCTTCCGCCTCCCGCGCCGCGGCCAGCACGGCCAGCAGGCCCGCGTGACACATGGCCAGGTTGTCCAGGCGGCCGCTGGCGATGAACTCCTCCGATGCCCCCCACTTGGCGGCGGGCTGCAGGTCCACGGCGCACATGTCGAAAGCCAGGATGCAGGCTGGATCCACATCCGCCGCCTGGGCCAGAAGGCCGCGCAGCAGGCCGCCGTCGGGCAGGCTCTCCTCCACGGCCAGCAGCAGGGGAAGCTCCTCCTGCTTGTCCAGCACCAGGCCCTTGTTGTTCACTTCGCGGTTCAAGTGGATGGCGGCGTTGGCCAGGCGCAGCAGGGCGCGATCCACACGCACCAGCCGCTGGGACACGCCACCGGGAGCCGCAGGGTCCTTCACGCTGACCCGCCCCGCCAGCCCCAATTCCCGGTCTGTCCAGGTGGCCAGAATGGGTCCGCCGTAAATCTCCACGCCCAGACGCAACATGCCGCCCTTGGCGTGTTCACCCTTGGGCTTCACACGCAGGCCGGGCGAATCCGTGTGGGCGCCCATCAGGCGGAAGCCCTCCTCCGCCAGGCTGCCCTGCCCCGCCACAAAGGCCGCCAGGGCGCCTCCGCCGCGCTCCACCATGTAGGCACCGCCGGGTCGCAGCTGCCAGGCATCCTCCTCGCGCAACAGGGCAAAGCCAGCGGCGGCCAGACGGCGCTTCATCTCCTCCACGGCATGCCAGGGCGTGGGGGAAGCGTCCAGGAAGGCCAGAAGATCCGCGGCGCAAGCCTCGTGGGCCTGCATCGCACTCTCACTCAGGGGCGTGGTCATGGGGGCTCCTACTCGATCTTTTCATGGAACCAGCAGCACATGCCCATGGACATGTCCCCGTCCAGCCAGGGATGGCGGGGCAGCACGCGCAGCTTCAGCTCGGCCTTGCGGATCTCCGCATCGCAGAAGTAAAGGCGGTAGGCCCAGGTGCCGTCCTCATCACCGGGGCCTTCCAGCTGCAGCTCGGCGGTGCGGATGCGGCCGTTCACGCGCATGAAGAGCTCCACTTTCACCTCTTCCGGGCGCAGCAGCCCCAGGTAGAGGCCGGCGCGGATGTCCACGCACTCGTTCTCCCGGATCACTTGCAGGGAGGTGTCCGTCATGTGGTACCAGCGCTTCAACAGGCTGCGCTTGTACTGCACAAAATCGCGCACGGCTTGCCAGTTGTCCTGGCGGGCCCGCTGGCGCTTCTCGGCGGCGGGGATGTAGCTCTGGCGCACATAGTCCATCACCATGCGGCTGGTGCTGAACTGCGCCGTGCAACTCACCAGGCTGTCCTTCATGCGCGCCACCCAGCCCTGGGGGATGCCCTGGTTGTCCCGTTCGTAGAACAGGGACACCAGCTGCTCCTCCAGCGTGCGGTACAGGCTGCGCACGTCGTAGTAGTCCTGGATTTTCTCGTCGCCGTAATCCGTTTCGCCACCAATGCTCCAGCCGTTGGCGCCATTGAAACCCTCCACCCACCAGCCATCCAGGATGGAGAAGTTCAGGCCGCCATTGGGGCAGACCTTCTGGCCGCTGGTGCCGGACGCCTCCAGCGGTCGGCGGGGATTGTTCAACCACACATCGGCGCCCTGCACCAGGAAACGTGCCAGATTCAGGCTGTAGCCCTCCAGCAGGATGACGCGTCCATGGAAGCGCTCCATCAGGCTGATCTCGTGCACGCGGCGGATCAGGGCCTGTCCCGGGTGGTCCGCGGGATGGGCCTTGCCGGCGAAGATGAGGGTCACCGGATGGGCGGGATGGTGCAGCAGGCACTCCAGGCGGTCCAGGTCGTCGAAGATGAGGGCGGCGCGCTTGTAGGTGGCGAAGCGACGGGCGAAGCACACATAGAGGGAGTTGGGATCCATCTGCCGCAGGATGCGCTCCAGCGGCATGTCCGGCCCCGACAGGCGCTGGCGCAGATTGCGCCGCATCTCCTCCGTCAGGCGGGCTTTCAGGAGCAGGTGGCGCTTCCAGATTTCTCCATCGGGAAGAGCGCGCAGGGGCTCCCAGGCCTCGGGCTTGGTGAGCAACTGCTCCCAGTCCTGGCCCAGGACCTGCTCGTAGAGCTCGCGGAACTCCGGCGCCACCCAGCTGGCGGTGTGGATGCCATTGGTCACATGGCCAATGGGTGTTTCGTCAATGGGAACCTGGTGCCACAAGTGGTACCACATGCGGCGGCTCACTTCGCCGTGCAACATACTGACGCCATTGGCGAAGCGGGACAAACGCACGGCCAGCGCGGTCAGGCTGAAAATCTTGTAGCCCGTGTGGTCCGTTTCCGTGCCCAGCTCCAGCAGACGGTGGAAGTCGATGCCCGCATGCTGGCAGAACTCGTGGAAGTAGCGGTGCAGTCGCGGCAGCAGGAAGGCCTCGTTGCCGGCGGGCACCGGCGTGTGGGTGGTGAAGACCGTGGACGAAGCCACCGCCTCCACCGCGGTATCGAAGTCCAGGCCATCCGCCAGCAGCTCGCGCATGCGCTCCACTGCCAGGAAGGCGCTGTGTCCCTCGTTCATGTGCCACACATCGGGGTCCAGCCCCAAGGCGCGCAGCAGGCGCACGCCGCCAATGCCCAGGATGATCTCCTGGGCCATGCGCGTGTCACGATCCCCGCCGTAGAGCTGCCAGGTCAGGGCGCGATCCACGCTGGGATTGCCCTCCACATCGCTGTCCAACAGGAAGAGGCGGGCATTGCCCACCCGCACCTCCCAGGCGCCGAGCAAAAGGTCCCGGCCGGGCAACTCCACACTCAGGCGCAGGGGCGCACCGTCTTCCGCCAGCACCTGGCGCACGGGCAGGTGCTCCAGGTTCATCAGTTCCATGTCCGCGTGCTGCTTGCCCTGCTGGTCGATGCGCTGGCCGAAGTAGCCCTGGCGGTACATCAGGCCCACGCCTGTGAAGGGCAGGCCCAGATCGTGGGCGCTCTTGATGTGGTCGCCACTGAGCACGCCCAGACCGCCCGAGTAGATGGGCAGGCTGTTGTGAATGCCGAACTCGGCGGAGAAGTAGGCCACCTGCCGACCCACAAGCTCGCGGGGACAGCGGGCGCGGGCCGCGGCTAGGCTTTCCTCGACGCGGGCACTCAGGGCCTTCAGCTCTTTCTTGAAGGATGCGCTCTTCTCCAGCTCGGCCAATCGGGTGCCGGAGAGCTCGCGCACCAGACGCACGGGATTCTCGTGGCTGTCGAAGGCGCCCTCGTCCAGGGCGCGCAAAAAGTTCCGGTACCAGGGCGTCCAGCACCACAAGAGGTTGCCGGACAACTCAAGCAGCTCGTCGCGCAGACTCATCGATCGTTTTCCTTTTCCACAAGGGCGCGGACAATCAGGGTCACCACGGAGAGCAAGAAAGCCCCCAGCACGGCGCTGCCGAAACTTGCCACGCGGAAGCCATCCACCAGCCAGGCGGTGGCGTACAGGCAAAAGCCATTGATCACCAGGGTGAAAAGACCCAGGCTGAGCAGGTTCACCGGCAGGGTAACCAGCAACAGCAGTGGTTTGAAGCTAAGGTTGATCAGACTCAGCACCAAGGCGGCCACCGCCGTGGTGGGCCAGCGGTCGCTGCTGATGCCCGGACTGACCTGCAGCACCACCAGCAGGCCGAAAAAGGTGATGAGCAAACGGCGCATCACAGGTCCTCCTCCTGCCGACGCTCCAGGCGCTGCCCGGCGCCGGGCTCCTCATCCGCCAGCGCATCGGCGCGGGCCAGCAGGGCTTGCAACTCTGGCAAGCGGAGGCCCATGTGGTGGCGTCCACGCGCGTGGAGATCCGCCATGGCGCCGATGGAGTAGAAGCGCACAATCTCCCTCCAACGGCTGAAACAGAGGGGCTGGTCGGAGAAAGGCTGCAGTACAAGGTCGCTGTGCAGGGCCTGGTTGCGCAGGCGTTGCTGGATCAGGGGCAGGTAGATGCTGCGGTACACCACCTGGGGCACATGGCGCAGCAATTCGGCGGGCATGGAGGCGTTCATCTCCAGGCTGCTGGTGAGTACCACGCCCCCCGGCCCCACCAACTGGCGGCACAGGTCGGCGGGCACATTGTTCACCACCCCGCCATCACCGCACAGGTGGCCGTCCACTCGCACGGGAGGATAAATCCCCGGCAGGGCGGCGGAAGCCAGCACGGCCTCACGGCAGGGGCCGGTGCTCAGCACGCGCTGACGCCCCTCCACCAAGTCCGTCACCACCACATGCAAGGGAATCTCCAGCTCCTCCAGGCGCTCGGGAAGAGAGAAGCGATCCATCAGGCGCAGCAGGGCCAAGGGGCTGAACAAGCCGCCCGCACGCCAGGAAGGGCGCAGCCAGGCAAGGCGCTGGTCCCGCCGGTAGAGCGCCTCGCGGATGCGCCGGGGCGGAATGCCCGCCGCCAACAGGAGGCCCACCAGGCTTCCCGTGGATGAAGTGGCAATGGCCTCCGGTCGCAGGCCCGCCTCTTCCAGCACCTCCGCCACGCCAATGTGGGCCAGGCAGCGCACTCCGCCGCCGCCCAGCACCAGGCCGAAGCGAGGATGGCGGGGACTCCGCCTCACCGTGCCGCGTCCGCCATGAGCCCTCTCCTGTGAAAAAACGGGCATCCCAAGGGATGCCCGCGTGGAGGTCAAGGTTGGGCGCGAGCCTATTTGCCGGCTTGCCGGCGCAGTTCGCGACCTACTTCATAACCCTTCAACACCGCCTTCTTGTTCACCTCCACCAGGGCGGCGCGTTTCACCACCGTGGAAAGGGCGTCCACGCAGGTCTCGATGTTGAGCAGGTTGGTGTAACCCACCACCGCGCCGAAGGCCACCATGTTGGCGATGCGCGTGTTGCCCAGCTCATCGGCCAGCTTGGTGAAGGGAATGGGCACAATGTCACAATCGCTGCGAGCGGGGACAATGTCGATGAGACTGCTGTCATAGAAGATGACGCCGCCAGCCTTGGCCGTGGCCTCGAACTTCTCCAGGCTGGGACGGTTGAAGGCCAGCAGGATGTCCGGATCGTGCACCATGGGGCTGCCGATTTCCCGCTCGCTGATGCGCACGCTGCAATTGGCCGTGCCGCCACGCATCTCCGGGCCGTAGGCGGGGATCCAGCTGGACTGGTAGCCCTCGCGCATGCCTGCCTCCGCCAGCGCCACGCCCAGCAGCATGATGCCCTGGCCGCCGAAACCCGCCGCCAGGATCTCCGGATCGCGGAAGCGCGCCTCCACCTGGGTGCGCGCCGGTGTGCGAACCTCGGGCTGCAGCAGATCCAGCTTCTTCAGGATCATGGCGGAGGTCATGTCCAGGTTGATGGTCTCCCGGGAAGGCGTGTCGTCAATGCGGTCACGCAGATTCCCCAGGGGGAACACCTTCAGCATGTTCTCCTCAATCCACTTCATGCTGTCCACGGGATTGAGCTTCCAGCCGCTGGGGCAGGGGCTTAGCACTTCCACGAAGGTGAAGCCCTTGCGGTCGATCTGCGCCTGCAGCGCGCGACGAATGGCCCGGCGCGTGCGGTTGATGTGCTGGGGCGTGTGCAGGCTGGTGCGCTCGATGAACACCGGCGCCTGCAGGCTGTTGAGCAACTCCGCCACGCGGATGGGGAAGCCCTCGTTGTCCGAGTTGCGGCCATAGGGGCTGGTGGAGCTCTTCTGCTCGATGAGCGTGGTGGGCGCCATTTGGCCACCCGTCATGCCGTAGATGGCGTTGTTGATGAAGATGACGGTGATGTGCTCGCCGCGGTTGGCGGCGTGGATGATCTCACTGGTGCCGATGGCCGCCAGGTCGCCGTCCCCCTGGTAACTCATGACGATGCTGTTGGGATGGGTGCGTTTGATGCCCGTGGCCACTGCCGGGGCGCGCCCGTGTGCGGCCTGGATGTTGCCAATGTCGAAGTAGTAGTAGGCGAACACGCTGCAGCCCACCGGGCTGATGAGGATGCTGCGGTCCGTCACTTCGAAATCGTGCAGGGCTTCCGCCATGATTTTGTGCACATGGCCGTGGCCGCAGCCCGGACAATAATGGGTCGTTTTCTTGTCGGCGTTGGCGCTGCGCTCGAAGTTGTCGTAGAAGGCCGCCGACTTGCTGAGAATCTTGCTTGCCGCCATGGATCAGGCCTCCCGGAAGTGCGACAGGGCCGCCGAAACAATTTCATCGGTGGTGGGAATGTTGCCACCCATGCGGTTGTAGAAATGCACGGGGCGGGAACACTCGATGGACAGGCGCACATCCTGCAGCATCTGCCCGTTGTTCAATTCAACACAAAGGAAGGCCTTCGTGCGGGCCGCCAGGGCCTTGAACTGCACCTCGGGGAAGGGCACCAGGGTGATGGGCCGGATCAGGCCCACGTTCACGCCCTTGTCACGCAGCACATCCACGGCGCTGCGCAGGATGCGGCTGACAATGCCGAAGCCCGTCAGCACGAATTCCGCGTCCTCCGTGCGGTACTCGTCCACCATCACCTCGCGCTCCTGCAGGACCGCGTACTTGGCCTGCAGATGGCGGTTCAAGGCTTCCAGGTCGTCCGGCTGCAGCTGGATGCTGCTGATGAGATTGTGCTTGCTCTCCTTGTCCGCGTAGATGGCCCAGTCCCGGCGGGGCAGCTCCAGCACGGGCTCCGGGAACTCCACCGGCTCCATCATCTGCCCAATCACGCCATCGGCTTGAAGGTAGACGGGTGTGCGGTACTCTTCCGCCAGCTCGAAGGCCTTGCGCACCAGGTCCGCGAATTCCTGCACGCAGTTGGGAGCCAACACGGGGGTCTTGTAGTTGCCGTGGCCACCGCCCTTGCACAGCTGGTTGTAATCGCTCTGCTCCGGGGCGATGTTGCCCAGGCCCGGCCCGCCGCGGTTGATGTTGATGATCACGCAGGGCAGCTCCGCCCCGGCGGCGTAGGACACGCCCTCCTGCTTCAGGCTGATGCCCGGGCTGCTGCTGGCGGTGAGCACGCGGCCGCCGCCCCCCGCCGCGCCGTAAACCATGTTGATGGCCGCCACTTCCGACTCCGCCTGGATGAAGGTCCCGCCCACGCGGGGCAGGTAGTAGGCGGCGGACTCGGCGATTTCACTGGCCGGGGTGATGGGGTAACCGAAGTACTGGCGACAGCCCGCCAACACGGCGGCGCGCAGCACCGCGTCGTTGCCCTTCATGAGGATCTTGCTCATGCCTCGGCCTCCTCCAGCGGCAGCACGCCACTGGCCTCGTATTCCCTTACCTGGAATCCTTCGGGCACCCTGGCGCCCTTCTTCCACACCACAATGGCCTCCGGCTCCGGACAGGCGTAGTAGCAAATGCCACAGCCCGTGCAGCCGTCGCCCATGTACATGGCGTAGTGGTAACCCTTGGTGTTGAAGTGCTCATGGAAGGAGAGCACATCCACAGGGCAGGCGACAATGCAAAGCCCGCACCCTTTGCAGAGTTCGGGCTTCACCGCCACCGTTGCCTTGTCGAGTATGGTGGACATAAACGCCTCACAGCTTGATGAGCGGCTTCCACGGCAGCCTCGACCCGCTTTGCACAGGCTCGGGCGAAGCTCCATGGCGCCGTGTTACGAGAGTAACACATGGGGGCACATAGTTCAAAAAGGAGCTCAAGTTCGCCGGGCTGCAGCCATCCGCAGAACTGATTGACTGGCAATCTTTTCAGTTGGATCGAGACCAGCGCGCCACGCCCAGTTCGGCCACATGGGGGGAACTTCCTTCACCTGGCAGGCGATGGCGCCTGTTGAACTTTCTAACGAATTCCTTCAATCAGGACGCATCCACGCCCCCGAATCCAAGTTCACCCGCCTCTTGCCACATTGGGCGCAGCAAACCGGAGAACACTATGTCCCGCCCTTTGGTCCCCACATACATTCGCGACCTGAGCCCCTACAAACCCGGCAAGCCCATCCGCGAGGTGCAGGAGGAACTGGGACTGCAGCATGTGGTGAAGCTGGCATCCAATGAAAATCCACGGGGCGGCAGTCCACGGGCGCTGGAGGCCATCCGTGCCTGCCTGGGTGAATTGGCGCGCTATCCGGATGTGGGAGCCCTGGATTTGCGCGACGCCATTGCCGCCCACTTCAAGGTGCGGCGGGAGAATGTGGTGTGTGGATCGGGCTCGGAGAGCATCCTGGCCAATATCCTGCGCACCTTCCTCGAGCACGATGACGAGCTGCTCACCAGCGAAGGCACCTTCGTGGGTTTCTATGTGCTGGCCCAGAGCCGGGGCGTGGCCCTGCGCACGGTGCCCCTGCGGGCGGATTACCACTTCGACCTGGACGCCATGGCGGCAGCCATTGGCCCGAAGACGCGCCTTGTCTACCTGGCCAACCCCAACAATCCCACGGGGACCATCTTCTCCAAGGCCGAGTTCAGCCATTTCATGGAGCAGGTGCCTTCCCATACCCTGGTGGTGATGGACGAGGCGTACATCGAGTATGTGGACCCCTCAGCGGACAACCCGGACAGCCTGCTCTATCGCTTCGACAATGTCCTTACCCTGCGCACTTTCAGTAAATCACACGGCCTGGCGGGCTTGCGCGTGGGCTACGGCTTCGCCCACGGAGACCTCATCACCAACCTCATGAAGGTGAAACTGCCCTTCGAGCCCAGCATCCCTGGACAGGCGGCGGGCGTGGCGGCCCTGCAGGACACGGATTTCCTGGCCCACACCCTGGCCCTTAGCGCCGAAGGCCGCCAGCGCCTGACAGAGGCTCTTGAAGCCAAGGGCTTCGCGCCGGTGCCCAGCCAGGCCAACTTCGTCATGTTCCCCCTGGCCTCGGCGGAAGAGGCGGACGCTTTCGCCCGCCACTGCCTGCTGAGCGGCGTCATTGTGCGACCGCTGGGTGCTTTCCGCCTGCCCCACTGCATCCGCGTCAGCACGGGCCTAAGGGAGGAAATCGACCGCTTCATCGAGGTGTTGCAGGCCTGGTAGGCCTGGCGCCCACTACCATTCCCCAAACCACACGGCCCAACAGGCCCCCACCTGGGAGATCTCGTGTCCAAAAACCCCAAGCCAAAGGGCGGCAACGGCGAAGCCGAGCGCACAGCCCATCTGTCGGACTCCACTTCGGGCGTAACATTCAACCAGTTCCGCATCCTGGTGGCGGCGGGCGCCTTCGCCACCACCATCGCACAGGTGCGCGTGCTGGGCCGCCTGCCCTTCCAGACCGTGTTGAAGAACACCTACGGCTTCGACGCCACGCAGATCGCCACCTTCATGGCCATCGCCGTCTTCGCCTGGAATCTGAAACCCTTCGCTGGACTGCTCACCGACGCTTTTCCCCTGTTCGGCACCCGCCGCCGCCACTACATGATGATCGCGGCCGGGCTGGCGGCCCTGTGCTGGCTCTTCGTGGGCATGGTGATGGATCCCATCTCCCTGCTTCCCAACGGGCTGGGGCAGACTTTCTATGACTTCATGGGCCACACGCCGGGCGTCATGAGCGCCATGCAGTACCAGCTGCTGTTGTGGGGAGCCGTGGGCCTGAATGTCTTCATGGTGTTCTCCAGCACAGTCATGGGCGGCTTGATGGTGGAGGCCGGGCAGCGTTACGACGCCGCCGGACGCATCACCTCCCTGCGGCAGATTGTGCAAAGCGGCGTGAGCCTGCTCAATGGTGTGGCAGGCGGTTTCCTGGCCACCAAGGCCTTCGGCTGGACGGCCGGGGCGGGGGCCTTCCTGCTCTTCGCCCTGGTGCCCCTGACCTATCTCTACCTTCCGGAGAAGCACCTGGCCAAGTCCGACAGCCAGGTCTTCCGCAATGCCTGGGCCCAATTGAAGACCCTGGGCCGCGCACGCACCCTGTGGAGCGCCGCCGTGGTGGTCTTCCTTTTCTACATGGCGCCGGGCTTTCAGACGCCCCTCTACTTCATGCAGACGGACAAGCTGCAGTTCAGCACACCCTTCATTGGCCTCATCGAAACGGTGGCCGGCGCCTTCGGCATTGCCTCCGCCCTGCTCTACGGCATCTATTGCAAGCGTTTCAACCTGCGCGTGCTGCTAACCTTCAGCATCGCCTCCAGCGCCGCCGCCACCCTCATGTACCTCTTCTACGGCAGTTGCGTGGCAGGCAGCACCCATGTGACGGCCCTTTCCATTGACACCCTTGCCACCTTCATCGGCGTGGTGGCGGAGGTGGCCATGATGGACCTGGCGGTGCGCTGCACGCCCAGGGGCTGCGAGGCGCTGGGATTCGCGTTGATGATGAGCGTGCGCAACCTGGCCATCAGCCTGAACGACATCCTCGGCTCCTGGCTGATTGACCACCACCAGTGGGAGTTCTCCCGCCTGGTGTGGGTGAATGCCGGCACCACGGCCCTGGTGCTCATTCTCATTCCCTTCCTGCCCGCCGTGCTCATGAACCGGCGCGAGGGCGAAGCGGCCTGATCCTCCACCCATCCGACGCACAAAGGGCCCGCATGCGGGCCCTTTCTTCTCTCCAGCGGCGCTGCCACACAGGTCAGGGAATCAAGCTTACGCAAGACCGGGCTCTCCCGTGAAGGCCAGCAGCCGGTGCAGGATCCTGCCCACCTGGGGATTCACGGGTGTCACAATGGGATTGTTCGTGGGTGAAGCGCGAAACCTCTCCAAGAGGCTGACTGGACAAGCCTATTCCCGGGCGAAGAGCTCACGGTAACCCGGCTCGCGAGCCAGCAGCTCCTCGTGGCGACCTTCGTGGATGAAGCGACCGTGTTCCAGCCACAGCACCCGATCCGCCACCCTGGCCGTGGCTTCGCGATGGGTGGACACCAGCACGCCGATGCGGGGATGGGCCTGGCGCAGGCCAGCCCAGAAGAGCTGTTCCGTGGTGGCGTCCAGGGCGCTGGTGGCATCATCCAGAAGCAGGAAATCCGGCTCCGAGGCCAGCGCACGGGCCAACGAGACGCGGCCGCGCTGCCCGCCGGACAGGCCCACGCCTCCCTGATCGATGTGCCGGTCGGGCGGAAACTCGTGGTGCACGCAGGCGGTGGTCAGGGCATTCTCCACCTGTCCATTCTGCAAGTGGGCGCGGCCCAGCGCCACATTCTCCGCCACATCACCGCTGAAGAGCAGGCTCTCCTGGGGCACCCAACCCAGGCGGGCGCCACGCACCGCGCTGGACAACTCCTCCACGGGCATGGCGTCCAGCAGCACGCGTCCGGAGGTGGGATCCTGCAGGCCCGCCATCAGTTCCAGCAGCGTGCTCTTGCCACATCCCACCGGGCCCACCACGGCCACCGTCTCGCCACGGGAAAGGACAAGATCCACGGCATCCAACAAGGGCGGTGCATCGGTGGTCCACGCGAAATAAAGCTGCTCCACCCGCAGCGTCTCCACCATTGGAGGCGAAGCCTGGCCGGGCGGGCGCTCCGGTTCCGCCTCCAGCTGCCGCATGCGCTCCACGCTGGAGGCCACCACATTGGTGGAGACGAAGAACCAGCTGATGGTCCACAAAGGCCCGGTGAGACTGCCCAGATAGGCCACGAAGGCGTAAAAGTCCCCCAGCGTGATCTGGCCGCGCATGAGGAACCAGCCGCCGGCGAAGAGCACAATGATCACACCGCTCTGGTTGAGCAGCGCACCCAGGCCTTCCAGCACGGCGCGCAAGGTCAGCACATTCTTCTCGCTGCGCACACGCCGGTCCAGCGCCTGGCGAAAGAGCAGGGCCTGGGCCCGTTCCGCGGCATAGGCCAGCACAATGCGCACACCACTGAAGGCCGCCTCCAGCACATCCACCGTCTCGCTGGTGCGCTTCTGGCGCTCCTTGTAGTGGCGTTCCTGCAGGTGCTCCGTGCGGGTCATCAGCCACACCACCACGGGCAGAGGCGCCACAGCCATGAGAGTCAGGCGCCAGTCCAGGCTCATCATCACGCCCACGGCGAAGAGCAGGCGCAGAATGGCTTCAATGGGGCGGAAGACTCCCGAGCAGGAGTACCAGGCCAGCTTGTCCTCCACATCAATGTCATCCGTCAGCCGCGTGACCAAATCACCACTGCGGAAGCGGGAAAAGAACGCCGCGCGCTTGCGCAGGATGCGGTCGAACAGACTAAGGCGGATTTCCATGGCGTGGCCCAGGTTCTGGGCGGCGCGGGAGACGGGAAGCAGCCACTGCAGCAGCTGTTGCGCCAGTCCCACCGCCAGCAGGGCCAGCACCCAGGTGCGGGCCTCCAGGGGTGATCCGCTCTCCACCAGGCTGTCCAGCACGAACTTGAAAAGCAGGGGATAGACCGTGCTGGCCCCCACGCCCAGGGCGGTCAGCAGCAGGACCAGGCCCATGCCCCGCCGCCGCTGACGCCAGTAGGGCAGGAACCACGCCAGCACTTTTCCCAGCGATTTCATGCCAGGACCTCCGCGCCGCGCTCTTCCTCCTGCAGGAGATCCTCGCCGTGGCGCCCCACTTGCTGGGCGTGCAGCAGGCGGGCGTAGACGCCATCCAGCGCCAGCAGCTCTGTGTGGGTGCCCTGCTCCACCACCTGGCCGCCGCTCACCACCAGGATGCGGTGGGCGTGACGCACGGTGCTCAGACGATGGGCCACCACCAGGGTGGTGCGTCCCTGGGTCAGGGTCTCCAGCGTGCGCTGGATGCGGCGCTCCGTGCGTGGGTCCACACTGCTGGTGGCTTCGTCCAGCACAAGGATGGGAGGATCCACCGCCAGGGCGCGGGCAAGGGCCAACAGCTGGCGCTGGCCGTAGGACAAATCGGCGCCGCGCTCGGCCAGCACCGTCCGGTAAGCTTCCGGGCGGCGCAGGATTTCCTCTTCAATGCCCGCCACAGCCGCGGCCTGGCGCACCCGCTCCGGCGGCACATCCTCGCGGAATGCACGCAGGTTGTCCTCAATGGTGGCGGGAAAGAGGTAGAGGTCCTGCAGCACCAGGCCAAAGAGCCGGCGGTAGGCGCGGGGATCGAAGGCGCGGATGTCCTGACCGTCCAGCAGGATCTGGCCGCTGCCCACATCCCGCAAACGGGTGGCCAGGGTCAGGATCGTGCTCTTGCCGCCGCCGGTGGGACCCACCAGCGCCACGGTCTGCCCGGCCTCCACCACCAGATTGAAGTCCTTCAACACAGGCTCTCCGCCCGCATAGGCGAAAGTGACCTGACGAAACTCCAGGCGCCCGGGCCGCTGGGGCAGCGGCACGGGATCCACCGGCACAGGCACTTGGGATGCCGTGTCCAGCAGGGTGAAAATGCGATCCGCCGCGCCACCGGCGCGCTGGATTTCCGCCAACTGTTCGGAGAGCTCGATCACCGGCCAGTAGATCATGGCCGCGTACTGGGCGAACATCACCAGGGCACCGGCCTTCAGGCTGCCGTCGGCGATCCACGCGCTGCCCATCCACAGGGCCATGGCGGTCATGATGATCTGCACCAGGCCCATGCCGTTCCACAGGGAATACTCCAGCAGGTTCAGACGCACCACGAAACGCTTGTAGCCCCGATTGCGCCTGGCCAGGCGCTCGTGGGCCCACTCCTCCACGCCCAGGGCCTGGACCAGCCGCGCCGCCGGAGCCAGCTCGGCCACTTCACCGGAAATCAGGGCGTACTGCCTGCGCTCCTCGCGGAAGCGTTTGCGCATGCCTGCGAAGATCACCAGCGTGCCGGCGACCATTACCGGCAGGAAGAGCACGGCAATGAAAAAGAGGCGCCGGTCCACGCCCGCAATCACCACCACGCTGCCCACGATCATCACCACGGCGCTGAGAATGCGCACGGCCATGGTGCTCGTCAGGCTCACCAGACGCTGGCTGTCGGACTCGATGCGCGAAACCAGGGTGCCCACGGGTTTGGACTCCACCCAGGGCAGACCCAGCTCCAGGGCCTTGGCGAAGAGATCCTGCTTCACGCGGTTCACCACATCCACACCGCCACGCCCCAGCATGATGGTGGCCGCGCCGCCGGCCAGGGAGCCTGCCGTCAGTAGTGCCAGGTAAAGCAGAGCGCTGCGGCTAAGGCCCGCCAGGTCCTTGGCGGGAAAATCCACATCCACGATGTGCTTGAAAATGAGGGGCTGCACCAGGGTGAAGGCCACGGCCAGCATGGCCAGGGCAAAGGCGGCGCCAAAGGCTGGCAGGTGGGGCTTCACATAGGGATGGATGCGGCGCAACATGGCCCAGGTGGGCAGGGCCCCGACTTCCGGTTCCGTGGACTGGTCGCGTTCCCACCACATGTTCGAAGGACTCCCCCTGCCACCCCCGCCATGCGCTGCCATGGGGGCACCGCCCCTTACCATAACAGACGCACGGGGGCAACGCAAACAGTGGAGCGCGAAGTGGCCCGGGCAGCGGCCTCAGGCGGGATCCGCCATGCGCAGTGCCAGCAGGATGAAGATCCCTCCCGCCCATTCCATGGGGCCCAGTCTTTCGCCCAGGATGCCGAATGCCATCAGGGCGGCGAAGACCGGTTCGAAGGAGTATACCAGGGCCGCGCGTTCCGGCGTGGTCTCCGGTTGGTAGCGCAATTGAAGTCCCAGGGCCACCACGGTGCCAAAGACGCTGTTGATGAGGAGCGAGATGACCAGCTGGGTGTCCATGCGCAGACGCGCCTCGCCCAGCAGAAGCCAGCCCAGGGTGGAGAGCAGGGCCACCGTGGCGATTTGCCAGAAGTGCAGGGTCCATACCCGCCCCTTCACGGGAAGGCGGTCCGCCATGAGGATCTGCAGGGCGAAGAGCAGGGCGCAGGCGATGGTGAGCCAGTCCCCCGCGCCCAATTTGAGTGTGTCGCTTCCCAGACTAAGACCGCTGAGCAGGGCCACGCCCGCCAGGCTGGTGGCCGCCGCGCCCAGGGAGCGCGTGGAGGGTCGGCGCCGCTCCCACAGCGCCACCAACAAGGGCACGCACACGATGTAGAGGGCGGTCAGGAAGCCCGAGCGCGAAGCACTGATGCTCTTCAAACCCATGGTTTGGCTTAGGAAAGCAAGGAAGAGCACAACCCCAAGACCCAATCCCCGGGCCATGGTGGAGGTGTCGCGAAAGGAGATGCGGCGACCGAAGAGCAACAGGCAGGCGGGGAGGGCCAGCCCGAAGCGCAGGGCCAGGAAGAGCCAGGCATCCGTGCCCTGCAGGCTTTCCCGCACCAGTGAAAAGGTGCTGCCCCAGATGATGCACATAAGGGCCAGGGCCAGCTCGGCGCGTGCGCGCTGGGTCATGAGGCCTCCGTGGGAGGCAGGCTCTCCAGGAAGCCACGCAACCAGGCGGCCCATGCGGCGGGGTGGCTGCGTTGGCAGAGGTGGGCGCCACCAGGCAGGATGGTGGCCGCCACCGGCCTCCCAAGACTGGCGGCCAGATGGTGGGCGTGGGCTTGTTCCACAATGCCATCCAGCTCGCCCTGGAGCACGGCCACAGGGCATGAAAGGGTGGAAAGCTCCTCCTCCATGTTCCATCCCTGCCCCACAATGAGCAGCCAGCCGGCGAACCAGTCCCGCAGCGTTTGCAGCTCCATGGCCTCCCCGGCGCGGGCCGGGCCGTGCTTGGCCAGGAAGCGGGCCCGCATGTACAACAGGGCGGCGCGCATGGAGGGTTCCGTGCGGTGGTGGGCGCCGTCCACCGCCACGGCGGCGATGCGCCCGGGCCAGCGGGCGGCGGCCATCAGGGCCAGGCTGCCGCCATCACTGGTGCCCTGCAGCACCACGGGACGATGCGGTTCCCAGGTGTCCAGCACCTGCTCCAGATCCTGAAGGTCTCCTTCGAAAAAACCAGGCGGGAAAGCCGTGGGCCGGGGATCGGAGAGCCCGTAACCCAAGCGGTCCACGCGCAGGATGCGCCAGGGCGCCTCTTCCTTGGCCAGCAGTGGGAAAGGCGCCGCCCAGGGTTCCTTGGCGAAGCCTCCACCGCCGTGGTGCAGGCAAAGCAGGGGCCGCCCCCAGGCAGGCCCCAATTGGCTTGCGTGAAGACGGCCTCGCGTACTTGTGATGTAAATGGAATTCACCTCAGGCCGGCGGCAGGTGAGCGTCTTGCCTGTCCTCGTGGCGGAAGAGCCACCAGGCCATGGCCAGGAGGGCCACATTCCGGGCAATGGACAGGAAGCCCACCTTGCCCGCCAGCACACTCATGTAGATGCCCAGCTTGCCGAAACAGCCACAGTCCACTTCCAGGCCATTGGCCATGGTCCACACAAAGAGGGCGATGAAGCCCGCCAGCAAGCCTCCCAGCCACAAGAGCGCGCCCTTGCGCCACGGACCCGTGATAAGCAGCAGAGCCGCCAGCCCTTCGATCCAGGGCAGGCCGATGGCGGGAAGATTGCTCCACGCCTCCGGCATCACATGAAACTTGCGGATGGCGGCCGCAAACTCCGCCGGGTTCTGGATTTTTCCAAAGGCGGCGAAGAGAAAGAGGCCGCCCAGGATGAAGCGGAAGAGCCAAACCAGGCCCGTCCGCACGCGAGACGGCAGCTTCATTTCTCCACCGGTTGGCCCAGATCATCCCACTCCTTGAAACCACCCGAGTAGATGCGCAGCTTCTTGAAGCCCGCCTTGGCCAGCAACTTTGCCAGATCGTGGCTCAGCTCACAGTCGCCGCCGCTGCAATACACCACCACCAGGCTGCCCTTGGGCACGGACAGTTTCTGCTTGCCGGCCTTGTAGCCGTCAACGGTGATGTTCATGGCTCCGGGAATATGGCCCTTGGCGAAATCCTGGGTCTCGCGGGCATCCACGAAGGTGGCCAGCTCATTGCGGAAGAAATTGTCCACCTCGGCGAAGTCCACCTCGGCAAGCTTCACCGCCGGTGTGGCCAGCGTGTCCGCCCCCGCCGCCTTCACGGCCTTCTTGGGCGTGTGCTTGGCGGGAATGCCACCGGCCTCCGCGCGCAAGGCGTTGAAGGCGAATGCCACCACCAGGGCGATGACGCCAATAGAAGCCGCCTGTTTCCAGGCCGCCATGCGAGCCAAACTCATACCAGTCCTTTCTGCCGCTAATCGCAGCGGATCTCCATTGCCGGTCCCTGTTGGCCACGCAAATGGCGCGTGTCAATGCGGAAACCCCGGCTCTCTCCGAACACCTGATTCAACATGGGCATCAGAACCTGGCCGGCGCTGACCTTGCCCATTCCCGGCATGGGAGGCATGCCAGGCAGCGGGCCCTTCACACGACGGGCCACCCAGTACAGCGGCACCTTCAAGGGGGCAAGCCAGATCACCAAAGGCTGGCGCTTGTCGCCCTGGGACAGGAAGCTGATGTAGCGAGAATGGCCCCGGACTCCCTGCTCAGTGCCCTGGCGGCGCCGCGCGTAGTCCACTTGCAGGCCTGTGCGCAGGCCGCCATATAGCAGCAGCCACCCCAAGCCACCCCACATGCCCAACTTGGCCCAGCCCCACAGCAGCAGCAGGGCCAACACGGTGGCGACGATTCCATAACGGCGCGGCCCCCCCATCACAATGCAGGTGAGGAGGACGAAAGCGCTTAGAGGGACCAGCCAGATTAGATTCCACATGGCCGCAATATACGATGGCCGGCGAGCCGTGGTTCCCCGTCCCGCTGCGGACGCCCCAGCTTCGCCATATTGAGGCGGGGAACTGGTTCAATCACCACAAGGATGGCCGTGAGCGCTCTGCGCATGCTGAAGGATGCCGCCTCCACCGGCGGCCACGCGGAGTTGCCCGGCTGGCGCCGCATTTATGGACTTGCCTTGCCCGCGGCGGGCAGCGCATTGTTCAATACCCTGTTCAGCATTAACGATTTCCTTTGGGCCCGCGTGCTGGGTCCGGAGGCCACCAGCGCCCTGGGTCTGGTGGTGATGGTCACCATTTTCAACGCCGGATTGATGTCGCTGGTGCAGAAAGGCACCCTGAGCATGGTGGCCCGCCTGCGCGGCATGGAGGATGCGGCGGGGCTGCGTCGTGCCGCGCTGCAAGGGGTCATGCTGGCCCTGGCAACCAGTTTGGTGTTCGGAGCGCTGGGCGTGTGGTTCTCGCCGCGCCTGCTTTCCCTGATGGGCGGCAGCGGCCCCGTGCTGGACATGGCCACCACCTATCTGCGCCTGCTCTACGCTGGCTTTCCCCTCATGAGCCTGGCCATGGTGATGGACGGCATTTTCATTGGCCTGGGGGACACGCGCACTCCCTTCCGCCTGCAAATGGCCGGCGTGGCCCTGAACGCCGCCCTCAGCGCCTTTGTCCTGCTTGTCCTGCACGGTGGCATTGCCGGCATTGCCGCGGCCACCTTGTGCACCAAGGGTCTGGTGGGGGCCACTGGGGCCCTGCTGGCCTCCAGGCGCTTGTCTCCAGGAGCAGCGCGCGCCGTGATGAAGGGGCATCGCGCCTGGCCGCGGCCGGATCTTGGCATGTGGCGGGAAATTGTGCGGGTGGGGTTGCCGGTGGCGGCGTCCATCACCTTCTACTCGGGCATTTTCATGGCTCTCAACCGCGTGCTCAGCCAATTCGGCCAGGAGGCCTTCAGCGTCCTGGGAATCGGCATCCGGGGCAATGAGAGCATTGGCTTCATGGCGCTGGTGGGCTTTGGCGCGGCAGCCTCCACATTGACGGGCGAGGCGCTGGGCAGGGATGCGCGCCAGCTTTCCGCCAATCTGGATCGACATGTGCGGGCCACCGTGGTGCGCGTGGTGCTGGCCGCCCTGCCCGCGGCGCTCTTCTTTTCCTTCCTGTGGCTCAGCATTCCCGAGCTGCTGTGCTCCATCTACACGAAGGATCAGCACCTCATCAAACTGTCCTCCGACTATCTGCGCATGGCGGCGGTGGCCAATCTCTTCCAGGTGATGGAGCTGGTGCTGGCGGAGGGCATGACGGGCGCGGGCATGTCCAGCCTGCCCCTCATGGTCACCGTGCCCGGCAACCTTTTGCGCATTCCCCTGGCGCTCTTCCTGGTGTCCACCACCACCTGGGGCATCAATGCCGTGTGGGCGGCCATCCTCTTCAGTTGCATGGTGAAAGGTGTGGGCATGCTGCTCATCTTCACGCGCAGCAACTGGCCCGCCATGGCCGCCCTTCGCACGCGGGAAATGGGACAGCGCATGGCCAGGCCTCAGGCCGCCCAGGCCGCCGCTTCAGCCGATTAGGCATCATTCGCCCTGTTCAACCCACAGCAGCTCGTCCACGGGAAATCCCAGGGCGCGGGCCGTGCTCAAGTAGCGTTCACGCACATCATCGCCAATGCGCGGCTGGCGGGCCAGGATCCACAACCAGCGCGTGTTGTTGCCGCACACCAAGGCCACGGAGTAGTCCGGCTCCAGCGCAATGATGTTGTAGGCGCCGTAGAACGGACCGAAGAAGGAGACCTTCAGCCGCCCCTCGCCCTGTTCACCCACGGGGTAGGCCTTGCCCACCGCCTCCTTCCATTCACCCGTGGTGGCCTTGAATCCGCGATTGGTCACCCGGATGCGCCCCTTCTCTTCCATGGCATACTCGGCGCTGACCTTGCTCAGGCCGCGTTCAAAGGAATGGTCCAACCGGGCGATTTCATGCCAGCGCCCCAGATAGGGCTCCAGCTGGAAATCCTTGACCGCCTCCACTCCCGGCGGCAGACTTTGGCAACCCAGGCCCACCATGGCCAGCAGGCCTCCCAGCACGGCGCCCGGCGTTGGCAGCCAGCGTCGTTTCGCACCCTGTCGTGTCACCAGCACCTCCTTCAAGGCATCCACCACTTTCTCCCGTCCCCCGCCATGACGCAGTTCCCAGGTCAACTCCAGCTGGACACCCCTGCCGTTGCGGCCACGGTTGCAGATGTTCATGGGATGGCGCCCCGGCCAGGGATGCCCTTCGCGCCGCACCTGGATGCCACGCTTCTCCAGGGCCAGAGCCACTTCCTCTTTCAGCTCCAAATCCAGGCCACCCAGGCTGGCCACCTCGCCCCAACCCCGGCAGCCGTGCACGGCAATGACCGTGTCGTGGCCCACCACCAACGCCAGGGCCCGCGGTTCGTCGAAGGTGGCGCTGGCCAGATGCAGCACCGGATTGCCGCCGGGCATCACCGCCAGGAAGAGGTAATAACTGAAGGTGGAGCCCGCCGCCTGACGCACGATATGGTCCGTGCCCGCCTCCAGTCTCCCGCCATGGGGCGCCATGAGCAGGATGGAGGAGTCGCGGTTGCGCCACACCAGGCCGTAGTCGCGCCCGTGGGCGTGGCGCCGGGACAGTTCGCGGAAATTGCGGTAGGCGCTGCTTCCCATGGCCTCTATCCCCCACACAATAAAGACCCCGCCGAGGGCGGGGTCTCAAATCCACTGGTCATGAATCTTGTGATTCAGGTCATGAAGTCCGGCAGGACTCCATGTCAGGCTGGATGCTGGTTCGTGACGGTAGTTCTGTCATCGGCAGCCCTCCTGGTTGTGAATTGTGCCAGAAGCATCGGCAAGCATAGGGCTCGCCTTTAGCCTCGGCAAGGGAAATCTTGCCATTCCATCAAAGAGAGTGGATGCCCGCCAGCAACTGCTCAAGGGAATCCGCCCCCGTGGCATAAGAGAAAGTGGGCAGCACCTGGCGCACCTGCGCCCCGGCCTCGGGATAGCGCTTCAATTTGAAAAGCTGCCAGGCGGCGATCTTGCGCATGGAGCGATGCCCCACGGCGCTGTTGTGGGTGAAGACCCAGGCCGCGCCGCCCGTCTCTGCCGCATCCAGCGCCCAGTTGAGGGCGGCCATGGTGTCGCCCTGCACACTGTGGAACTCCGCCAGGCCCGCCCAGGCCTCCACATAATCCGGGCGCAGTTGGTCGGCCCGATGGAAGGCGTCCCGCACACCTTCGTCCATGCCCAGGGTGCCGCCAGAGGCCGCATCCAGGGCGGCGCGGCTCCATCCCAGCCCACACCAGGCCTCAGCACTGGCGGGCACGGTTTGCACGGCCTGCAGGAAGGCCTCGCCGGCTTCCGCCCACTGGCCGGACTCATAGGCACTCCACGCGGGAGTCAGGTTCACCGAGGGCGAGGCGTCCTCGTCGTCATTGTCGGAGCAAGCCGAGATGCCCAGTCCCAGGGCCAGCATCAAGGCGCCGCGCAAGGCGCCGTGGGCCACGCGGGTCCACCGGGAAGCGGCGGCTGTGTTCATGGGGAAGCTCATATCGCGTCTCCTTAGCGCAGCATCAGCATGCGATGGATGTCCGTGCGGCCCTGCCATTCCACCTGAACCAGATATACGCCACTGGCGGCGGGCAGACCGGCGTCGTTGCGTCCGTCCCAGCGCAGATCGTGGGTGCCGGCGGCCAATTGTCCAGTGGCCAGTCGGCGCACCAGCGCGCCTGCCAGGTTGTGGATGTCCACCTGTACCGCGCCCTCGGCGGGCAGCTGGAAGCGGATCCATGTCTCCGGGTTGAAAGGATTGGGATGGTTGCCCACCACCTGGAAGTCCGCGGGCAGCATGTCCTCCACGCTGCCTTCAGCCATCAAGCCCACCAATCCATCGTGCTCCAGCCGGGCTTCAATGCCACTGCCCACCCGTTCCTGGGGCAGCGTCCGCCAGACGCCGTTCCGCTGGCTGACCAGCACCAGGCCCGCCTCGGCGTCCACGCGGAGTGTGGCCTGGGCGTTGTTTGAGGGCAGGTGGATGTCCACGGCCCGTCCGGCGCCCATGGCCCGCAGACGGGCATCCGGCGCATCTTTCCTGCCCAGCGCCACGGCCCAGTCCTGGCCGCCCTGCCATTCCAGCTCAAGACCGGCCATTTCCGGCATGGACAAACGGCCTTCCGTGAAGGGAAGGGCCGCCAGGGGAAGCGTCACCACGCTCTCCAGGCCGTGGGCATCCTCCGCCGTGAGGCGCAAGGTGCTCACGCCTTCCTGCAACTGGGCACGCAGGTAGCGCAGCTCCTGGCCGCCGGACAGTGCCACCAGACCGGGATCCTGCTCCAGGGTGAAGAGAATCTGGGCATCGCCCGCCAGGGCCTCCGCCCGCAGGGAAGCCAAGGTCTCGCTGGCCAGCACGCCCACCTCCAGGTGTCCCGGATAGAGGGAGGCACTGAGCAGCGCAGGCGTCAGACTTGGGGAAGTGGCGTCCACATGGAAAACCACCACGCCTTGCAGTGAGGGATAGCTGGTGGCATCCACCAGGGCGCGGATCTCCAGGCGCAGCTCACGCCCCTCTGGCAGGCTGTGTCCGTTGGCCGCCAGATCGTAGGTGGCGCCCGTGGCCGTGGCCGTGAACAGCAGATCCGTGTCTGTGGACAGGCTTAGCTCGTAGCTCAGATTCTGGTAGCTCACGCCGCCTGCCGCCAGCCGCTGCACGAAAGAGTCGTGGTCCCAGCGCAGCACGGGACTGGCGCTGTTCAGCCATTGCTGCTGGCGGGGCTCCTGCACATCAACGCGGAAAGAACTGTCGTGAATGGGCTGGCGCGTGGTGAAGAGCACGGCGCGCCCAGGGCCAAAGCCCGCGCAGCCGGGCGAGGGCTGGTTGGCGTAACTCACCTGCAGCCCGATGTCGTGGCCGAAATTCTCCATGCCGCAAGTGGCGTAGTTGTTGTTCTGGTCCAGGTCGGTCACCTGCTTCCATTGCACCAGGATCTCCGTGTCTCCCGTG